>CAYXNY010000020.1:0-38973 GCA_964467175.1 Microcaldota archaeon | reverse complement strand
AATACTGCCTCGCAAGATACACAAAATGTTTAGCGGTTTTTCCGCAGACAACGCATCTCTCATTTTCCGGTTTTTCTTCTTCTGGAAACTTCACCCCGCGCACCTCTGCATGCATCCTCTCCTTTATTTTCTCATAGCATTCTTTCCCGTCCATTTTTATTGAGCAGAAAGGGACCTTAACAAACCCACCGAAACCCAATTTTTTCTCAACTTCATCCATCTTCTCTGCCTCATGGGTCAATGAGTCGAACCTTTTCCTCGCCTTGTTTTTAATGTCTGAAAACATTTT
Source organism: Microcaldota archaeon (assembly GCA_964467175.1). Taxonomy (GTDB): domain Archaea; phylum Micrarchaeota; class Micrarchaeia; order Anstonellales; family J096; genus JAWAFD01. The sequence goes on along the minus strand of CAYXNY010000020.1, from coordinate 38,684 downwards.
CTCTGCTGTTTTTTCAACTAAAGACCTCAAATTTTTCAAATCAGCCGTCTGTTTTTCCCTCGTATCCCGCCTAACCAGAACAACCTTCCCGCTATCCGCCTCTCTTTCTCCTATTTCTATCCTTATCGGAACACCCTTCATTTCCCAGTAGTTGTACTTGAAGCCGGGCGTTTTGTCCGAGGTGTCGTAATGCACGCGCAGGCCTTCAAGAGAAGAAATTATTTTCCCGGCATACTCATCGATCTTCTTTTTGTTCTCGGATTTGTAGATGGGCACAACAACAATCTGCACGGGCGCTAAATTGAACGGAAGAACAAGCCCCTTCTCATCTCCATGGACGCTTATAAGCGCCGCGTATATTCTGCTTATGCCCGGCCCGTAGCAGGTCTGCCATACATACTTCTCGCTCCCATCATCATCCATGTATTTTACGTTGAAAACCTTTGAAAAATTCTGGCCGAGCATGTGCGTCGTCGCAATCTGTAGCACCTTTCCATCCGGCATTACCGTATCCGCTGCGTATGTATCATCTGCGCCTGCAAACTTATCCCACTGGGGTCTTTGAAAGACGCAGAACGGAATCCCGCACTTTTCATCTATGGCCTTTCTGGCGATCTCAATATCTTTTTTTACCTGTTCCATTGCCTCTTTTTTTGTAGCGTATGCATCATGCGTTTCTATCCACATTATCTCCCTGACGCGTATAAAAGGCCTGGTGGCTTTAGTTTCATATCTCCACACCTCCCCGGTTTGGTATACCTTTAACGGAAGGTCCTTTTTTCCCTGTATCCAGAGGGAGAATAAAGGGTACATGGCTGTTTCAGAAGTCGGGCGGAGGGCCATCCTCTCATCAAGCTCATTAAACCCGGCTTTTGTTATCCAGAAAACCTCCCCCTCAAAACCCTTCACGTGCTCCTCTTCTTTTTTAAGCGAACTCTCCGGGATAACAACCGGGAATTTAGTTGGCATCTGGCCGTCCTTTTCAAGCTCCTCTTCGTATGCATCATATATCAGCTTGATCGTTTTCATTGCCCAGGGCATTACAACCAGAAAGCCCTTAACATTATACCTAAGGTCAACAAGCTCTGCATCCTTCAAAATGTTCGTGTACCATTCGGAAAATTCCATCTCAGCCACCGCTGTTGTAGAGCATGAACGCAAGGGACACCGGGTCCAAGAACTCGCTCAGGTTTGAAACAGCCGCGCGTATTATGAAGCTTACGGATATGAGTATTGCGGCTGTGAAAAGGGCGACCGCAACATTTCCGCTTGCTATCTCTTCAAACTCGTCTATCTCCGGCGTAATCTTGTTCAGAATGTGGAGGGCGAGGTATATCGCAACAACTGCAAGAAGCACGCTCACGAAAAGCTTTATTACATTTAAAACAACGACCAGAACTATCACTGCTGGCGCGGATTCTGGATTGAACGCTGAAACTATCTGCGCAACTCCGCTCTCTATTACCAAAGAGATGGAAAAAATAAACGCGGCAACATATATTGCAACGGCAACGTTTCCTTTCCTGAGCTCCCTCACTTCTCGCATTCCTTTCGTGAACCTGTCCAGGAGGTTCATCGCAAAATAGATAGAGCCCGCAGCAAAAATAACTCCAACAATAAGCTGAACCAGCGCAAAAAATATATTTACCCAAAGCATGTTACCACCAGTATGGAATTTCAAAGAGAAAATATTAAAATGCTTTCATCGGAAAGGAATTCATGAAATATAATGTTGATATAAAAAAAGTTAGGGGGATACAGGGGTGGATAAACAGCAGGATAGGTGGAATGGTAAAGGGGCATTATGGGGGAATTTTCAGGATGGGAAAAGATCTGTATGCGATGCATACAGATGGGGTTGGAACAAAAGTTATTGTTGCGCAGGAGATGAACAAATTCGACACGGTTGGGATTGACGCGGTTGCGATGAACGCAAACGACCTGGTGTGCGTCGGCGCAAGGCCCCTTTATGGGGTTGACTACTTGGCGCTTGCTCAGGAGGATGAATGGCTTGTGAAGGAGATAATAACCGGCCTGCTTAAAGGAGCAAAGGAGGCAGGGATGGAAATTGTCGGGGGGGAAACAGCCATAATGCCGGACATAATAAAAGGCGGGGAGAAGCCCTTTGACCTTGCCTTTACCGCTTTTGGAAGGGTTGAGAATTTGATTACGGGCGAAAAAATAAAACCCGGCGATGTTGTGGTTGGTTTTGAAAGCTCCGGCCTGCACAGCAATGGATACACTCTTGCGAGAAGGGTTCTGAATACGCGGGTTTGGGGGAAGGAGATGCTCAAGCCAACGAAGATATATGTAAAGCCGGTTATGGAGATCGTTGAAAAAAACCTTGCGAACGGAATCGCGCACATAACTGGCGGAGCGTACAGCAAGCTCTTAAGGCTCGGGAGAGGTTTTGAGATAGAAGCGATCGAGCCGCCTGAAATTTTCATGGAATTGTATAAATCGGTTGGAAGCTGGAGGGAGATGTACAGAACATTCAACATGGGAATAGGAATGGTTGTTGTTGCAAACGAAAAGAATGTTGATGGGATAATGAAAACAGCAAAAAAATACAGGATGAAGGCATATGCGATGGGAAAAGCGATCGCAAAAAAAGCAGTTTATGTGAAGGCTGGGAGGGAAAGGATAAGGGTCGATTTTGGAGGAGTAGGATGAAAAAATCGGTTTTTTTGTTTTTTGCTTTGTCTCTTGCTTTTTCCGTTACCCTAGACGAGTATATCAGCAACCATCTTTACGAAAACGAAACATACGGAATAGAAGAGGCGGCGTATAACTTCAAGTACTACTACATCGCAATTGCGGATAAAAACCTTTCAAAATCCTTCATCGTGGGAATTGAGGAGAATTTTTATATCGTTGAGAATGCAACGCTGATAGAAAAAATTCTTCAAAATTATTATTTCAACAAAATAAACGGCAGCGGGATGGAGGAGTTCAGAAAAAATCTAATAATAAAAATAGACGCGTTTGATAAAAGCAGAAAAAAGGAGAAGGAATGCATAGAATATTTTGAGAACTGCATGGGAATAGGGGGGTGCGGAAGCGTTGCTGTACGTAAGAACTTAACTACGGAGCATGCGGAAGCAATCATAAATCTAACCTTGAACTCAAATAGGGTGGACGAGCTGATCAGCCCTTTTGCATACACCCCTGAAAATTTTGAGCAGATGCTGGCAGCGATTATTGAAGCGAATATCCTCTCTCAAAAAAATACAAGAAACCCTCTTGTGCTGGAAGGGATATGCGGGCCGTTTGAATACAACACAACAGCGCTTATAGAAGCAAGGGAAATGCTGGAAACCAAAAGGGCGATTATGGATGAAATGGCCAGGATAAACGAAACGGCAAAGGAGATGGCTAAACAAGGGGGGAAGAGGATGCTTATTCCTCCGAAAATAAAAGAAGAGGCCGGGGTAAAAAGGGCGCAGTTTAAAATAACCGGCGAGGCATTCAAGGACGAAGGAATTACGATAACATTCACAAGCGGGGTAGCAAGAATTCCGGATGAAAAGATAACCATAACCTACCCATCCGGAAAAAAGCTTGTAATGCGCACGGATTACGCCGGAGAGATAAAGATTAGGTTGAGCGAGGCTGGTACATATATTATAGAAGCCGAAAACTACGCCTTGGAAACCAACAGCTTTGATGTAGGTATAAGAGGGGAGCAGAACTATGATATTGCAGTATACGCGGCGGTAGTTTTTCTTATTGCAGCGTATTTAATGTACCGGTTTATTTTAGCTCCTCGTAAAACCTCATCATCTTGATCGCATCAAACTCTATTTTCGGGCTTTCGCTAACTATCATCGCGGAATATCCATTATTTTTTATTACTTTCAGCATCGGCCTGTAATCGGGTTCGTATCTTGTGCCGAGAGGGAGGTGGTTCCTTTCCCCGGCCTCCGTGTATTCTATTTCGGAAAAATGAATGTGCATTTTTTTAGTGTAGCCGGGAATTTCTTTTTCCAACATGTCAAAAACTTTTATGTAGTCTTCTTCTTTTTTGAATTTTGTATTCTGCTCCCTCGCAAGCATGTGGGCAAAATCCACAACTGGCCAAACCCTCTCTACCTCCTGTGAAAGTTTTATCACTTCGTCCAGCCCGCCAAACTGCGTTTTCTTTCCGACCGTCTCCGCCCCAAGCAGAACATTTTTTGTTTTTTTATTTATTCTCTCCACCACTTCCTCCAGCAAACTTTTCGCAACCCTGTATGCCTCCTCCTTGCTGAACTTTCCGTAAAAGCCGGGATGAAAAACGGTGATGTACCCTCCGCATGCTTCTGTGACTTCTGCCGACTGCTCCAGGTTTCTGAAAGATGTTGATTTTTTGTCTTTATTGCAAAAATTTATGAAATAAGGAGCGTGGGAGCTCAGTTTTATGTTAAGTTTTTGGGCCGTTTCTTTTATTTCTTTCGCCTTTTTTATATTTAGTTTTACACCCTGCACGAACTCCATCTCCATAGAATTCAGCCCAAGCTCTGCGGTGCATTTCACCCCTCCGAGCGTGCTCCTCTCCATGCATTGGATCGGAACGCCGGCAGGCGCGAAGAATACAGGGTGCTTCATAAGATAAAGAGGAGGGTTGCAAATTTAAATCTTTTTATTCATTTTCCATCCATGAGAATCCTTACCATCCACAGCGACTATATAGAAGTGGAAACAAAGAGCAAGGCAATAAAGCAGGCGGAGGAGGGGATAAAGGAGCTTAAAGAGAAGGAATGCCTGGTTGTTTTCACTTCTGTTGAGAAGGGAGACAGCGTAAAAATAGCAAAATCCTATGCAGAAGAAGTGATGAACGTTGCGGAGCAGGTGAAAACAAAAAACATCGTCCTCTACCCATACGTTCATCTAACCTCAAACCCCGCAAGCCCTTCGGTTGCGATGGAGGTTCTGCAGGAGGGCGAAAGGGTTCTGAAAGAGAAAGGGTATTCTGTAAAGCATGCACCGTTCGGGTGGTATAAAGCGTTCACGCTGAAAGCAAAGGGCCATCCCCTCAGCGAGCTGAGCAGGGAAATAAAAGAAGTAGGCGGAGAAGGGAGAAAAGAAAGAGTAAGCGAATCCTTGAAAAAAGAGAAAGAAATGAAAAGCAAATTCTACATAATGGATTTGAACGGTGAGCTGATTCCTGTTGAAAAATTCAACTACGCAAAGCACGAAAACCTGAGAAAATTCATGAAATACGAAACAGAAAAAGTGAGGGTGTATGAAAAGGAGCCGCCGCACATAAAAATAATGCAGGAGCACGAGCTCGTGGACTACGAACCCGGAACCGACCCTGGAAATTTCAGGTGGTATCCAAAAGGAAGGCTGATAAAAAAACTTTTGGAGAGATGGATTACGGATTTCTGCATTGAATACGGGGCGATGGAGGTGGAAACGCCCCTGATGTATGATTATGAGCATCCTGCGTTGAAAAAATATTTGAACAGATTTCCGGCTAGGCAGTATGTGGTGAAGAGCGAGGAGAAGGAATTTTTCTTAAGGTTTGCCGCATGCTTCGGCCAGTTTTTGATAAGCCACGACATGACGATAAGCTACAAACACCTTCCTCTGAAAATGTACGAGCTCACGAGGTACAGTTTTAGAAGGGAGCAGAGCGGGGAGCTCGCCGGGCTGAAAAGGCTGAGGGCGTTCACGATGCCGGATATGCACACCCTTGTAGCGGACATGGAAGGGGCGAAGGAGGAGTTTGAGAAGCAGATGGAGAAAGGGATAGAGTGGCTGGAAAGCGTCGGGCTGTATGAGAACACAGAAGTTGGTTTCAGGATAGTCAGGAATTTTTACGAGGAGAATAAAGAATGGTACAAAAAACTTGTGAAAAAAATAGGCCGGCCGATACTTGTTGAAATGTTCGATGAGAGATACGCATATTTTATAACAAAATTTGAATTCAATTTTATTGATTCCGCGGAGAAGGCGAGCGCGCTCACAACCGTGCAGATAGATGTGGAGAACGCAGAAACCTATGACATAAACTATGTCGATGAGAAAGGCGGGAAGAAAAGGCCTTTGATTTTGCATGCGAGTTTGAGCGGTAGTTTAGAAAGAGTGGTGTATGCGCTGCTTGAGAAGGAAGCGATGAAGATGCAGAAAGGGGGTAAGGCAATTCTTCCGGTTTGGCTGTCGCCAACGCAGCTTAGGATAATACCCATCAGCGAAAGGCATCTCGAGTATGCCAAAAAAATTGCGAAAAAAATTGAAGGAAAAGATGTGCGGTACGATATAGACGACAGGGAGGAAAGCTTAGGCAAAAAAATAAGAAGCGCAGAGAGGGAATGGGTTCCTTATATAGCAGTTGTTGGAGATAAAGAAATGGAGGGTGGGAAGCTGGCTGTAACAATAAGGGAAAGCGGCGAGAAGAAGGAGATGGGCATAGAGGAGATAGCGAAAAAAATAGAAAAAATTAATCGCGGGTTGCCGTTTGAAAAACTTGCCCTCCCTAAACTGCTTAGCAAAAGGCCTGTTTTCCGCCAAATGCTGTAATCTTTGGCACAAGATTTAAAAAAATTCTCCTCCCAAATCGAAGCGATGATAAGTTATTCTGTCCTGAGAGATATTGAGCGACAGGAGATAACGCAGGCTTCGCTAGTGCCCCTGCCGGAGGATTTTTACGAAAAGGCAAAGGAGTATGCGGTGGAGCTTGAGGTAAGGATAACTGGCGGAGGCGTGATGGTGCTCAGGGAATATGATAATGTAAAGCGAATAATAAAGAGAATAATGGAAAAAAGGGAGGAGAAAATCGTGCTCCTTGCGGCGAGGGGGATAGAGAGCGAGAACCTTACAAAAGAAGAGAAGGAGCTCTTCTATTCCATAAAAAAAATGATAGACGAGTACAGGAGAAATTTCGGTGGGGAGGAAATGGAAAGCGTTAAAAAGGAGAGGGTTAAGAAGGTAAGGATGGTCAAAGAGGTTGAGGCATACACCGCACCCGATGGAAAAATCTACGGCCCTTTTAGAAAGGAGGAGGAGGTTGTGCTTCCATCTGAAGAAGCGAACATGCTGTTAAAAGCGAGATTGGCTGAAGAGGTGGTTTCATGAAGGTTCCAAAAGAGATGAGAACATACTGCCCTCACTGCAAAAAACACACGGTGCATACTGTTAAAATAGCGGGCAAGGGAAGGGCGCGCGGAATGTCTTTTGGTACGCGCAAACACAAGAAAAAACTGAAAGGGCATGGGGGAAAGAGAGCAGGAGAAAAAACAGTCAAAAAACAAGGAAAACGCCAGAAACTGATGCTTTCCTGTCCGGAATGCAAAAAATCACATGAAAAGGTTGTAGGAACAAGAACAAAAAGGAAAGCGGAGATAAAGAGGTGAAGGGATGAGCAGGTTCATAAAGGTGAGGTGCAGGGGATGCGGCAACGAGCAGGTTATTTTTACAGCAGCATCTTTGCAGGTGAAATGCCTGAAATGCGGCGCGGTTCTGATGGAGCCAACGGGCGGTAACGGAATTCTGGCCGGCGGAGAGGTCGTGGAAGAATATGACTGAACTCCCCGAAGAGAACGAGCTTGTTATTGCAAGAGTAAAAAAAATACTTGACTACGGCGCGTTCTGCGAACTTACAGAGTATAAGGTAGACGGGTTTCTGCATCTGAGCGAGGTCGCGCCGAGATGGATAAAAAATATATACGAATTTATTTCCGAAGGCCAGATGCTTGTTCTGAAAGTGATAAGGGTGGACGCGGCGAAGGGCCAGGTTGATGTTTCTTTGAAAAGAGTCAATGAAGAGGAGAAGAGGAAAAAGCTGGAAGCGTTCAACAAGGAAAAGAGGGCGAGAAAAATCATTCAGGTTGCGGTGGACCAGGCGAAAGTTAAGGCGGATGTGCAGAAAATAGCAGAAGAAGCGGAGAAAAAATACGGCTCGCTGGACAATTTTCTCGTGGGCATTCTTGATGAAGGAAAAACAGCGTTTGAAGGGATACCTTTTCCGGAAAAGGCGCAGGAAATTATAATTGGTATAGTAAAAAAGAGCGTGAAAAAGCCTGTGGCAAGGGCCAAGGCGGTATTCAGCTTGAAAGTTTATGAAAGCAACGGGGTTGAGCTCATAAAAAAGGTGCTCGCGGATGCCGAGAAATTCGGCGAAATAAAATATCTTGGGGCGCCGAGATATTCCATCACTGCTGCGGACGCGGATTTCAAGAAGGCAAACAAAAAAATTCAGGAAGCGATGGAGGCGGTCGAAAAGGGCGTAAAGGGAAGGGACGCCGAATTCACCTGGGAGAGGGTGAAGAAGTGAGATATATTAGAAAATGTACCGCGTGCGGCGCGTACACTCTGAGAGAAACCCACTGCGGAAAGAAAACCATAAATCCTCATCCGGCGCCTTTTAAAGCTTCGGACAGATATGCAAAATATAGAAGAAGGGAGAGGGGATTGGAATGAAGGAGACAACGATCATAGAGAGGAAAAAAATAAAATTAAAGGACGGTGTGCTCATCACCGGCCTGCCCGGTATAGGTCTTGTTGGAAGGGTCGCATGCAAATATACTGTGAAGAAGCTCAGGGCTGAAAAGATTGCTGACCTGTACTCCCCCCATTTTCCGCACCAGGTGCTGATGAATAAGAAGGGCGGGATGAGGATGCTTAAGAATTCCTTCTATATTGGAAGAGGAAGCAAACGGCCTTTCGTAGTAATGCTTGGCGATGTGCAGGCGCTGACCCCCGAAGGCCAATACGAATTAGCTGGCAGGGTTATCGAGTATGCAAAAAGAATAGGGATAACGGAAATAATTACGATAGGCGGGTATAGCACTGGGAAGCTGACCGAAGCAAAACGGGTTTTCGGCTCCGCGAACAACAAAAAAATGATCGAAAAATTCAAAAAAATCGGGGTGGTTTTCGGGGAGGCAAGGGGTTCGATAATCGGGATTGCAGGAGTTCTTCCGGCGCTTGCCGGCCTGAATAAAATTGACGGAATATGCCTGATGGGTGAAACCCACGGGGGGTATGTGGACGCCGCGAGCGCGAAAAAGGTTGTTGAACTGCTTTCAAAATATCTCGGCTTCAGGATAAACCTAGAAGAGCTCGAGAAGGTCGCGAAGGAAGGGGAGGTTGCGATAAAGCAGATAGAAGACGAGGTAAAGAAATATATGGGCGGGGAGCAGAAGGAGATCTCGTACATAAGATAGGGTTTAAAATATTACTTGCAAAATTGTATGGGGTGATGGAATGAAGGGACAACTGTCCGCTGAGATGATAATACTGCTGGCTGTTGTGCTTGCGATTGTTGCAATTGCGGCAAACTACCTTTTGCAGACGGCGCAACATAGCGGAGAGGCCGCTCAGAATAAAACAGAGCAGATAACTAAGGCAATGGAAAAAACATGCATAACCGATGCTGATTGCAAAAGTGGCCAGTGCATAAATGGGATGTGCAAATAGAGTATGAAGGGCCAAGTAACGATAGAGTACCTGCTGGTTACGCTGGTTGCTCTAACCTTATTATCATTTTCTCTGCATGCGCTCATAAGCGCAAACAACGCGCAGCAAGCCGGATATAAGAAAGCGATGTTCCTTTCGGATGCAAGCGACCTTTCTCACGCCATGAAAGAGGTGTGCGTTCTCGGGGACGGAAACAGCAGGAAGATACAGCTGAAAAGCGAGGTGGAGATAGGCGGGAGCGGAAAGGCAATAACAATAAAAGAAAGCGGAGGGAACGGCACGCACAGCGAGGAGCTTCCGTGCAGTTTCTCCTCTTCCGGAACTTTCTCCGGGCTGGTTTATGTTAGAAATAAGGGTGGGAGCATAAGGGTGGAACAGTGATAGAGTGGAAAAAGGAGTTTTACTGTTCTGATGCGGAAGAAACAACCAAACTCATTAATGGATTTTTTGGCGAGAACAGAAAGGGCACCGTTGTTCTCTCCTTCTACGAAGCGCTTTTCCTTGCAGATATAAGGAATTTTAGAATTTTCAAAAATGGAAAGGAAGTTCCTATTGAAAAAATGTTTGAGGAAGGGGCAAAAAAAGGAGTGCTTGCAAAGTATTTTGCGTTCAGGGAGTGGAGGAACAGGGGTCTGGTGGCGCTTCCGGAGAAAGAGAAAAAAGTGGGGAGAGGGCGGGTTGTGAAAACATACAGAAGCAGAAAAACTGAGGAGATAATGCTCAGGTTGAGCGGGAAATTTGACCCGGAAAATTTTTTTGTCTCCTGCGACAATTATGATGTTGGAAAAGAGCTTTACATGAAGCACTGGTTCGGCCAGCTTGGGATGTACAAGATTTCCCATCTCGGAAAAAATTATGTTCTCGACAGCTACGAAGCCATCTATCTTTGGAAGAAAAATATTCTGGAGGTTGATGGAAAAAAGATACTTTCTGAAGGCGAGAAAAGGATACCCTACTTCAAGGATATATACAAAATATATGAGGAATGGAGAGAAAGGGGGTATGTTGTGAAGACGGGCTTCAAGTTCGGGAGCCACTTCAGGATATACATGCCGGGGGTAAACCCCTCGCAGGATAAGGAGTGGATACACTCAAAGCATGTTCTCCATGTGTTCCCAAGAAAAGCAACGCTGCTTGCCTCTGACTGGAGCCGGGCGATAAGGGTGGCACACGGGGTTAGGAAAACATTTATACTGGCGATTCCAAAGGAGATGAAAAAGCCAAAAGAAGTAAAGCCCCATTTCATGCTCTACCACCGGGCTGGCGGAGTGGCGACAAACCCGAAAACAGGCGAGCCAAGGTTTTATCTCTTCGCAATCTCAGAGGATTCCATGATTAGCGGCGATTTTCTTTATTCTGCGCTTGAGAAATGCAGGGAGGACGGCGTCGAGCTTCTTCTCGCCATAGTTGACAGGGAAAGCAGCGTAACCTACTATGATATAAAAAGGATAGAGCTTGAAGAAGGAAAGAACAGTTATTTTGAGATAGAGTGGCTCCAGCCATAAACATTAAGTTTAAAAACCTTTTAACAGAATTCTAAAACGGTGGTCACATGGCAAAATACCTGCTCGCGAGACAGCTTTCGGGAAAAAGGGTAGTAACGAACGATGGGGAGGAATTCGGAAGGGTTATTGATATAAACATAAATGAGCTTTCTGGAAAAATAGAGGAGCTTATAGTTGAGCCAAATCCGGACAACATGCTTGCTGAAAGGATGAGAAAAGAAGACGGGAATGTTCTTGTGCCCTATGAAACCGTCATGGCCATCGGTGACTATGTAATAATCGAGAAGAGAGCAATAATGTCATGATGCTTTGCGGAATAGATGAGGCCGGAAGAGGGCCTGTAATAGGTCCGCTGGTTGTATGCTTGGCAAAATGCTCCGAGAGACATGAGAAAAAGCTTAATTCTCTCTGCAAAAAGGATTCAAAACAGCTTCTTCCCGAAGAAAGGGTGAGAATTCTCGGCGAGCTCGAAAAGTTCTGCGAATTTTTTGTTGAGACAATTTCTGCTGAAAAAATAAACAAATTAATGGATGAGATGAGCCTTAATGATATTGAAGCTTCTATAATGGCGGAGCTTATGAAAAAAGTAAGATGCCACAATGTAATCATAGACATGCCGGATAAATACGAGTGGGTTTTCCGGAGAAGAATGGAAAAATTCGGGGTTTTCAAATTTGAGGCAGAGCACAAAGCAGATGAGAATTTCCCCATCGTTGCAGCCGCAAGCATATGCGCAAAAGTTACCCGTGATAGGGAGGTGGAAAAACTCCATGAAATTGTTGGGGATTTCGGCTCCGGCTATCCTTCGGACGAGAAAACTATTGAATTTTTGAGAAATAAGGAAAACCTGAAAAAGGCGGAGAAGTATATAAGAAAAAAATGGAAAACTCTGGAGAATGTCCTACAGAGGAAGCTGGAAGTTAAGTAGTTTAAATAATCAATTAAAAAAATGGAAATTAAGTTAATATTATCGTCCAACAGTGTACTTTTGCCCCGAAACCTCACTAACAGTTTTATCTATTATTTGTTTTGTTATTAATGTTCCCGCATTAGATTTCGTCTGCAGTATACTTATAAACTGTTCTTTTTGCTCAGGAGAAGTTAGTTCGCCAATAGCCAATGAAACAGCAGTATAGTTTGCAGATGAATCATTTGGATCAAACCTTAATGTTAACGTATATTTTTTGTTTCCTATTGTTGTACTCCACTCCGTAGAAGACCCGCTGCTGACCCCTATCTCAAAGGTGCCAACGCTTCCTTCTTCACCTAAATGTATCTTCGGTTCGGGTATAAGTGAGAATAGGTCGTTCTGTGATTGCGGTAGATTATAATTATCAGGTAATTTTTTTGGTGTTGGGGCTAACCCAAAAAATTTATTGTAAGCTGTATCTATTTTCTCCTTAGTTACATTTTCCTCACCTTGTAATGCAGAAAGAAAATCAACAACTTTATCTGGTTCGGCATCTTTCAAATTTTTTAATAGTTTGACTAGATGATTTTTATCATTTTCAGAAGCGAGGTTTATGGTATATGTGCTACCACCATATTTCACAGATAGATCAATCCCCATTTCCATCACCTCACTTCTATTTTCTCACCTAGTCTTTAAATACTTAACGTTTTTTCATAACACCGCGCCTGTTGCAAATTATCTCGCAAAAAATTCGCTGTCGCAAAAAACAAAAAATAAAAAAAAGAAATAAATAAAAAAATAAAACTCACCTCGCTTTTCTACCCTTCTATTTTACTTATCTTTTACGAGAAGCGAAGCGAATACCGGTTAAAAATGTTTTAAATTTTCGACACTCTAATAACACCCCAAAACCCTATATACAAAAGTCGCAAAAGAAAGAACCGCAATAAAAACAAGCAACAAACTCGCGTAGAAATTATAATTTAAAACAACGAGCAAAAATGCTAGCAGAAGCAAAGCCCCTCTTTCCCCTCTCTCCAAAATCCCTCCTAATTTTTCCGCCTCTTCTTTTTTCAAAACCTCTTTGTGGTGCGCGTATGCTTTAACAAAAGAGGTCATGCAAGAGCCGAAAAACAAAATAGAAACAAGCCATAACCATGAGGGGAGAACAACATCGGGCAGGTTGAAAAGCATCAACGAAATTATCAAAAAGAATTCCACAACTCTGTCAGCGACCCCGTCTAAAAATGCTCCTTTTTTTGTTGCGAGTTTTTTTGCCCTTGCAACCGCGCCATCGAGAACATCGAAAAAGAACGCAAGAAAAAAAGAAAAAAACGCATAAAGCAAAAAACTAAAATAAGAAAAAATAAAACCCGCAACCGCAAACAAAACAGAAAAAAGAGTAATTAAATTTGGATGGAGCGGAAGGAACGCAAAAATCCTTCCGAGCTCAGAAGAAACCTTTTCAGAAAGGCCAGCTGATTTTATCATATTTCTTCCCTGCTATAAAATCATCAAGAAGTTTTTTAGCCTCGCTGTCCGGGAGCTGGACCGGAGGATGCTTCATCAAATAAGCAGATGCGGGAACTATTGATCCGCCTATCTTCCTGTCCATGGAAAGCTTAGCGAGCCTTATCGCATCTATAACAACACCGGCAGAATTCGCCTTATCATCAACCTCAAGCCTAACCTCCATGTTGAAAGGAATGTCCGCCCACATCCTCCCTTCTATGCGCATGAACATCAATTTTGTATTTCCTAAAAACGGAATAAAATCGGATGGGCCGACATAAATTTTATCATCCGGAAGGCGATGGCGGAGCTGGGACTGAACCGCCTCTGTTTTTGAGATTTTTTTGCTCTGCAACCTCTCCTGCTCTTTCATGTTAAGAAAGTCCGTGTTGCCGCCCACATTTATCTGGTATGTTTTGTCTATAACCGTACCCCTGTCATCGCAGAGTTTTGCGAGAGTTCTGTGGACAATCGTGGCACCAACCTGGCTTTTTACATCGTCTCCAACAATCGGAACGCCGGCTTTTTTGAATTTAGATGCCCAGGTTTTCTCGCTTGCAATGAAAACAGGCAAAGTGTTTATGAATGCGCATCCGCTCTCTAGCGCAACCCCCGCCCAGAATTCCGTCGCCTTCTGAGAGCCAACCGGAAGGTAGTTCACTATCACCTCTGCGCCGGCATCTTTAAGCTCCTTTAGTATTTCTTTCTTCAGCTGGCTGGTTGATTTTTTTGATTTTATGGGCTGAACCCGGTTCTCAACCCATATCCCAACCCCATCGAGAACAGGGCTTTCCTTCACAACCACATCGCTTTTCGGAAACTCTTCCTTTGGGATCCAGTTAACCATGTTCGGCTCTGCATACACCGCCTCATGAAGAGGACGGCCGACCTTATTCTTTCCTACATCAAAAGCCGCGACAAACTCTATATCGTGTATGGAATAGCCGGCTATCTTCTCATGCATTATGCCTATGGCTTTTTTCTCAGGATGTCTTTTGTAGTACTCTATCCCTTGGACAAGGCCTGCAAAGCAGTTTCCGACCCCGACAACAGCGGCGCGTATCATATTAACACCTTTAATATATTAATGTTATTAATATATAGCAAAGAGAATGTTTAAAAATATTGCGAGAGATAGGGCAGCGTGGTGGTTAAGAAAATTTTATTCGGAGTTCTTTTGTTTTCTTTTTTGTTTTTTGGAGCAACGATCTGCTCTTATGAAGGACCGGATACGAGCAGCGACCTAATGAAACTCACGGATTTTTCAGTTGTGGGAAAGAAGCCTGTTTATGTTGGCCAGGGGGTAGATGTTTATTTTAAGATACAAAATATTGATAAGCTGCCGAAATCGCTGGGGAAATACGGAATAAATGTGAGGGCAAGAACGCCGGATGGAAAAATAGAAACACTTCGCTATGATTATTCTTACAAAGAGATAGGAAGCTTGGAAACGCTTGAATTTGACAAGTCCATAAAGTTTGATGAACCCGGGATTTGGGTAGTGTGGCCGTCCTATTACATCGCGCCGCAAGTAGGCGGGCAGGGATACTACGGCCCGGACTATTGGCATTCATGCAACATAGAAGTAGAGAGAGAATGTGAAAAAGGTTGCGAGTGCCTAACAGAAAGCGAGGCGAAGAAAAAGTTTGGCAAATACGAAAAATGCAGCGAAGAAATATGCGGGTACGTTTATGTACAGGGAGAGCCGGAGGAAGAAAAATACTGTTTTAGGGCACCGCTGAAAGACAGCGACAATGATGGTATTCCTGATAAAGAGGACAAATGTGTTGATGCACCGGAAACTTTCAACAAGTACATGGATGATGATGGCTGCCCGGATGAAGTGCCAAAAAAATGTCAGGAAGGAATGGTTTGCATAACCCCTGAGGTTGGAGAAAAAAGCGGATATTTCATATATTTAGATAATAATCAGCCCATAGTTTGCGATTATTTGGATTATAAAACTCCGATGTACTGCTACAAACCCCCTGAAAAACCAGACCTTACGGTTATGGATGTTTGGCTGAACGGAAGCTATGTGCATTATAAAGTAAAAAATATCGGAGGGGGAGAAGCAGGAGAATCGAATGTATCCTTGTACATCAACCAAGCGATGAAAGAAGAGGCGAGGGTAGGAGGGTTGGGCGCCGGAGAAGAAAAAGAAGGAAGGTTCTCTGAACCGGCGCGATGCTTAGAGAGCAGCATAACCATAAAGGTTGTTGTTGATTCAAGAAGGGAGGTAAGCGAAACAAACGAAAACAACAACGAACTCCAAAGAGTTTTTGAATGCCAAAGACCAGACCTGATTATTACGGATGTATGGGTTGAGAATGTAAGCTGCGGTATTTATAGTATAAAATACAAAATAAAAAATCAAGGAAACCTTCAGGCGGGAAGAAGCAGGACAAAGCTGTACATAAACGGTGAGTTTTTTGGAGAGGACGAGGTTGGAGAGCTAGGGCCCGGCGAAGAGAAAGGGGTGCGGTTCTCTAGAACATGGAACCCTGATAGATCAAAGAATAATATAACTGCAGTAGCGGATGGAGACAACGCTGTTGATGAAGGAGGGATGGAGGGAAACAACAGGAAGGAAAAAGAGGCTGAAATAGTTTTGCAGTGCTGCCCGCCATGTGTATGCCTTCCAAACTACCCAAACCCAATAGAGATCGGTTATAGGTACTGCCGGGATGTTGAAATGGAGTGCGGCCCGTCTGCTACCTTTGGATCCTTAAAGATAACGCCGATGTGTTATATTTTAGAAACCGTTTTTGAGGATTATTTTTGCTCCCCGCCAATAACGAATTTTGGGTACGGCGAATCCTTTTCCTTTTCTGCGGATTTTACTAAATGGGATGGGTTCGTTGCCGGGGATGTGCTTGGGGACGAGAGAGACGAAATAATAGTGGTGCAGGATGATGGAGGCGGGAACATACGGATATACGCATGGAACGGAACGCTTCTCATGAACGCACCCATAAGATACACCCCTTATGATAGAGTGGCTGTGGGGGATGTGTACGGCGATGAAAAAGAAGAGATAATAGTAGCGGTTGATGAGGACGCCCCGGGAGATAACGGAAGAATATACGTTTATCAAATAACGGGTTCGCCGGGGAATTATTCCCTAAGATTAGTTATTGGGTTTGATGAATGGTTTACCCACTACGACGCTTTGCTCGTAGGAAAGCTTTATGAAAGCAGAAAGAACCAGCTGGTGATAGCATCCGATGATTCAGATGCTCTTTATATATATGATTTTTCAGGAGGAAGTATTGATAAAAAATCGGCCTCCTTCCCTGTTGACATCCATGAGTTTAGGTATACGCACGAAGCAAACGATGGAACGCATGATGAGATTGTAATTGCGGATGTATTGAAGGGCGGGCATGATGAAATTGTATTCCTTGAGAATAAAAACAGCCTTGAAAAAAGCGTTGCATATACATTTAGGTACGCTGGGGAGGGAAGGCCGCTAAAACTCGTGCGGAAGATAAACATTCCTTTTACAAAATACGATGGAGTGGCGGCTGGGGATGTTTTGGGAGACGAAAGGGAAGAGCTCATCATAGGAATAGATGAGGCAAGGGCGACCTACATTGTCGACCCTATGTTTGGTTTGGTTAAGGTACATTACAGAAAATGGACAAAGTACGATGGGATCGCAGTTGGGTATTTCCACAGCATAAGCAAAGCACAGGTTGCCGTTGCGATAGATGAAGATGATGCGGTGTATGTAACATTTGAGGATGAACTCATGAGGATGGGAGGATGAAAAAAGAGATATTTCTTATTTTAATGCTCTGTGCTTTTTCTTATGGAGTGCCGGACCTACAAGTAAGCGCAAAACTAGACCACAACCAAGCGATGAGAGTGAATGTTTTGCAGATAACTATAAGCAACAATGGCACAGAAGCAACGAGCAGGGAAACAACAGCTGTTTTTAGCTGGTACTGCTGCGCCAATAGAACATACGAGGTGCCGGTAATCAACGCCGGCGAGTATAAAACAATAACAGATGTACTGATTTTCCCTGATGCAGGTAGATACACGCTGAGAATAGTTGTTGATCCGGAAAACAGGGTTGGAGAACTGAACGAAGCAAACAATGTTTGGGAAAAGAACGAAACAATAATTCTCCCGGATATAAACGCAGGGCCTGCGCGTCCATTGGATTTTGGAAGCGAGCCAGTAGTCCAGGTCTCATGTGAAGATACAGACCTAATGAAAATAGGAAGAGTAGTCAGGGATGGGGGATACGAAAGAGATGGAACCGGGAGGCTCGAAAGGGATAGGTTTGGCGATGGAGATGTCTGGCTTCCGGCGCAGAGAGGGAATGGATGCGGAAGCACTTCTCTTGCTTATATCCTGAGGTATCTTGGGCTTGGGGAGTACACGCAAAGCGATGTTGACGACCATATAAGAATGAGCTGGGGAGATGGAAGCTTCTCAGACCCGTTCTCAATAGCATCCTACGCAGAGGGCCAGGGAGCGCATGCGAGAGTGTATGTGGACGGAAGCATAGAAAAGCTTGAGTGGTTTATAGACCATAACATTCCGGTAATGATCGCGATTTCAACAAAAGGAAGCACAGATGTTATGGATGGACATTGGGTTGTTGCGGTGTCGCATTGCTTAAGGGAAAGGAGGGACGCGCCGGGAACGTATGAAAGGGTGATAGGGATATACAACCCATGGGGATACCAGCAGGAAATAACTTATGAAAGGTTTGAACAGTATTGGAGGAGGCAGGATTTGGGCGCGATTCCATTATGGAACAGGGTGTATGTTGCTGTTTATAGAGGAGACGCACCAGCGGGAATGCCGGAAAGCAATGTAGACGGGTGGACAGGCCTGAAGATGAACGCAGGCTCTGCCATATCGCAATTTTTAGTAGGAATACAGGATATTGGGGATGGTTTTATTGAGATGTTTACAGGAGACTTTTGGAGCGGTTTAGGGCAGTTTTTAACCGGTATTGGAGAGGCGATCGTAGGGCTTGTTGTTAGTTTAGTGCTGCTCATAGTAACAATTATTGTTCAGGTGCTGACCTGGATTTGGGAGGGGCTGGTGGCATTTGGATGCTGGATAGCAAGCTGGTTTGGGTATGATTGCGATGGAACACCTCACTACTACAAGCATACATTATTTTCCTCCCATCCATGCGCAGAGGGCGGGGTATTCCTCAATGGATTTATGGTGCAGAAGCCAGTCGGGTATGTCTATAATGAAGAAAAAGAGGGTACTGCTCCTCTTTTCCAGTATGCAAAAATGAGCAATAGCGGAGAGATCCTCGGGTATGTGGTTTCAAAAAGCGGAACGCTTACTGAAAGCGACGGGCATCCGCTTGAGCTTCTTGGACTTTTGGGTTATTTATACTCAACACCGACACCAAACAGCACGCCCATGGAAGAAGTGCTGGCTGGAAGGGATATAGAAATAGTCGGAACCCTCGGCTATATAGAAAATTACAAAACCGAGGAGACAAGGCTTCTTTGGATGTTTGCGGACGCAAACAACAAAACATACTTGAGCAGGGACCAGTGCGCGGGGACAAAAAGCTTTCCTTTTGCTTTGAGCGGAGGGGATAAGTCATTCTTTTGGGTGTATACAAGACAGTACATTGTTGGCTACATATACCAAAACGAGCAGGAGAGAAGCATTCCTTTGTTCAGGTTTTATGATAGGGGGCATCAGACATTCTACCCGACAACAAATCTTACAGAAGGATTTGAAAAAGGATATCAGTACAGCGGGCTTATCGGATATCTCAACCTTCCTCAACCGCCCCGCTCCTTACCCACAACAGCATACATGCCGTCCGCTGTATGCAAGGATGGAGAGGTGTTTATTTACCGGTATAGAAACAGAAACACAGGAGATTATACAATAGAAACAAGCGAAAGGATGGGTCCTGATTTTGAGGACGGGACAAAACTAGGATGCATAAACACATGCCCAACAAACTGCACAATGCCCCTTTGGATTTTCACAACGCAGGAGATAAGAAAAGAGTAGAAACGAGTAGCTGCGGGCTTGAGAAAGTTGGCGATAGAATAAAAAATCTTCTTTTCAAAAAAACTGTTGGTTGCTATGCTCGGGAAACATTATGAAACTTCAACGGAAGAAAAATGGCAGAGGTTTTGGGAAGAAAACAGTATCTACAGGTTTGATGAGAAGGACGAGAGCAGGCCCAGATACAGCATAGATACCCCTCCGCCATTTACGAGCGGAAAGCTGCACATGGGCCATGTGCTGAGCTATTCCTACTTTGATTTTGTAGCGCGGTATAAACGGATGAAGGGGTATAATGTGTACTACCCGCAGGGGTGGGATACGCAAGGGTTCCCCACAGAAGTGAAGGTGGAGAAAAAATACGGAAGGCTTCCGGCAGAACTGTTCAGGCAAAAATGCGTTGAATGGACCGAGGAATTTATAGCAAAAATGAAAGACCAGATGATAAAATTAGGTTTCAGCCCGGACTGGAGGTATGAGTACAAAACGATGGACCCGGAATATCATAAGAAGGTCCAGTACTCCTTGCTGGAGATGTACAAAAAAGGCATGATATACCGGGCTGAGCATCCGGTCCTTTGGTGCCCGGCATGCCATTCTGCAATAGCAAAGGCGGAAACAGAGGAGCATGAAAGGGATACAAAACTAAATTATATTGTTTTCGAGAGCGAAGACGGAAAAAAGCTTGAGATAGCCACAACAAGACCAGAACTCCTCCATGCGTGCGTTGCGGTTATGTTCAACCCAAAGGATGAGAGGTACACGGGGCTGGAAGGAAAAAAAATAATAACACCGCTCGGAGCAGAGGTGAAGGCGATTGCTGATGCGGATGTGGACAAAGAGTTTGGAACTGGGTTGGTGATGGTTTGCACATACGGAGACAAGATGGATGTTGTTTGGCAGGCGAGGCACTCCCTCCCAGTTATAAAGGCCATAGACGAGGTTGGAAGGCTGGTAAATGCTGGTGAATTCAACGGGTTGAAGCTTAAAGAGGCGAGGGAGAGGATAGTTGAGAAGCTGAAAAAAGATGGAAAATTAATAAAGCAAGAAACGCTGAAGCAGGTTGTAAAAATACATGACAGATGTAAAAGCGATGTTGAGTTTATTCTCTCGCACCAATGGTTTGCGAATGTTAAAGAGAATAAGGAAAAAATAAAGGAAATGGCAAGGGAGATAAGATGGGTTCCGGAGTTTGGAATAAACTATCTTTTCGACTGGGCGAACAGCTTGGAATGGGACTGGGTGATAAGCAGGCAGAGGGTTTTTGGAACGCCCATTCCATTCTATGTCTGCAACTGCGGGGAGATAGAGCCAGCAGGGGAGGAAGAGCTTCCTTTTTCTCCTGAAAAAGCAAAGGAGAAAAAATGCAAAAAATGCGGAGGGAGCATGAAACCGGAAACATCAACGCTGGACTGCTGGGTGGATTCCAGCATAACTCCTCTTGTGATCGCGAACTGGCCGGGCCCAGGATGGCAGAAATTCTACCCATCCTCATTAAGACCGCAAGGGGTTGAGATAATAAGGACATGGGCATTTTATACTATCTACAGGAGCGGGATTGCTTTAACCGGAAAAAAGCCATGGGAAACAATCCTTTTGAATGGAAATGTTCTTGCGCCAGATGGAAAGAAGATGAGCAAAAGTTTGGGGAATGTAATAGAGCCTACAGACCTTATGAAAGAATATCCTGCGGATGGGATAAGGCAGTGGGCGGCGATGTCTGGAGCGATGGCAAAGGACAGGCCTTTCAGCTACGAGGATATAAAATACGCAAAATTATTTTTGAACAAATTATGGAATGCCTCAAGGCTGATAGAAGCCGCACTTTCGGATTATGATGACTCAAAAAAACCTTTGAGGGAAATAGATGTTTGGATTGTTAGCAGAATGAACGAAGTTATAACACAGGTGAGCGAGGCGATGGAAAACTTTGAATTCCATGTTGCGATAAAAGCAATACAGATGTTCTTCTGGTATGAGGTGTGCGACTTCTATTTGGAGTATGTAAAGCATAGGATATACGGAAAGGATGAGGAGAGCAAAAGGGCGGCCCAGTATGCTCTAGACTATGTGCTTTACAGCACCATAAAGCTCCTCGCCCCCTTCACTCCCCATGCAAGCGAGGAGATATACCACGAGATTTTTAAGGAAAGGGAGGGGAGGAGCATCCACTTAACAAAATGGCCTGAAACCAACGGGATATTCAGCGAGAGCGCGATAGAAAAAGCAAATGTGCTGAACCAGATTGTCGCGAAAATAAGACAGCACAAGGCGGCAAACCAGATGCCCATGAACGCGGAAATAAAAAAGGCGGTTGTTTTTTCTCCGGTACAGCTCGGGGAGATGGTTGAGGATTTGAAAGGGGTTGCGAAGATAAAGGAGGTCCAGGTTAGGGAAGGGAAAGAACCCGATGTAGAAATGGAGTTTTGATTCCATGGAATTTGGCGTAGTTGTTGCACTGCTCGTGGGGATCGTTCTTTTTCTGTACGGGCTAGAAAACCTCAGCAACGAGATTCAGATGGTCGCAAGGGAGAGGATAAAAAGAATAATAAGCGGGGCAACAAAAAACAGATGGGTTGGAGCGGTAGTGGGCGCGATCGCAACTGCAAGCATACAATCGAGCAGCGCATTCACGGCCATAGTCATAAGTTTTGTCGATTCCTCTCTCATGACATTTAGGCAGGCGGTTCCGTTAATCATAGGTGCAAATATAGGAACGACGATTACCGCGCAGCTGATTGCGTTGAACATTGAAGAGCTCGGGCCCTCATTAATACTTCTTGGGTTTGCGGTTGCTCTGGTAAGAAAATACAGAATAATCGGAAAAAGCATATTCTACTTGGGGTTTATCCTGTTCGCCATGAGCCTTATTTCGTCTGCGATACAACCGTTAAAATCAGAAGGATGGATGAACCAGCCTTGGGCAAACAATATCATCAGCGGGGTCATAGCGGGGATTATTATTACAATAATTGCCCAGTCCAGCTCAGTCACAACAGGCCTGGCGGTGATATTCGCAGAACAGGGTCTAATTTCTTTGCCGGTTGCTGTGGCCGCTGTGGTGGGGGCGAACATAGGAACAACATCAACCGCGGCTATAGTTGCGACAAGGGTTGATGAGTACGGGAAAAGAACCGCTTACTCCCATATACTTTACAATATTGTAGGGGCGGCGATAGTCCTTCTTGTTTTTAACTATTTCATGATGGCTGTTGAAAGCTTTGGGATGAGCCCAGGCCATATGGTTGCAAACGCGCACACGCTTTTCAACGTTATATCGGCTGTCATGTTCCTGATATTTTTCAACTGGTTTGTGGGGGCTGTGGAGGTGCTTCAGCCTGCGAAAAAAGAGGAGATTGTTTTTGAAACAAAATACATCACAGAAGAGCCGCCAAGGGATACCACAACGGCCCTCTCCCTTTCAAAAAAAGAAATCCAAAATCTTGCGAGAGCAATGAATGAACTGTTCTCATGCGTAAAGCTCATTCTGGTTGAGGAGAAGGATGAGATGAAGCATGCAAGGAAGCTCGAAGAGTACAGCGATTTTTTGAACAAAAAAATTTCTCAGCATTTGTTCGCTGTGTCAAAAAGAAAGATGAGCAAGCGCGAGGCAGAGGAGGTTTCTTTTCAGATAAGGCTCTCAAACTCCTACGAGCAGCTTGCCGACACTGCTATGAATTTCATAGAAGTTGCGGAATACATGAAAGAAACCGGTCTTTCCTTAAGCCCAACCTCGAAATACTATCTGAATATTCTTCTTGACAGAATGAACGGAATGGTGGGCATGCTAGTAGAAAAAAGAAAATTCGGCAGGAAGGAGCTTGGGAGAATAAAGGAAAATGCAAACGAAATTGAGAAATACATAAGCAAATATTACAGGGAGAATGTGCGGGAGATCGCGAAAGAGTTTGAGGGGCTGCATATGGGCGCCATATTCACGGAAATACTGGCTAATGTTGAAGCATGCTCTGAGAAGGTAATTACCGTGGCTGAGCTCCTCTACTCTGCCGCCCCGGAAACAAAAGAATTATAAACTTCGGTCTTTTAAATATATTAAGTGATGACATGAACAACCTCTGAGCAATGATGAGGCTAACAGCGTCTGATGACATGGTTAAAAAAGAAATTTTTGTTGGTTTTGCGGTTGGTTTTCTGCTCTGCTTTATTTTTGCGAATGTCTTTCTCATCTCTCCTGTTTTTTCCCCAGAAAACGGAGGAGAAATAATAGGGTTCATAAATTCCGCGGTGTTTTCTGTGGATGCAGAGGTTTATGCTTTCTCTTCTTGGGATGTTGCGCATGCGCTTGTGAATGCTGAAAAAAGAGGGGTGGATGTTAAGGTTATTGTTGATGAATCAACAGTAGATGATAAAACCATGGCGGTCCTTTGGTACTTAAAAAACAACGGTGTTGAAGTCCGGCTGGCAAATTACTACCAGAGAACCCATGCAAAATTCATCATTGTGGATGGGGTGAGGGTTCTTGTCGGCTCGCACAATTTCTCAAACTCCGCTTTGTACTACAACCGGGAGGCCTCTGCAATCCTGAATTTTTTGCGGTTCTGGGAATTTGGCAGAACTTTCGAAGAGGACTGGGCGAAAGCAAAGGCTTTTTAAAAATTCATTTGAAAAATGCGCATGCAAAGACAGATTTCTCAAGAAAAATTTGAGGAGTTTTCAAGATATGTCAGAGAAAAATCTACAGAAGAAGAAGGTTTGCTTTTTTCAAAGGAAGAGTTTGAAAAAGATTAGTCACCGGTGATGAGATTGCAATAAGAGCGGTAATTTCTTATGGAAAAGAGCATCCCGAGTTTGTTGCTGAATGCATGAGTTTTATTGCTGCAAATGAAAGAAAAGCCAAAGGACTTGAGGGGTTGGAAGAACCAAAGCCTATGCTATTTATTAGAATTCCATCTCATGTTTTGGATGGTATAAGCAAAAGCTTTGAAGAAAAAACAAAGGACATGACAAAAGAGGAAGTTGAAGCAAGAAAATACGAGATTCTAAGAGATGTTTTAAGGGAATACTTTGAAGGAAATGGATTTCAGTTTTCTGAACTTGATTATCCTCTAACCATGTCAAAATTTTTGGGGGATAAGAAAGGGGATTGTAATGATTATGCCTGTTTTGTTTATCTTGTGATAGAAGCACTTAATGAAAAGGAGGATTTTCCTGTAAAATTCAACCCTGAAGTTTTTGTGGTAAGAGGGATAGAAGCTGAAGAAAGTAAAGGGTTTGCGCATGCATTCACTGTTTGTGTGATCGAGAAGGATAAAGAATATGTTGTGTTCGATTTCACTATGGATAAACAAAATATTAGGGAGAAAGAAGGATGGAGTTTGGGCGTATATCTCTTCTCTGGAACGAGAGGGGAGCTTGCTACAACACATGTTGTTAATATGAATAAATTTCATGGGAAAATAAAATATTCAATAGACAAGGAGCTTTACCCATATCTCTTTAAGACTAAGAATGTTTTATTGGGGTTTTATTTTGCAGAGTTTGGAGTATATTATTTCAATAATGGGCACTATTTAAGCGCTTATTTGGCTTATAGAACTGCTTTAGAGCTAGGGTTTGGAAGTGAATATGCAATGAGGAAATGTTTGGAGAGTGTTTTGAGGAGCATGGTAAGCGATAGGTATGAGAGGGTTGCTGGGCTTTATGAGGAGTGGATAAGAGATGAGTATCTGAGAGAAAAACTGCTTGGTGATGGAGAGGCGTTATGGATTGTAGGAAAAAGTTATTTATCATTAGGTGATTATGAAAATTGTTTGAAAACAATTGAAAGTATTCCTCAAGATAAAATAAGTTATCAGCTTGCGATTGAAATGTTAGCATTCATTTTAGAGATGGTGGATAAGGTGCCAACTGAATATGGCCCAAAAGTAAGAAAAATAGCAGAAAAAGTATATCTAAGAGCAGATATCATTAATTCTATGTCGACAGAAAAGGCGTACATCCATAAAGAACTGTTTGCTTCCATTTTGCAATATGGAGGTGATTATAAAGAAGCATTTGATATCTTGTCAATGTTAGGTTTTGAAAAAATAAGTACAGATCATGGGTTGGTTTCATATTTTGTTTGCGGTGTCAACATCTATCAAAATTTAAACGAAAGCGAAAAAAATGGTTTCAAAACAATGATCAAACAAAATTTTTCAAAGTTGGACAGGGAAGATCAAAAAACCCTCTTAGATGCATGTAAAGGTTTGGAAGAACTTCTTAAATAAAACTAGTAAGGTGGTTCGCGTTCAACCTGCCTAAAAAAACGTTTATGCATATCCTCATCAGTTCCCCAATTCATAAGTTTCCATACTCTTCCGGTGTTGCCCAACTGCTTGAGGGTGTATATATTTAATACATTTATTTTTTTCACTTCACCATAAACTTTGTTTGCAAGCGAACTGTCCCCTTCAATTAATATGTACCCGCCTGGTTTTAAGTTCAATGCTAAATTTAGATAACGTTGGAATGCTTCAGCAGAGGCTATTTCCTTCTCTCCCTTTTCAACCATTTTTATTGTGTCTACACACATAGTTTTAACTCTGTAAGCAAACTCTTTATTAATATTCTCTCTCTGAACAAACGGTATGCATGAAGAAGTGAGCAGAACAAAGCTGAGTATTATTTTTCTCATGCAATAATATCGCGCTTTCTTTGTTTATAATTATTTCTGTTTTAAGATGTGTAAAGACGGGAAAGCAAAGGCTTTTTAATGTTTGTTAGCATGAAATAAATGACCCCTATACTATTTTTGGTGATTTGTATGCAGAATGCAGATATAAAGGATATGGAAAAAAAGACCGGAACAACCACAGTAGGAGTTGTCGTAAAGGACGGAGTTGTTTTCGCATCGGACAGAAGAGCAACAATGGGATATTTTATAGCGAGCAAGGATATTGACAAAATATACCCTATTGATGAACACATCGCAATTACGATAGCCGGGTCTGTTGGCGACGCGCAGAAGCTTGTGAGGTGGATGCAGACAGAAGTGAAGAACTACAGGCTGGAGCACGGAAAACCAATAAATGTGGAGGCGGCGGCAACCCTTCTGGCGAACATTCTTTCCGCTTACAAATTCTTTCCCTTCTGGGTTCAGATTCTTATCGGGGGAGTGGATGAAAGGCCAAGGCTTTTCAGCGTGGACCTTTTGGGCGGGGTGACTGAGGAGAAGATGACCTCAACCGGCTCAGGAAGCCCGATTGCGTTCGGTGTTCTTGAAACGCAGTACAAAGAGGACCAGGCGGTTGATGAAGGCGCGAGGGTCGCCGCGAAAAGCGTGTGGGCTGCGATAAAGAGGGACGCCGGAAGCGGCGAAGCTATTGATGTTGCCGTGGTTACAAAAAAGGGGTTCAAAAGGTTCGACAAAAAACAAGTGGCAAAAATGGTGGAATAAATACTCATGAATGCGCACTGAGAGTGTGAATGATGCAATTTGCAGAAATAGAAAAAGCCATAAAAGAAATAGTGCCTCCAGAATGCGGCCTGACCTCCGTAGAATCGCTAGGCCTAGTTATAGCCATATATGTAAAGGACATAGGTAAATTTTACGAGCATGAGGACCTGGTCAAGAAAATTGCCGGCACGATAAAAAAGAAAATATACGTAAGGGTGGACAAATCCCAGCTGATGGACCCGGAGAAGGCGAAGAAAGAGATAGAGTCGGTGCTTACGGGCGAGGCGAAGATAACGAACATGTGGTTCAACGCCGATTTCTCAGAGGTTATAATAGAATCCGAAAAGCCGGGCCTGATAATAGGGAAAGGCGGGGTGGGGCTGAAGGAAATATTGGTGAGAACCGGCTGGGCGCCCATAGTTCTGAGGACCCCGACAATGGCGTCCTCAACAATAGAAGGAGTTAGGAAAAGCGAGGTTGCGTATGCAAGCGACAGGAAAAAGTTCCTTCTTAAGCTGGGGAAGAAGATAAACCAGCCCGCCCCCGAGATAGAATGGATAAGGACAGTGATGCTTGGAGGGTTCAGGGAGGTTGGAAGAAGCTGTCTTCTTCTCCAGACAAACAAAAATAAAATACTCATAGATGTGGGGATCAACCCTGAAACCCTAGACCCGAGATATGCGTTTCCCCACCTTAACATTCTGGGCTTTCCGATAAACGAAATAGACGCTGTAATAATCACCCACGGCCATCTCGACCACATGGGCTTTCTTCCCTATCTTTTTGCGTACGGATATGATGGACCCGTGTACGCGACGCCACCGACAAAGGACCTCATGGCACTTCTGCAGAGAGACTACCTGAATGTAGTGAAGAAATTCTGGGGGGCGGAAGCGCCGTATACAAAAGAGGACATACAGAAGGAATTGAAGAACATAATAACCATAAATTATGAGGAGGTTGTGGACATAACGCCGGGGGCGAAGCTTACATTCTACAACGCGGGCCACATAATCGGGTCCGCGATAGCACACCTACACGTAGGAGAGGGAAAGCACAACCTTATATACACCGGAGACGTAAAGTTCGGGTTCACAAACCTCTTCAACCCTGCGCACACAACATTCCCGCGCGTTGAAACCCTTTTCGTAGAATCAACATACGGAGGAAGGAACGATATAGGGGTAGTGAGGGAGGAGAGGGAGGCAAAACTGATTGAAGTGATAAACAGCACGGTTCAGAGGGGAGGGAAGGTTCTTATTCCTGTTTTCGCGGTTGGGAGGAGCCAGGAAATACTCCTTGTAATGGAAAACCATGCAAGGAACAATCCGGACTGGAACGTTCCAATTTACATAGACGGAATGGTCATGGAGGCATCGGCTATACACACCGCTTATCCGGAGTATCTGAAGAACAGTCTGCACAAAAGGATACTGTCGAACGACAGCCCGTTTGAATGCCCGCTTATAAAGGTTGCTGAGAACAGGGAGGAGATAGTGAACGGCGAGCCGGCGGTTATTCTCGCTCCTTCCGGGATGCTTTCCGGAGGGCCTTCTGTTGAGTACTTAAAACTGATGGCTGAGGACGAGAAAAACACGCTTGTTTTCGTAGGGTACCAGAGCGCTCTTTCGCTCGGGAATAAAATTCAGCACGGAATAAAGGAAATACCGATAGTGGGCGAGAACGGAAGGGCGAAGACGCTGAAAATAAACATGGAAGTGACGACTGTTGAAGGATTTTCGGGCCACAGCGACAGGAGGCAGCTTGTTGCATGGATACGGAATGTCAGGCCGAAGCCGAACAGAATTTTTACGATGCACGGGGACTGGGGAAAAACCGAGGAACTTGCAAGGGATGTAGCGAGGAATATGATGGTCGAATCGAGGGCTCCGATGAACCTTGAATCCATAAGATTGAGATAGATTTCTTTTATTTTCTGAATATTCTATTGAGAAGCGGGATTGCATAGAAAGATATGGCAAACCCGGCCATCCCGCCGGTTATGATCCTCAACGAATTTGTGCTTTCCCAAAAACCCAAAAGTTGAAGCCCTCCATCTACTGACATGGGCAGGATCGCTGCTATGAAAAATATTAGGGGTGGAATTTCTAGATTATCTTTTTTGAAGAGAAGGGGGTAGAGGAGGGCTGAAAGAAGCGCTGCCCCGTATATCCCAACATCCCTCGCGCAAACCGGAAATTTATATCCCTTTCCAAGATCGTCTCTATAAACAATCGCCTGCTTGCTCAAGCTGAATTCATCCGAGGAAAAACAATTTGCGATTGTGAGGTTCGCTGGAAAATAGCAAATTGAGCGGGAGGTTAGCTGGTGGCAGGTCGGCGCGTACAAGCCATGCAGAGCCATAAAAAAAACTTGATTTGAAGGCCCAAGAAGAGGGGTTATAAAGATTGGTAAGACGAAAACCAGCGCGATTATCGTGTATATCCAGTAGCCCGCCGCCTTCATAACTCTTCACCTTTTTTTCTGAGCATCCTTTCTGTTTCCTTCCTTTCCCATGGGTAGATTATCCACGCGCTCGTCTCTTCAATATAAAAATCCGGTTTAAAAATGGAGATGGGTTTGTAGTGAAGGGTCGCTATCATTATTTCCTTTGCGCCCTTTCTTTTTATATGGTCCTTTGCAACAACCAAACTTCTTCCGGTGTCCGCGACATCATCCACAAGCAGAACATTCTTTTCCTTAACGCTCACCTGTAAGGGTTGTGTAATCCTAGGGAAGTCCTTTGTTTTTCCAACGCTTTCATAGAACTCAACCCTCATTATTGCAACCCTGGGGCAGTCAAAATAGTCCGAGAGGAGCCGGGCCGGAACCAAACCACCCCTAGAAATCCCAACAATCCAATCAAATTTGAACCTGCTTTTTTTTATTTTTTCAGTAAGTTTTTTTGTCATCTCCTCTATCTCATCCCAAGAAGGCTTTATGTATTCCATTTTTTCACCAGCGGGCCTGGGGGGAGTCCCGAACCATTTTCCGCTGAAGCGCTTTTTGCGAAGCAAAAAGGGCTCTTCGAACCCCCGACACCCGGATTAAGAGTCCGGCGCTCTGACCAGGCTGAGCTACAGGCCCTGAGAGGTATTTGTAAATAAGAAATATTTAAAAACAAAGCGAAAAGTTTAGTTTCGTCCTAATTGACAAAAGGTATTTAAACATATCTTACCATAAAAATACATTGGTGAGTGCATGCTGAGGGGGGATGTAAAAAAACCAGGTGTAAAACCTGTAACAAAACCAGGAGCAGACGGCAAAGTTGAATTCGGCGCGTTTAAGGAGAGGGTAGAAGAAAAGGTAGAAAAAATAAAAAGCGAAATAACAAAAATGATTAGTGAGGGAAAAAGCGCAGAAGAAATTGCAAATTGGTTTTGCGAACAGGTCGATAAGGATAAGCTTGGAAAAGGAAACGCTTATTTTGATGCGCTGATAGGAATAATGAAATCGCTTTATCTAGCCGGCGAATCGATAGACGACTACATCGTGCTCATTGAAAAAATTTATGAAAGGTTCTTCGCTATAGATACAGATAAATTGAAAAAAGGAAGCGTGCACTTCGAAAATATGGTGAATAGATTTAAAGAGAAGGGCCTGCCTATCGAGATGGAGTAGAAATCAACTTCGCTCTTTATTTTTGATTAAATGGCGAAGCCCCCTATGAGGTTTGTCTGTTGGAGCTAGGGGGAGGTTAGAAAAGATAAAGCTCCCCCTGGCTCCGCCAAACCTTCTAATAACATAAGGGGGTTGAAGCTAGGGGGAGATGAGAATTACCTAAAGCTCCCCCTGGCTTATGGGGCCGCTGTGATTTTCAAACCTTCTTTGGTGAAGCTTTCTTGGCAACCCAAAGAAAGGTTCTTTGAACACAGATAACGGGCTCCCGAAGCCCGCAGGATACCAGGTTACCTCACGGCCCCTTATATTCAGTTAAGCGGCAAGACATTTAAAACATTTTGTTTCGGCGCGGACGGCGAAAGGGGTTATACGCGAAGAGCAGCAAATAAAAGGGCGAATAGTCCTATGAACATCGTGTACAGAAGGATTGTCCTTGTGAAGCGCGCATATTCCCGGGTTGGATGCTTGCAGAAAGTAACGGCAAAGTATATTATACATGCGTAGGACGCGAGAAGGGTAATTAGGCTCAGGGAAGAAATGGTGAAATAGTATATGAACGGATAAGCAGAAGCAGGTATGAACAGCAGGAGAAGAACTGACGCGACCATGGCAGCATATTTTCTGCCTATGAGAATTGGAAGGGTTTTTGATTTCCTTACCTTCCTATCCCCTTCTATATCCTCCACATCCTTTATTATCTCCCTTGCCATCCCTATAATGAACGCCATCAGGAAAAGGATGTATGCTACCGGCTCTATACCGGTCGAGACCACATAGGAAGCGAATATGAAGGGAATGCCCATGGAAGCCGCAACCGTCGCATTCCCCAAGAGAGCCACATCCTTTAGCCATATGTTGTAAATAATTGAAAGAACAACAAAAACAAGCGTTATGGAGAACGCATTTTCGTTTATCGAAGAAGATAATATGAGGGCGAGGGCGAAGCTGATGAACGCAAAAACTATTACTGAATTTTCGCTTATCGTTCTCCTCACAAGAGGCCTGTCGGAGCGTTTGTTTGCCTTGTCCGTCGCAACATCAAAATAATCGTTAAGGGAGAACGCGCCCATCTCTGCGAAAAGGGGCACGAGAAGACTGATGAGTATTACATCGGTAAGGGCCGGCGGGGAGCCGAGGACTATGGACTCTCCGATGAAAACAGCAAACGCAAGCATGATGGCATGGTCAAACCTTGTGAGCTTGGAATACTCGATAAGGATTTCAAAAATCCCCTTAATACGATGCATGTTCCGTATAGTAATTGGAATGTTTTTAAATCCTTACCTTCAATTGAACTCATGAATTTTCTTGTGCCTGAACCCGAGTACAGAATAGAAGAAGCTGATGTTGTAGTTCTTCCAATAGCATATGAAGATACCGCGAGTTTCAGGAAAGGAACGCGGAACGCTCCGCGGGAGATAATAAAGGCGAGCCATGTGGTTGAGGAATACGATGCTGAGCTGGGGAAGGAAGTGTGCTATGAAATCAAAATAGCAACCCATCCGGTTGTTGAGCTTGATGGTCTTAAACCGGAGATGGCGGCAGGCAAAATTTCGCTCCTCAATTCAAAACTGAAGGGCAAATTCGTTGCAGCAATAGGAGGCGAGCACTCCATCACATATGGCCTTCTGAAGAACATGAGGCCGGATTTTTCGATACTCTACATAGACGCGCACCCCGACCTTAGGAACGAGCTTTATGGGGATTCAATATCCCACGGGACTGTTGCAAGAAGATTGATGGAAAAGGGTTACGATATTACTTTTGTAGGGGCAAGGGCGATGAGCATAGAGGAGGCGCATTTCATAAAAAAGAACAACCTGAAAGTTTTCTATGGAAACGACTTTGAAATTGATGATGTTGTTTCGAAGCTGGGCGAAAATGTGTACATAAGCATAGACGCCGATGGTTTCGACCCTTCCGTTTTCCCGAGCGTCGGAACGCCAGAGCCGGGGGGAATAAGCTGGGAAAAGGGGGTCGGGCTTTTGAGGGCGGTTGCCAAAACAAGGGAGATTGTTGGGTTTGATTTTGTAGAAGCAGTTCCGGAGGAGAATAGGACAACGCAGTTCATAGGCGCAGAGCTTATATATAAGCTCATAGGATACAAATTTTTTCTTTAGTTCTGTTGCATTTTAACTTCCCTTGAATTTTCTGAATAGATTTACTACATCGTTTTCCATGTCCACATATGAGCCGTAGCCGAATTCCTTGCATGCCTGGAGGGCGAACGGGTGGGGGGTGAAATGCCTCACGCTCACGGTAAACCCTTCTATGTTCGCGGAAACGAACGTTTCCCCATGCCTTCCGTACACCTCCTCCATTTTCTTTGAAGTGAGCGCGTCTTCCTTTCTCACAATTCTGTTCTCTATGTTCTCGTGGGAAAAAGTGAAGGCAACCTTTTTTTCCTCCGCCCCTCCAAGCAAAAGGTTCTCAAGTTTGAGCGCTCCGGAAAACGAAACCCATATTGATTTCTCAGAAATCTGGATGGAGGGGTTTTCAAGCCTGAAATGGAGGTAGTGGCTGAAAAAATTCAGGCCTTCCTTAGAAGCAACATATTTTGAAAGGAGGTGAAGACTACCATTTGAAAAATAGAGCGCGGTCGTGGAACCGTGGGAAAATCTCGGACTAAGCCTTTTTCCATCAACATGGACTGGCTGGAAATATTCAAGCGGTCTTGCGAAAGGCATCTTCACCTCAAAAAGGAAAACATCGGATCTTGAAAAAAGCCCTCCCCAGCATGCTGTGCTGAGCGTTTCTATTTCGGAAGAAAGTTTTTTTGTATTTTCAAGCCATTCCCTGTCTTTTTCTATTAGATATTCAAGATTTTTTGTATAGGAGGCGGGGAGTTCCATTATTTTTTCACCACTTCGACCTCAAGTTGAGGGATGAGCTGTTTTGCATTTAGGAGGATAAGCGCTTTTTTGTTTTCAAAATCCTTGCTTTCTACCCCAACCCTCGCCTTTTTTCCTTCAATCTCAACCTCGGCCTTTATCCCAAGATCCTTAAGAAGAAGGTCGAGTTTTTCTTCCGGCTTGCTTGCGATCTTCAGTACTTTCACTTTATAGCGGACCTTTTTCCCGGCGAGTGGATGGTTGAAATCCACCATCACCCTCCCGCCTGCGCGGCTCTTGACGGTTCCGTAGATTCTGCCCGCGTTCGTATCTATATGGACCTTTGTGCCGGGTTTTGCATCCACCTTAAACACCGCAAAATCCCTTAGAGGCATTACCTTGACAAGGTCTTTTCTCCTCTTTCCGAACGCCTCATCGGGCTCTAGCACCGCCTCGTTCTCCTCCCCTTCCTTCGTTTCCTCAATGAGTTTTTTCAGGCCGGCAATCATGACCGCTTTTCCGAAAACAATGAGTAGGGGCTTCTCCCTTCCGCGGAGCTTTTTTGCAATCTCCCCTTTTGTGGAATCGAAAACATTTCCTTTCTCGTCCATACCTTCGAGTTCTATCAGCACAAAGTCGCTTTCTTTTACCATTTTCATCAGCCCAGATGCGCCACCGCTGCCTTTTTAAATTTTTAAGCTTTATAAAAGTGGAAATATGGAGCAGAAAACATTATTAAAGATTATCGTTGTTGCTGTTGCGCTATTTTTTATGCTCGAAACCGTGGCCATGGTTGTCGTCGGAAAGACAACCGAGAACAAAACCGTAGAAGCATACGAAGCGTCCGGAACCGTTGAAGTGATGGTACTGAAATACTACCCATACCTCATCACCTCGGATTATATCAACCAAACTGCGAGGAATGAACTCCTTGCAATAGACGGGGTTGAAAGGGTGGAAAAGGAAGGGGAAGGTACCGTAATAGCCGTAACGGAATCAAAGTATGTTTTCCCAGTGTATCGGCTTCTGAAAGAAAGGGGGATAAGCGCGTACACAAAAGCTCAGCTGTACTTCCCCGGCGAGGTCAACCTTGGGGGCAAAACCGCGCATGTGCAAGGCGGTGTGACGCTTATGATGGAGCCGTTCGTGGATGAAAAGCAGCGGGCCACCATGCTCGTAAGGGCCGGGGTAGAAAACGGAAAGGTTACAAAAATATTCGAGCTTAAACCGGTCGCGGAAAAAAAGAATGTTCTTTTCAAGGGAACTGTTGAAGAGGCGGTAGGAAAAAGATATGATATTATCCTTCCGTGGGAGAACAGAACCCTCAAGGCTTCTGACTTGGGTGTTGAGGGCGGGAGCGTGAAGTACAACACGAACAACTATGTTGTAATAAGTTCCACGGCCCCGATTGCGGAAAAAAAGGAGTATGTTGTTGCGATAGGCGAGGGCGCGATAATAGTGAAGCCAGACTTCACAAACAAAAGCGCTGTTTTGCAGGACTATTCTTCATATGGAGACCTCGCCTTTCCGGATTCTCAGATAATCGTTGTGACGAATGAAACGCTCGGAGATATCTCCTTCAGCGTGAAGGAATACTGGCTCTACAGCGCCAGGGTTTCTCCCGAGAACTTCACATACCATGAGATTGTTGTGGGCTATGAAAGCGCCACCCCGCTTGAGATCGGGGGAGAGGTCAGCGTTTTGATGAACGCAACCGTAAGCGGAAGCGCGATAATTTCACTTGAATAGCTTATTTATTCGTTCTGCTCCATTTATTTTCTCTATATAACGCACAACTTCGGCCGGAACACACCTCTCCCATTTTTTCCCTTCGCTCATCAGCCGTCTTATCTGCTTTCCCTCATAAACGCCCCTTTTGTACCGCCCGGTACTTTCCACGCGGTATCCTGCATGTTCAAAGATCCGCCTAACCCAACTGTTGTTTGAAAAAACAGCATCTATTTTTCTAATTTTATCCAAAATGCCCGCAAGCCAGAGCTCATCGTTCTCAACATCATCTACCGGGATTATTTTCGCTTTTATTTTCAGCCCAGCCAGCACAGATTTGAGCATTTCCTTTCTTTCTTCTGCTGTAAAGGGGTTTTCTTTCTCAAAACCTTTGTCCGCGCTTCCTATTACTATAAAAATTTCATCGTAATTTTTTGCTATTTTTTTAAGCGCATAAAGATGCCCGTTGTGGAATGGCTGGAACCTTCCTATAAAAACCGCTTTCATGCTCAGCCAGCCCCTTTCAGTTTCAGTTCGACAAGCTTCGATTCTCCCCCGACCCTTGAAACGCCGACGACAGCATTCGCGTTTGAGATTACAATGTCGTTGTGGCTTACAAGAATGAACTGCACATCTCTCAGCGAGCTGAGAAGCTCCACGAGCCTCTGGCTGTTTACTTTATCGAGTGGCGCGTCCACTTCATCAAGAATGTAGAACGGCGTGGGCTTCACGAACTGCATGGCAAATATGAACATCAGCGAAACGAGCGCCTTCTCCCCTCCGGAAAGCGCATTCAGCGAGAGCTCCCTGTCATTGACTACTATTTTTATGTACAGCCCGCTGTTGAACGGGTCATCGGGTTTATCCATATAGAGATGGCCTTTTCCTATATCGAGTTTTGAGAAAAGCATCTTGAAGTTCTCATTTACCTTGTTGTAGGATTCAAAAAAAGCCTCCTTTTTTCTAAGGTCTATTTCGCCTATTACCGAGATTATGCCCTCCTTCTCCTCCTTGAGCTTTTCTATTTTTTCCGCCACCTCGCCGACCTCTGCATTCAGCTTCTCATACTGCTGGGGGGCGGCAAGGTTAACCTCCCCGAATTCGGAGAGCGTTTTCAGCTCGTTTTCCGCCTGCTCCACCAGAGATGCAAGCTCCTCCTTTGTCCCTTCTATTTTTGAAAATTCCCCCATTCTCATCTTTTCGGCATTCAGGTCCTCAAGCCTTGTTCCTAGCGAGGCCATGGACACTTCTATCTTTCCCATATCCTTCTCAATCCTCGAAATTTCATTTCTCGCCTTATTGTTCTCAGCGCCAAGGTCCTGCATCCTTTGCTCCATCTCGCTGAATTTTTTCATTATTTCATCTATCTTCTTTCCGTGCTTCCTGAAATCCTCCTCCTTTTTCTGCAGATGCTCCTTCTTTTCCCTCAGCTCAGATTCCATGGATTTTATTGCGCTCTGCTCGTTCTCCATCTCCCGCTCAATTCTTTTGGCTTTTTCTTCAAGCTCTGCTATTTCTGCGTTAATTCTTCCAATCTCCTCTTCGTTGCCGGAAATCCTTGCCTCAAGCGAAGATTTTTTTGATGCGAGGTTTATCTTTTCCTGCTCCGCGTTTTCAAGCTGTTTTTTCAGCATCTGTCTATATGATTCCAATTCCCTTTCTTTTGAACCGAAGGCGGTTTCAAGCTTGTACATTTTTTCATAAAGCTTGGGAACTTCATCCTCCGCATCATGGACCGCTTTCTGCAGTTCCGCAACTTCGCCCTCGATCGCCCTTACTCTTTTCTCGTCTACGTGCTCTCCGCTCTCCGAAAGCATTTTCTTCCGTTCTTCCAGCGCGGATTTCCTCGCTCTTATCCTGGAAAGCTCCTCCCTTAATTCCACGAGCATTTTCAAACTGTTTTCCCTCTCATTCTTTATTTCGCCCAGCTCCTTTTCGAGCTCCTCAACCGCTTTTGCGGCGACTATTCCCCTTTCCCTTCCGCCCGAGACAACCCCTGAGATTTCAAAAAGCTCTCCTTCCAGCGTGACGGTTCTTTTCCTTCCGGCCAGTTTTTTTGCCTCGTCAAAATTCTTCGCAAGGACCGTGTCGCCAAAAACATACTGGACCGCCTTCCTGTACTTTTCGTCAAAATCAACCATGCTTATTATCGCATCCTTCTCCTTAGTTTCGCTCACTTTTATCTCTTTAAGCGGAATAAAGGTAGCCCTCCCGGCATTCGCCGCCTTCAGTTTTTCTATGACCTTCTTTGCAACATCCATGTCCTCAACAACAACGTAGAGAAGCCTTCCGCCCCCCGCGGCCTCAACCGCGCTCGCTATTTTTCCATCAAAAGAAATCAGGTCCAGCACCTTTCCGTATATCCCCTTAACCGCATGCGATTTTTTCAGCTCATCAATAAAAAGTAGCGCCGGATTTGCCCTCTGCGGACCCCCGGCCCTCTTTACTGCAAGGGTTTCCCTCGCCTTAAGCATTTTCCTGTCAAGCTCGGCGATCTGCTCATTTATTCTCTTCTCCTCAACAAAAGTGTTCCGCACATCCTCCTCTATTTTCGCAAGCTCGGCATCAATGCCCGCAAGCTCATCCTTATCCGCAACCTTCTTTCCGCTAAGCTCTTTCAAGAGCATGCTTTTTTCCTTAAGAATCGTTTTCCTTCCTTCAAGCTGGGCTTCTTTTTTTGCAATCTCTTCCTTTATATTCGCGATCTCCCTTTCAATTTCTCGCACTTCTTTTTCAAGAACATACGCTTTTGTTTCATCAACACCGGCAACTTTGCCGATTTTCTGAAGCTCTGCACTGCACTGCCTGATTTCATTTTGTAGCGCCTTTTTCCTCTCCTCCCTCTTTTTCAGCTCGTTTGCGGTTTCCTTTATTTCTTCTGCGCTTCTCGCGACATTTTTTTTCGAAGATGAAATTTTCTCCTCCAGGACTGCGATTTCCCTCTTAAGCGCCTCTATTTTTTCAAACGCAAGCTCTCTCTCCTTTTTTGCAGAAAGCTCCCTCGCGAGAAGTTCTTTTTCGCCGTAGATTTTTTTTATTTCCTCTTCAACCCTTGCTATGGTTTCTTCAATTTGATTCCTTTGCTGTTCAAGCGCAAGTTTTTTGCTTTTCTGCCTCTCAATATCCTTTGCCGCCTTTTCTATTTCCATCAGAACAAGCGTTCCCCTTGCGTTCACCGCCAGTTCCTTGTTTTTCTTGTACGCCTCTGCTCTCGCCTTTTCCCCTTCAAGCTCTTTTAAGTAATTTATTTTTTCTCCGAGTATTAAATTCGCTTCCCTTATCCTCTGCTCCACAATTTCAAGCTCTTTCAGCGCCTCTGCTTTCTTTCTTTCGTAATCGCCTATCCCAGCAATCTCGTCTATGTACTCCCTCCTTGCCTTTCCGCCAAGAGAGGAGATTCTCTCCACCTCCCCCTGCGCGATGATTATCCTTCCTGAATGGTCCAGGTTATACGCCCGCAGATATTCTCTTATCGCATGCAGGCGCACTTTTTTTCCGTTGAGCGCATACTTTATCTTTCCGTCGGCCCGTATCATCCTCTTTATTTCCGCTTTTTTTCCATCAAAATTGAGCGTCACGCCCGCAACCTTTGAGCTGTGGTTTATGAGGTCGCTCACCTTTCTCGCCCGCAACCCCTTCAAACTT
The DNA here is from genome assembly GCA_964467175.1 of Microcaldota archaeon. GTDB lineage: Archaea > Micrarchaeota > Micrarchaeia > Anstonellales > J096 > JAWAFD01. The sequence goes on along the minus strand of CAYXNY010000020.1, from coordinate 116 downwards.
TTCTCCCCAAGGGCGAACCTTATCCCATCGCATATATTGCTCTTTCCGCTTCCGTTCGGACCTGCGAGCACGTTTATGCCCGGCAGGAGCTTAATGTCTGCCTTTTTGAAAGATTT
>CAYXNY010000019.1:0-4443 GCA_964467175.1 Microcaldota archaeon | reverse complement strand
ACAATTTTACTACATCTGGAGGTACGGCGTTTTCATGATATCACTACACTCAAACCCATTCTTTTACCAACTGGTTGGGGGATGATCCTTGAATGATAATTTTAACCGTAACTTAGAAAAATTACCTAACTAATTAATTTTTTTATATTTTTAAGCGCGTTACCTGGGCAATCAAGATGTTCAATAACATCAGCAAAAACAATGACATCAAATTTCTCAGCTTTCAAATCAATCCCATATTTTTCAGTCAAGATATCGCCGAAGTATATAGAGCGTATATTATATTTTTTCAAATCTGAAATTGCATTTTTATCGATATCTAAACCTACGACTTTCTTTGCGGATCTTTCTATCTTTTGATGCAATAACAAACCTTTAGCTGCTTTTTCATTATGGAACGGGGAATCAGACGCTCCGATATGTAGTACATATTTATATTTACACATGAATTCTACTAGATTGTACTTATATTCGATCATTAAACCACACAAGGTGTATGCCGCCACCAATTCTTTATAAACATAACATATATGATTAAGAGATAAAATTTATAAAAAGCATTTAAAACCCAGCTTTGGGACATAAATCAGCTTGGCTTAACTCTTATCGCATAAATATTATGCCACACTGCTATAGAAAATAAAGCCATTTCCTGGCGATCCTCTCTTCTTTGTCTTATCAGACCTCCAAACCTTCTTTTATCAGCAGAATATGCACTCTCATTGAGATTCCTCATAAAATATCTTGAAAGAAAGCCAACTGGATCCTCTGCAATTCTCCTAAAAATTGATGACCATCTCATACCTATATGAGAAATATTCTCTTTTGGTAATATGAACAATGAAACCTTTTTTCCAAAGCCCTCAACTATCTTTCTTGAACTATAATACTTATCCAAAGAAATAGAATCAATCTCTACCCCCATCTTTTTCATGAACCCCATAGCTTTTTTGAATGCATCCATCTCAGAAATTTTTGAGAAACCCACTCCAACATATAAGTTAGTTTCTATGTCTAATATTCTCAACACGTATAGGTATTTCTTTCCTTCTTTAAGCAGTTCTTTTCTATAATGCTCTTCCACGCTTAGAGCATAACCTGAGCCATCACCAGAAAAATTTCCTGAAGTACCTTCTTCTTCAATAAGCAAGACAAAAAGATTATGAAGAACAGTCTTTACTTCTTCATCAGAGTAGAGTCGCTCAATTGTTTTGTAACTGACATCAAAACCAAATAATGGCTGAAATGCTTCTAATGCCTCTTCAGTACCTCTATTGTATTTGTTGATCCATCTAGTAAAAAGAAAAAGCATGACTTTCTTTTCAAGATCTATTTTTGGAGGTCTACCTCGTCTCCGCTCTTCTTTTTGAATCATTTCGACTGCTTTCTTTACATAAACAGGTAGGTTTCTCAGGCGGTCTTTTACTTTCTCTCTTTTCTTTTCCCATTCTGAGTAAGGGTATTCTTTTTCTCTCCCTTTAAAGTATGTCTCACGAACTTCATCCAAAACTTCAAGAAACTCCTTTGCTCTTTTTTTCGTGATCATCATGCGGTTATATTGAACAGAAAGGTTTTTAAAGTATATACTTAATATATACTCTTATGAGAAAGACGAACATCAAGGAAAGAACAGAAATAAAAGTAACAGGAATACTTGGTTTTCTTGAAAAACGAGTTACTCCTTTCGGTAATGGAGCAAAGGTAGATTGTCCTAAAGAGTTCATCGGACGGCGGGTTTATCTAATTATTTGCAGAGAGTAGAAATTATTTTTGTCCCAAAGCCGGCGATTACAAAACCAAAAAAGTAAAAAAACAAAAAGAAAACATCTTCCAATGTTTATTTGTAGGTCGAGCAGTGGGAGTCAAGCGGCCCGAGTTATTCATAGATGGAATTGTAGAAGCATGGAAGAAAAATAAAAATATAAAAGCCAAGATGGTGATTGCCTCAGGACCGTTAGAGAACAAGATAAAAGAACTAATTACAGAAAAGGAAAAAAAGTATGGACAGTTAATAGATTTATACTTAAATCTAAAAAAAGAACAGGTAGGGGAGATGTACCGAAATGCAGATGCTTTCGTATTTACTTCAACACATTAAGAAGGGCTTCCAACAGTTTTGTTAGAAGCTATGCAGCATGGCCTGCTGATTATCTGCACCGATCATCAAAAATTCAGCGAATTTCTTGGAGATGCTGCGTTATTCTTCAAAGATAAAAAAGACTTGGCAGAAAAGATATTGGAACTGGCGCAGAACAAAGAGCTTTACAAGGAATACCAAAAGCGCTCTTTGCAACGATTTGGCATGTTTTCCCCAAAAGAAACCTGTAGAAAATGGGCTGAACTTTTTGGCAAGATGTCGCAAAGCTAAAGCTTCTTTTCAGTTACTAGCCTTTTATATATCTCGATCGCTTCTTTTGCATTCTTTACATTAATAGGATAAACAACTTTCTTTCTCTCTTTTTTCCACTTTATAAAGGCAAGAATGGCTTGCGCAAAGCGAAACGGCACTAAAAATAATGCCTTGATAATTCCTGCAAATAACTCAACTCTTGATATTTTAAGCCGTATTTTGTCTGTATAAATCCCTGCCTCTTTGAAAAAAAGCAAAGAAAACAAGAGCTTCGGCTCTTTTAGTATTTTACCAAAAAAAGACGATGGAAACGCTGCCCTTTCTTTTATTCTTTTGATTTCAACTCTTGCGATTGAATCAGCAAAATCGTACTCTGTAGTAAATTTATTGCATTTTGAAAGCATCATAAAAATATCCCTATCCGAAAAAACATCGCCAAAAAAGGCATAGAACACGAACCAAGTAAAAAATTTAAGCGCAGCAAAAATGTCGCGTTCGCTATGGAATAGAAAAACTTTCATCAGGCCAGCAACATACGGATAAAACTTCTTTTTCTCTACCATTTTGTGGAATATCGTGTACCCTGCTCTAGGATGATATATAAATACATCTGTAAGCGGAAGCAAAAGACCGGTTTTGTTGAGTCTTGACATAAGATCATAGTCCTCCCCACCGCACCACATATAAGGCGTATAAAAGCCGGCTTTTTCAAAAACAGAGCGCGGAAACGCCCCCCAATGATTGATTACATAAGTTTTTGTTGGAGCAGTATTTTCTTTCGGGGTATTAAACGGGGCGATAACCTTGTGTAGCTGAAGTGCTTTCTGCAATAGAATCGGCAATATTCGTTTTGAGCCGGGCATTGCATCTGTATCAGCGATGAGTATAACTTCATAACCTTCTCTGAAAAGGGCATATGTCCCTATGAAAAAAGCTCCTGAACTACCAAGGGGGAGGTTTTCTACGGCGTGTATGGCTGACAAACCATTGAATAGTCCAGATTTATGCTTTATCATAAACCCTTTTCTATATAAAAAAAGATAATCTACTTTTTTATAGTCTTCCAACTGCTTTACTATCGTAACAAAACCCTTAAGTTGCTCTTCATCGGCGACTGGGCAAAAAAGCACCGCGGATGCTTTTTCTTTTCTAGCGTCAAAGAGAACCGTACAAAGCGGGATATCCATATCACACCCTCAATCTTTCGTTGACGAAGGAAAACACAGTTTCTTTTGTTTCTGGCACGGTTAGTATTTTTTCCAATTTTGTTGTATTTACCTCATAATACTCTACTTTTTGGCCATAATCTTCCAGAGATATTGAAAAACGTTTAGCTATTTCTTCTAAAACTACGGTGCCCATTCCACAAACATTGAAAACCTCGGCTTCATATCTCATCAAGACTTCTATTATTTTAGCTACATCCAAAGTGTTAATAAACTGAAAACGCGATTTAGGATGAACAAAAAGTTTCTTTAGATATATCATGTCGTAAATTGGATTTTTCTTTAGACCTTCCCCAACCATCCCACCCGATCTTAGGATAAGCCATTTTTGTGCGTATTTTTTTAGCACCAATTCTCCAAGGTATTTGGCAAAGCCATAGTTTGAAAGCTTCTCTGGCTGTATTGCTACGTCTTCGTGGTTGTTAGCGGGATTGGAAACATCGTTGTAAACATCTACTGACGAGATGTAAATATATTTATCAATTTTAAAGTCGAACAAAGTTGCCAAGGTTGTTTTCACATTCATTTCAAAATCAAGCTGCGGGTCTTTGACTGCAAGCAGTTTTTTTGAATTGCCATTTGCATTTATGAAAACATCAAAATGATGGCCAATAACCGAGGGATAACTCTCCCTTCCTATACCTATAACCTCGTACCTGCCTGAAGCCGAAAAATGCTTATAAATCGCCGAACCTACAAAGCCACTATACCTCAGTATCCCGATTTTCATAGCCTCACCTTATCCATATTCTCAACAAACCATTCATAGGTTTTCTTTATGCCATCTTTTAGTTTTGTTTTAGGCTCAAAGCCGAGCTCCTTTTTCATCCTGCTCACATCAAATATCTTAACCGGATGGCCGTCTGG
>CAYXNY010000018.1:0-17022 GCA_964467175.1 Microcaldota archaeon | reverse complement strand
ACCATATAGACATTATCGTAACTTTTTTTGGTTGTTTTAAATACAACAATGTCAACAGGATATTTTTCTTCTCCAGAAGGAGCAGTTTTTACGCGAAACTGTGGCCGAGTTTGTATTTGATCTTTTAGATAGCCATAATCTTCCACTAGAATTTTGGAAAAAACTTGTGTAGCTTCTAATTCTTCAGGCCTGGATTTAACTAATTGTCCTGAAACGTAATCTCTAATGTAACCTTCTTTAGCTTCTTCTTCTGTTGGTTTGTATTCCTTTACCACTTTAATCCCCCTCCTTAATAAAACCTTTATCTAGAAAGCTTGTATAATCCCTTCTATTTTGACCAATAATTATGTGGTCTAATACCTTTAGGTCAACTAAATCGCAAGCTTTTATTAACTTATTTGTTATTTCTATATCTTCTTTTGTAGGTTCAGCTTCACCGCTTGGATGATTATGGACAAATATTAAAGCAGAAGCAGAATGTTTTGTTGCCTCTTTTATAATCTGTTTTGGGTCTACTAGAGTAGCATTTAAACTTCCTTCAGAGATTGTTATATTTTTAATGATTTTATTTCTTCCATCCAGAAGAACGATACTAAAAAATTCTTTCTTTGAGTCCATTAAATAAGCTCTATAATAGTTGAGAACGTATCTGATAACATCTTTACTAGAACTAATTCTTTTTTTCTTTTCAGCTTTTTCTCTATAAAATCTTTTCCCTATTTCTAAAGCAGCCTTTATTTGTACAGCTTTTGCCATTCCTATACCTCTAATTAAACATAAATCTTCAATAGACGCTTGGTCTATCTTCCTAAGATCTTTGAATTTATCCAATAATTTTCTTGCTATATCCTCTGCGCTAGACCCATCAAACCCATCACCTGTCCTTAACAGTATTGCTAAAAGCTTTGACAAAGGAAGATTTTCGGCACCAATTTTTATTAGCATTTCTCTAGGTCTTTCATCTTTAAACCATTTCTTTATTGGTTTATTTTTTCTAATTTTTGCTGCTTTTTCTTTTATAATTCCCCTAATTTTTTTACAGTCTTCAGCTGTTTTTAGTTGTAATTCTTCAATTATTTTATCTGTTAGTTTATCAAAAACTTTGTCTTGCTTTGGCCTAATGAAAAAAACTTTTTCATTTTTAAAAATAGGATAAGCTTTACTTTTTACTAAAAAGTCTATCCATTGCTCATTATTTTTTGTCGATTGTTGCCTCAGTTCATTATCTAGTTGCATTTTACCCCCTTCCTCTTCTTATCTTTAATTCTCCCAAAAGATTATTTACATCCCTTTAATCTTTATAAATATTACTGAACCCTCCTTCCACCCAATAGCCAATTAAAGATTACTACCCGCATCCGCAGGCTTTCCTAAAAATTAATCTAACAACTGGCAAAATGCGTAAGCCTAATGGATTTATGGTCTAAAGTTATTCTGTTCCTGCTCCTTTTTTTAATTTACGTACTAACTTTTGATATATTTCTCTCGCTTGTTTAGGATTTTGGATATTATTTAATATATGGTAATGGTACCATTTGCAAAATGTTTCTTTAAAAAATTGGATCATGGTGTCCTTATCAAATTTATTATTCGCTACCATCATATTAAAAGATCTTAACAAAAAATTAGACAGTAGATAATAGTTTTCTAAGAAATCTTCAACGCTGTATTCTTCAAAATTAGACGACACTAACTTATTTTTTTCAGAATCATAAAATAGATTATAGTGTGCGATCTTATTTCTAATTATTCTAGGTTTAGAATTTTTACCAAATATTGAGTTATTTTCTTCATTTAGACTCAATATCTCGCAAAGAACTTTATTGATTAATCCTGTTGTAGCATGATCTTTAGGTCTTTCTCGTGCAATTTCTAAAAATTTTTTTATATAGTTATCGCCATTTTTCTCCGAATTTTTTTGTAAGTAGGATCTGAGCCTCCTATCGATATTAAGTAAAATTAATTCGTATAAATTTACAAAACACCACATTAGTAAACTCATTTTAAGAACATATGATAAATTTTTTGTCTTTTCCAGTTGGTCGGTGACTTGAAGAATAAAATATAATTGACCAAACATATCCAAAAAATCTTTTAGCTCTAATGTTGTGTTTTCAACTAAGAAGTTGATTATTTTTTCGTCATCTTCTGAAATTTTTCTTTTCTGGAACTCTACATTTTCTGAAATATTTTTTATTAGTTCAGAACAATGATCAATTCCATTAACATTAATATACTTTTCAGGATCATCACAAAATGTTTTAATAAATTTTAATAGTTCATCTAGTTGCTCCGTTCTCAATACACGTTCGATTTCATGAGTCGTTTCTTGTTTGAGAAGGATGCTGTGTGGATTTATTCCAAATTCTTTTAAAATGTATTGAATTAATTTTGCTTCCTCCTCTTCCATAATTTCTCCCTAAATTATAATTCCTTATTATTTTCCCTCCACCCTCTCTTCCTCATCGCATCCACAACCCTTTCCTTTGCTATGCTCATAGCCGCATCCCGCGTGTATTTATGCTCGCTTCTTTTGTTTATAACCAATTTTGTATTCGTAACTATCTTGTACCGTACAGTATCGAACATCTGTTCAGGGGTCATGTTTTTTGTTTCGCAGTAAGAACTTATCACCCCTCCGGCGTTTGCGAGTATATCCGGCAAAATAAAAATTCCTTTCTCTTCGAGCTTCTTTTCTATATCAACAGGGATGGGAATGTTTGCGGCTTCTATTATATACCTCGCTTTTATTTTCTGCCAGTTTTCCGTGTTTATAACATTCGGCCTTGCGCCGGGAATGAGAATATCAACATCCAGCTCAAAAAGTTTTTCCTTGGGAAGAACTTCTCCGGGAGTGTAGGAGATCACCGTGCCGGATTTCTGCTTTGCTTCCATAAGTTTTTCATAGCTTATTCCATCTTTGTTGAAGATTGCGCCTTTTGAATCGCTTACCGCAACAACCTTAGCGCCCCACTCAACAAGGGATTTCATCGTAAATGTGCCGACATTTCCAAACCCTTCTATAGCAACAGTCATGCCCTCTATTCCTGCCTCCAGCTCATCCATAACTGTTCTTGTCGCCCACGCAACCCCAAAACCGGTTGACCCCAACTCATGAGGAAGGCCGCCCATATAGGAGGGTTTTCCGGTGCATGCATTCGGCCCGAGCTCATCCGCGATTATTGCCATCTCTTTCTCGCCTATATACATATCCGGTCCTCCGATGTATAGGGAAGGAGTGAATTCCTTTATTTTTCGGGCGAATGCACGGATTAATTCTCCTTTGTTTGGAGAGTTTGGATCTGCCCTTATTCCGGATTTTGCACCGCCGAACGGAAGGTCGGCGAGAGCATTCTTCCAAGTCATCGCCCTCGCAAGCCCCATCACTTCCACGGTTGCGAGGTCAGGAACCATCCTTGTCCCGCCTTTTCCCGGACCAAGCGCTGTATTATCTATTACAAGAACTCCGCGCATCCCTGTTTTCTGGTCATAAACTTCGAGTATCCTTTCTGGACCGAATTCATCTGTTTTATACATATGGCCACCCCAAAAAAAATGCTCTCTTTTCCCGCATAAGTTATTTAAAGGTTTGGCTGGCCTTTTACTATATGCAGGAAATGCACGAGTGCGTTCTGTACGATAAGGCGGAAAACAAGGCGGTGAAATGCAAGGCATGCGCGCACAGATGCACAATCCAAAATGGGAAAACAGGCATATGCGGAATAAGGGGAAACATTGATGGAAAACTCTATCTTTTTGTGTATGGAAGGCCGTCTGCTGTGAACATAGACCCAATAGAAAAGAAGCCGTTTTTCCATTTCCATCCGAAAACTAGGGCGTATTCAATAGGAACTTTTGGATGCAATTTCAGGTGTAAATTTTGTTTTTCTTCAGAAACAACAGCAGCAAACGATGGGAGCGTCTACACATTAGAAGAGTTATTTGAAAATTCTGAGTTCATAATTAATCAAGAAGATGGATGGGTGGGAAAGCCAAGAAAAAATGAAACATTCTCCCATATTGGTAAAAGAAGAAGAATATTGAAATTTTTTAAACATTCATACAAGGGACCGCTCATCAGAATAAAACCGTACTACGTGCCGGAAATAAAGACAACACCGTATCATGAATTCTTCATCTATGAAAATGGAGAGCTGAAAAAGGTCGCCGCATCCGAATTGAAAAAATCTTCTTTCCTAGTCATCCCAAAAATAAAACCTAAGGGGAAAAGAATCATAATAAACACAAAGAGAGTATTAAACAAAATTAACAGGTTTTTTAAAGTAAGGGTAAAATACACGGATAAAGATATAGAAAAAATAAAACAGCTTAAAAATAAAGGCTATTCTTCAAAAATGATCGGAAGAATGCTAGGAATACATCCGGTTTATATAAGAAAACTATTGAACCCAAAAACAAAAATAACAAACAAACACAGAATAGTGGCTATAAGTAAAGATGGATACACAAAATTTAAGGGTGAAAAAGGCAGGGGTATACCTGCAAAAATAAAACTGAATGAAGAACTTGCAGAACTGCTTGGCTATTACTGTTGCGAAGGGCATATCACGGAAGCTCCGCAGAGGCCAAACAGCGGTTGCACTGTTTTTTCGTTTGGAAAGCATGAAAAACAGCTGATAAGCAGGACGGCTCGTTTAATAGAGAAAATATTCAAAACAAAGCCGAAAATAATAGAAAGAAGAACGACAACAACTGTCGAAGTATCGGGTTCTTCGATATCAACGTTTTTCAGTATTCTCTGCGGGAAAAGATCATCAGAAAAAGTTGTTCCATCTCTACTGAGCAAATCAAATAAGAAGAGCATAGCCGCTTACATAAAAGCAGTAGTCAAAGGGGATGGGACAGTAGTCAAGGATGCGATTGCAATAAGTACTGTTTCCAAAAAGTTTGCGTTTGGGATGTATTACCTATTCTTGTTGGCAGGCTACATGCCGGGATTTTACATATGGAAACCAAAGAGAACAAAAAAAATTGAAAAGAGGATTGTAAATCAAAAAACGCTTTATTATGTAAAACTTTATTCTGAAAAACAAAGAAAAAAATTTTTAGGAATGAAATATTGTTATAATAAAAGAAGCGAAGAAAACATAAAATATAAAGAGATGGATGGATTTTGGCTGGTGCCAATAAGAGAAATTGGTATGGAATATTATTCTGGTTATGTATATAATATGGAGGTAGAAGGAGAACATTCTTATCTCGCTAATTTTGTTGCAGTTGGAAACTGCCAGAACTGGGATTTAAGCCAGTTTCCGAAAGCCATCGCTTATGGGCAGGGAGCCGAAGCAGCGAGAAAAGTAGTGGAGGAGAGGAGCATTCCACTGCCTCCGGAAAAAGCAGTCAGCGAAGCGATGGAATATGGGTGCGAGGGGATGGCGTACACATACAACGAGCCGACGATATTCAGCGAGTACGCTGTGGATACTGCAAAAATAGCAAAAGAAAAGGGGCTGTATAATGTGTATGTTTCGAATGGCTTTATTACAAAGGAAGCCATAGAGTATGCGGATAGATGGATAGATGCTTTTAATATAGATATAAAAGGGGATGATAGGTTTTACAGGGAGCTTTCTGGAGCAAGGCTTGAGCCGGTTCTCGAAAGCATAAAAGAATTGAAAAAAAGAAAAAAATGGGTGGAGGTAACAACGCTTATTGTTCCGGGCTGGAATGACAGTGAAGAGTTTTTGAGATGGGTGGCAAAATGGATAGCGGATTTGGATAGGGGAATGCCCTGGCATGTCACGAGGTTTTATCCTGCTTATCAGATGATGGATGTTCCGCCTACAGAAGAGAAAACATTGCTTAGGGCATGGGAGATAGGAAAGGAAGAAGGGCTGAATTACGTTTATGTCGGGAACATAAGCGCAGGAGAAAAGGAAAATACCTACTGCCCAAAATGCAAATTTTTGCTTGTAGAGAGAAGATGGTTTGATGTTGTTAGGAATAATATAAAGAATGGGAAGTGCCCGGAGTGCGGAAGAAAGGTGGAGGGGGTATGGGATTAAGCGAAGAGGAGAAGGAAATTTTGCTTGGGATTGCGAGGAAGGGAGTGAGGGATGCTGTTGATGGAGTGGATGAGCCGCCCGAGGAGAAAAACATATTTCTGCACGAGGAGTTGATGAAGAGAAAGGGTGTTTTTGTGACGCTTGAGAGGAAAGGAGAGCTGCAGGGATGCATAGGGGAGATATGGCCAAAAAATCCGCTATGGCTTGGGGTATATAAGCACGCGATAGATGCGGCAATCCACGACCCGAGGTTTGCTCCGGTTGAGGAGAGCGACCTTCCGTACATTGATATTGAAATAACCGTTCTGAGCGTTCCCGAGGAGATGCACTGTTCTGACTGGAGGGAGGCTTTGGAAAAACTTGTTCCGAATAAGCATGGGGTTATTTTGAAAAAGGGGTACAACTTAGCAACCTATCTTCCTCAGGTTTGGGAGCACTTTTCGGATAAAGAAGAATTTTTGCAGAACTTGGCGATGAAGGCAGGCCTGCTCCCTGAGGAATGGAAAAAATCCCAAATATTCATATACTATGCGGAGGAAATTATAAAGGGGAAATTTGAAGAATAGATTTTTAAATACTTTGTTTTTGAATATATTCAAATTCATATATATCCAAAAGTGTTACTATGGGGGTAAATGAAGATATTAAGGAGGAGATTAAGCGGATAGAGAGGATGCGCATAGAACAGCTGGGAAAATTCATGATAAAGAAGTTTCTGGCCGTGTTCATCCTTTGGCTGCTTAAAAAAAGGAGAATGCACGGGTATGAGATAATAAAAACGCTTCAAAAGGACGGGATGCACCGCGCGACCCCTTCGAATGTCTATCCGATATTGAACAGCATGGAAAAAAGAGGGTACCTTGAAGTAAAGGAATGTAAAGAAGGAAAAAGAAGGAAGAAATACTACAAAACTTCGCTGAAGGGAAGGGCAGTTCTCATGGCCTGCAAAAAATGGTTCGCCCGCGGATTGAAAAAGGAGTTTTTCAAGGAGATGGTGGAATGAAAGGTAGGGAGCCAGTAATAGAACTTGAAGATGTTTCAAAAATTTACCGGATGGGCCATGTAAGAGTCTGGGCTCTAAAAAATGTAAGCCTGAAGATAAACAAAGGAGAATATGTTGCGGTCTTGGGCCCGAGCGGAAGCGGAAAAAGCACCCTTCTGCACATGATGGGGATTTTGGATGTGCCGACATCAGGAAAGATATATGTAGATGGAAAGGAGGTTTCGCAACTAAGCGAGGATGAAAGGGCAAGGATAAGGGGGAAGAAAATAGGGTTTGTTTTCCAGCTTTTCAACCTGATTCCGAGCCTTAATGCATTGGAAAATGTAGCGATACCTATGATGATATACGGGGTAGGTAAGAAAGAAAGAGAAGAAAGGGCAAGGGAGCTGCTGGAAAAGATGGGGCTTGGAGAAAGGCTGACCCACAAACCATCCGAGCTGAGCGGTGGGCAGAGGCAGAGGGTCGCGATTGCGAGGGCTTTGGCGAATCAGCCCGATGTTATCCTGGCCGATGAGCCGACCGGAAACCTGGATTCGAAAAGTGGGCATGAGGTTGTGGAAACATTTACAAAACTGAACAAGGAGGGGAAAACAGTTGTTGTTGTAACCCATGATGAGGATATCGCGAAGCATGCTAAAAGAATTATAAGAATAAAAGATGGAGAGGTGAAAGAATGAAAAAATTGTTTGTGTTGTTTTTGGCATTGGGGATGGCGCTCGGGCTGAGCATAAGCTCTGTTTCAACAGACAAAACAAGCTATGCGCCAGGGGATACTGGATACATCAGCGTAGTGCTGAAAAACGCGGACACCGCAAGCGTTGATGACATGACACTGCAGGCGGGTGCAGGAGGGAACATCGCCCTAGGAATAACCGTTCTGAACATAGGGGATTTGGGTCCAGCGGGCTCAACCACGATAAACATCCCGATTGCAGTTTCAAAAACAGCGCCGAGCGGAATGTATTTCGTGACCGTGCAGGCGACAGGAAGCATAAAAAGCGTAACGCCCATAGAACTCAAGAAAACTGAGAGCGTTGCGGCTGTAAAGGTTGTGCGGTCGCCTGTTCTGAGCGTGAGGATGGATAAAACCGAGCTTGAAAAGGAAACGCCGGTTGTCTTTACAATATGCAACGAAGGAGGGGATGCAAGGAACATGGTCGCAGCCCTAGGCGGAGACATAGGCTTTGCAGGAGTCGACAGCATTTTCATCGGGGATGTCGGCCGGGGATGCAAAAAAATAAACGCAAACCTTGATGCAAAAAGAGCGAGCGATGGGAGCGACACCCTTCAGCTGAACCTGAACTATAAGAACGAGCTCGGGGAGGACAGGACAGAAAAAAAAGAAATTGGTGTTATTGTAAACAAAAGGGAAGGCGATTTTTCAATAGAGCAGGCGGGCGTTGTGCAGACAAAAACTGAAACGGAGCTCGTGCTGAGAATAACGAACGCGGGGAACGACGCGAAAAACGTGAAAATAAGTTTTGCCGACGGTTCCATCCGGCTAGTTGGAAAAAACAAAATAGAAGCCGGCAACATTGGAAAAGGAGAAAGCAAAGAGGTTAAAGCAGATGTTTATGTAGATGCAGAGCCGGGAATAAAAAGCGTGGATGTCAGCGTGGAGTGGGAAGAAAATGGGGAGAAGAAAGAGGATGCGATAGCCGTGCCGATAAAAGTAAAGAGCGATGCGGATGTCGGAATATATGTTGAAGCAAAACCGGCTCCGATAAGGGCAAAAGGCGAGCACACGCTCTCCATTACGGTCGCGAACCTCGGGAGCTATGCGATCGGCTCTGTTAGCGTAGCCATCCAGAGCGATGCATTTGAAGTGCAAGAAGCGCAGGCGGAAAAATACATCGGCGGACTGGCGTACGATGATTTCAGCAGCGAGCAGTTCAAAGTTAAGGTAAAGAATGTTGAGCCTGGAAGCTATCCGGTCAACATCACGGTAGTTTATAGGGATTACTCTGGAGAATGGGGGACGAAGAAGGTTGAGGCAAAGGTGCTGGTAGAAAGAGAGGTGCAGGAGGAAGGAAACAACACTATGCTGCTTGTTGTTGCTGGGCTGGTTGCTATTGCGGGGGCGTACTATTTCCTTAAAATGAGGAAAAAAAGCAGGGCTTAGCATGAGAATAGAGGAGATGTTCAATTATGCGGTTGAAAGCCTCAAATACGCGCATGTAAGAAGCTGGCTCACCATAATAGGCATAGTAATAGGGATAGCGAGCATTGTTCTTCTGCTTGGAATTGCACAGGGGTTGAAGGAAGGGGTGAATGAACAGCTGAAAGCTTTCGGCTCGGACACGATTGCCGTAACATCTTTTAATGTGCAAAGTCCGGCATTTGCTTTTTATGTCCCGACGAAAGGGAAGCTGTGGGAAAAGGACTATGAAAAACTGAAAAAAATTCCCGGAATAGAAACCATAGCAAAAGTGATAGGGAACAGGGCGAGCATCACCTACAAGGATGAGACGGTAAATGCGATGATAGGGGGGGTGGAGCCCTCCATCGTTGAGCAGGTTTTGACGAGCATAAAGGTTAAGGAAGGGCGGTTTTTGAGAGAGGGGGACAGGCATGTCGCGGTTTTGGGGGGAAGGATAGGAGAAGATACTTTCAGCGAGGAGGTAAAGGTCGGGCAGTACATAAAAATAGGCGAGGAGAAGTTCAGGGTTGTGGGAACGCTGGAAAAAACCGGAGAGAGCATGAGCCAGCTGGACAGCTATGTTTTTGTAACATTTGATGATGGAAAGGAGCTGTTCAAGAATGTAATGGCCGAGAACGAGATTACAATAATGAGGATGAAGGTAAGCCCCGGATATGATGTTGAGGAAGTCGGAGAAACCGTCGCGGAAGTCATGCGCGCCAGCCACAGGGTTAATGAGGGGGAGGAGGATTTTTCTGTTATTACTCCAAAGTACATAAACGAGCAGGTCGATTCTGTAATCGGAACTCTCAGTCTGCTTGTAGGAGCTGTGGCCGGGATTGGGCTGGTGGTTGGCGGAATTGGAATAAGCAACACGATGTTCACTTCCGTGCTCGAAAAAACGCGCGAGATAGGGACGCTGAAAGCTATTGGAATGAAGAATAGCGAAATAGTGGGATTGTTTTTGATCGAAGCCGGAGTAATCGGATTGGTTGGGGGGATTATTGGAATCATCTCTGCATTTGTTCTTGGTTTTCTTGTGGGGTTCATCACGCCGGTAACCATTCTGCCGGAGGTTGTTTTGGGAGCTACGGTTTTTGCGTTTGCTGTCGGGTTGGTTGCCGGAGCACTGCCGGCAAAAAATGCGGCGGAAATTCCGGCAGTGGAATCGCTGAGGTATGAGTGAAATGAAAAATGAGGATGTTTTGGAATACGCGGTAAAAAACCTTTCCCACAGAAGCTTGAGAAGCTGGCTTACGCTTATTGGAATTGTGATAGGAATAGCGACAATTGTGGTGCTCATGGGGATTGCGCAGGGCGTTAAAGTATACATAGAAGAGCAGATGGAGGTTTTCGGAAAGGATAAACTTGCTATCGCCCCAATAACGATGAAAAGCATGGCGGGGACTTTCTCCGGAAGAGGAGCAACTTCCGGAAAGCTTACGGAAGAGGACGCAAAGGACATTGAAAGTCTTCCTGAGGTCGAGAGCGTAGCTAAAATGTTGATGGGAAGAACAACAATAGAATTCCGGGGCATTGAACTATACTCTCCTATTTTTCCCGGAGACGCTTCCATGTTTGAGATGTGGAAGGATTATTACAGGGTCGAGGAGGGGAGGTATCCGGAAGAAGGCGAAAGGGGGGTTGTTTTCTTAGGAAACGATATAGCGAACAAATATTTCGGAAAAAACAAAATACAGGTAGGCAATTACATGACAATAGGCGGGAAGAAATTCAGGGTGGTTGGAATAGCGGAGAGGATTGGAACCGCTCTGAGCGAGCAGGATGATGCAGTCATCACCATATCATATGAAGACGGAAAGGAGATGTTTAAGGATGTGCTCGCAAAGGATGAGGTGTACAGCATAGTAGTTGATTTGAAGGATGGCGCGGATGCAAATGAGGTGAAGGAGAAAATAGAGGAGATGCTCGCGAGGAACCACCGCGTAAGCTTGGATGAAAAGGATTTTACCGTTGTTACGCAGGAGTTAGTGATGGAAATAGTCGGAACCGTAATGGATATGCTTACGGGCTTTCTTTTTGCGATCGCTCTTGTTTCATCAGTAATCGGCGGAATTGGAATAGCAAACACGATGTACATGGCGGTTGCGGAAAAAAGAAGGGAGATTGGGGTGCTGAAGAGCATAGGAGCAACGAAAAAACAGATAATAATTTTGTTTATTACAGAGGCAGGAATAATAGGTTTGCTTGGAGGAATTCTGGGGCTGGCGGTCGGATGGATTGGCGCGGAAATTTTGAGAAGTTTCGATGTCCCCTACATAATAACGCCGCAGTTGTTTGCTTTTGCCTTGTTGTACGGAGCAGCGGTTGGGGTAGCCGCAGGATACTTCCCCGCGAAAAACGCGGCTGAGATCCCAGCTATTGAGGCGCTGAGGTACTAGCCCTGCTAGTGCAGGCCTTTCAGCGCCCACATAAGCGACAACCCAAAAAACAAAGCAAGTATTCCCTCAATTTTCTGCCATTTTTCAGATTTGTGTATTTCTGGGATGAGGTCGGCAGATGCAATATAGATAAACCCTCCAGCGACAAATGGAAGGAAGAGGGGGATGTATTCTTCAAGAGAAGAAGAGAATGCATAGCCCAGAATACCGCCAATGATGGAGGTAGATTGGGCGAGCAGAGGATAGAGGATGGATTTCTTTTTGTCCTGTCCGGAATGGACCATCACCCCGAAGATGCCGAGTTCTTGGGGGATCTCGTGCATAAGTATCGCGATGCTGGTTGCGATTCCGAGCGGTATTGAGAGGAGAAAGGTAATCGCAACAACAATCCCATCAAATATGTTGTGTATCGCATCGCCTATAAGAACAGTGTATGTGTAAGGATGAATCTTGCACTCCGCGCATCTGTGAAAATGCAGGTAGTTTTCAAATATGAAGAATACCAAAAAGCCAGACAGCGCGGATACGAAAACCAGCTCTGCATCAACCTCTTCCAAAGAATGGACGAGCAGATGGAAAAAAGCGCCCCCTAAAAGGTTTCCGGCTGCAAAGGACATAAGCAAAAAAGCGATTCTCCGCAGATTTTTCTTAACAACCCAGAGGGAGAGTATTCCCGCCCCGCCTATAAGCGTGTTGATGAGCAAAATTCCAAAAATCCAGAAGAAAACATCCATAAAAATCAGTATGAAGGAGCTATTTTATGGAACAAAAACTGCTGCTGCGATCACAGTTGTCCACAGCCCGTCTTTATTCCCCCTTGCTGACTGAACGATATTTGTCGTCTTGAAAATATGCCCGCTTGCCTTAAATTCCATCTCCCTTTCGCTCCAGTCCTTGTTTGCGTCAAATTCTATCCCCAAAGTAGTCGCAAGCATAGTTGCAGCTAAGTCCTCTGCATACTCCCCGCTTTTCTCGTCTGTTTCTCCAAAAGCATGGTGCTCGGAAAGATAACCGTGCACTTCCGGGTTTGTTGGAATTGCAGCGCCTATAGCTGCAGAAACCATTCTGTTCGGTTCATTTGTTTCGTTCCTCGCCATCACTACATGAACAATCTGGCCGGGTCTCATTTCCTTCAGCCCTTCCTGCTCCGGGATGATCTTGCAGCCAGGAGGAAGAATGCTGGAAACATAGACAAGATTGAAATACGCGATGCCGGCCATTCTCAATGCAGCCTCAAAAGACGCCAGTCTATCCTTGTGTATCCCAACTCCTTTAGTAAAGAAAACTTTTGTAGGAACCATGTGCTTGCTTTTTTTAGGAAAATGTTTAAAAACAAAACGATTGCAAAAAAAATTCAGGCGGAAAAATTCCTTAAATTATTTCAAAATTATCCCCGCCAGCGTGGTAAAGGCCTTTGCTTTCTTCTTTTCTTTTCACAACATTCGCTGCTTTTCCGACGAAAAGAACGTGGTCTCCTGTTTCTATTTCTTTCACGAGCTCGCATTCAATGCTCGCTGGGCTTTCTTTTATGAGAGGAACAATCTTCCCTTTCTCTTTTGCAAGCTTCGCCTCCTTGAACTTATCGATTTGTTCCCCGCTCTTCCTTCCGCAAACCAAAACCGCTTCTCTCATTTCAGGAGAAACCAAGTTTATTCCAAAAGCCTTCCCTCTTTTTATCAGGCTGTAGGAAAACCGCTTTTTTGAAACAGAAACCCCGAACATAGGCGGGTCGAAGGAAAGAGGATAGACCCAGCTCGCAGCCATTATGTTATCCTTTCCGCCATAAGAGGAGGTGATGAGGCAGACGCGCATAGGGTAGAGAAGATAGTATAGTTTTTCCATGGGTTAGAAAGAAAAGAAAAAATTATAAATCAAATGCAAGCTTCTCGAGGTCCTCTTTCAGCCCATCTGCAACAAAGCACATCCTTGCAACCACTTCAATTTTGTTCCGATTGCAGAATTCGATCGCTTTTTCGGATTCGCTTCCGGGCTGCATCCAAACTTTTTTTATTCCAAGCTCTTTCGCTTCCTCAACAATTTTTTCTGTAATTTCCGGCGGAACAACCGTTATCACAACATCCGGCTTTTTCGGAACGGATACAAGCGATGGATAGCATGGATTTCCGTCTATTTCTTTTGTGTTTGGATTTACCGGATAAACCTCATAGCCCGCATGCAGAATCGCTTTGTAAAGCTTGTATCCGTATTTATCCTTGTCCCTGCTTGCACCGGCAACTGCGATTATATTTTTCTTGTTCAAAAAATCTTTGAGCATATTTCAGATCTATACAAAACTTTTTTAATTTTATTATAGTAGTTTATGCGGTGAGTACATGGGAAAAAAAGCAAAAGAGATTGTGGGAAAGGATGCCGAGAGGATAATTTCTGAGCTGAACAAGGCTTTGGCCGATGAGTGGCTTGCATACCTCCAGTACTGGAATTCGGCAAAAATAATAAAAGGAAAAATGGCGAGTGTTGCGGCAAAGGAGCTTGAGGCGATTGCAAATGAGGAGCTGGAGCATGCAACCGAGCTTACAGAGAGAATAATTCAGCTCGGAGGAAAGCCGATCGTGGACCCGAAGGAGTATTACTCAAAAACAAACTGCGGGTATGAGGTTCCAAACGAGAATGTGAAAAAAGCGCTGGAAGCCGGAATAAAAGGCGAAAGATGCGCGATAGATGTTTATAAGAAAATAGCTGAGATGGTGAAGGGAAAGGATGAGATAACCTATCAGTTGATGATCCATATAATGAACGAAGAGATTGAGCATGAGCAAAGGTTTGAAAATTTGTCTGAAGAAATTTAAGTGATGGCATGACTGAAAAGTTTCAGGTATACAAATGCAATGTTTGCGGAAATATTGTTGAAGTGATGCATGCTGGAGTCGGCACGCTGGTATGCTGCGGCCAGCCGATGGAGCTTTTGAAAGAAAAAACTCAGGATGTTGGAAATGAGAAGCATGTTCCGGTGGTTGAGAAAACAAAGAAAGGGATAAGGGTTAAGGTCGGCTCTGTCCCGCATCCCATGGAAGAAAAACATTACATTGAATGGATAGAGGTAATAACAAAGGATGGAAAAAATTATTTCGCATTTCTAAAGCCGGGGATGAAGCCGGAGGCGGAATTTGGGGTTAAGGCAGAGGATGTACAAATGGTCAGAGAGTACTGCAACATCCATGGGCTCTGGAAAGCATAGGAAGATGGGATGGAAAAACTTTTGCGAGAAATAAAAAAATTAAAGAGAGGCAGAATAGGTAGGGTAGTGGCGGAAAGGGCAGACGAATTTAAGCGAATGGGCAAAAAACCCTGCAAAGAAATTTTCAAAGAACTTTGTTTTTGCCTGCTCACTGCGAATTATTCTGCGGAAGGAGGGATTAGAATACAAAGAGCGATTGGGGATGGGTTTTTAAAATTGAAAGAAAAAGTGCTCGCAAAAAAATTGAAAAAATTGGGCCATCGCTTTCCGAACATGAGGGCGAAATTCATCGTGGAGGCGAGAAAAAAATGCGCGAAAGACATAAAGAGAATTGTTTTTTCTTTTGGAAACGGAAAGGAAGCGAGGGAATGGCTTGTAAAAAATGTTAAAGGGCTTGGGTATAAAGAGGCGAGCCACTTTCTCAGGAATGTTGGGTTTATGGATGTGGCGATAGTTGATTTTCATATCGTTGACCTGTTGGCAAAAAATAAAATAATAAAAAAGCCGAAAACAATGACAAAGAAAAAATATTTAGAAATTGAAAAGGTTTTGGAAAAACTTGCGAAAAAAGCAGGCTTGGAACTGGGCGAGCTTGATTTGTATCTGTGGTACATGGAAACTGGGAAGGTTTTGAAATAGACTAGAGCATAAGCTAATCGGATATTTGGATGGGCACCGACCCAGGAATAAGATTACTAATCATCGATTTCCAATCGTCAGCAGAAACAGGATCTTCAACAGGCTCAAAGAGAGCCAGTTTTGATATCACAGAACGATACGCTTCGCTTTTATTTAATATGAACAATAACAAACTGGTATCTTCTTTCATCATTTTTGCGATATTTTCTTCATCCTTTATATAGGATATAACAAAGTTGAATATATCATGAGCAAGTTGAACTTCTTCGCGCTCTGGGTTTTTTTCCGAATTCGCTATTTTGGTCGCGAGACCGAGAAGAAGCACGACTGCAAGTTTTCTC
The DNA here is from genome assembly GCA_964467175.1 of Microcaldota archaeon. Lineage (GTDB taxonomy): Archaea > Micrarchaeota > Micrarchaeia > Anstonellales > J096 > JAWAFD01. The sequence goes on along the minus strand of CAYXNY010000018.1, from coordinate 1,275 downwards.
ACTATGGGACTTTCATCCAGAATAGCTATAAGAGATAGTCTCTTTGCTTGGTCTATTCCTTGGTTTCGCAGAGATTCCACTTTTTTTTCAAAAACACCATTTAATTTATCCAAGCCGTTGCCGTTGCCATTACTGTAGGTTTTTTGTATCTCTTCAATCAAACCATATGACCATAAGAAAGTTTCGCGTCTTTCTCGCTTGGTGAACTTAGATAGCCCATTAGAAGCATAAGCCTTTACTTCTTCGTACCTTAGCCTTCCATTCTTCATGCAGTTCTCCATACACTATATTTGTGTTAAAAAAGGTTTAAAAATGTTTGTATGAAACCAGTCCCAACCCAAGTGCGAGTATTATGAATGTTGGACCGCAACAGCCGGAGTCATAGGTCCCATAATCGTATTCATCAGAACTCCAGTCATCTTCCCAGCTTGGGGCTTGCACCATCGCTATTCCGAAAAGAAGGAATAATGCTAAGGCTATGACGATAATTTTTGTTTCCATGCAAACACCTAAATTTGTTTCAGTGAATATGTTTTTAATACTTGCGATGGCTTTAATAAAATTCAGGGCCTATAGTCGAGACGGTTAAGACGCCGCTCTCACACAGCGGAGATCCCAGGTTCGAATCCTGGTGGGCCCATAAGCCAGGGGGAACTTTATGTATTTCTCATCTCCCCCTAGCTCCAACCCCCTTATGTTATTAGGAGGTTTTGCGGAGGCCAGGGGGAACTTTATGTATTTCTCATCTCCCCCTAGCTCCAACCCCCTTATGTTATTAGGAGGTTTTGCGGAGGCCAGGGGGAACTTTATGTATTTCTCATCTCCCCCTAGCTCCAACAGACAAACCTCATAGGGGGCTTCGCCCCCTCGCGGTTTTGATGTGGCGAAGCAAGTGCAACCCAAGTAGTTAGAAGAGTTGGGTTGCACCGAAGCCCACCCAAATGGTTAGTATGGTTGGGTGGGTTGCTTCACCACATCATCCTCGATTTCCCCTTCACCCCCAAAATGAGTTGAGAACAGGCATTAGAATTACATAAGGGGGTAGGCGAGTAACACGGCGGAACAACCCTCACCCAACCTTACTATGCTTTTGGGTGAGGGCTTAGGTGCCACCAACCATACTAACCCTCTGGTGGCACTTGTTCCACCGTGTTAAGGGGGAAGATAAAGAATACATATAGTTTCCCCCTAGTCGACCCAAAAACTTTTAAATGACAAAAGAGTAATAGAAATATGAACGGAGAAGACAACAACCTGCCCATGCGCTACCTTGAC
>CAYXNY010000017.1:0-11663 GCA_964467175.1 Microcaldota archaeon | reverse complement strand
CCAAGCTTCTTTTTCAACATCTCCTTCGCTTCATCTATTTTTTCATGCGGGCAGATGACAAATGCGGTTGCGTTTCCCTCCTTAATAACGAATGCCTTTTCTTTTTTCCCATCCACTTCGACTTTTTCAATCTCCTCTCCGAACATTCCTTTTGTCAGGCTCTCCATCTCGCTAAGGGCTTTCAGTATAAGAATTTTGAGAACATTCGCCTTTCCCTTTCCGAAATACCCGCCGAGCATCTTTCCGTCTTTTAGTACTACCCCGCCGGTTGCGACCCCTTTCCTCACCATCGCGGTAATCAAATTCTGCGCAGTCCCCTCAGGCCCCTTCGCGCTCCTCTGCAACACCTCCCCCTCAAGCACGACTCCTTCTTCAGGATGCTCCTCAATAAACTTGTTCGCAGCCCAAACCCTCCATGCCTGCGGGATGCTTATCATAGCGTCAAGCGCAACTGCATCGCTCTCTTCCAGAAGGGAGAAGATGTACGCCTCCCATTTCGCCCAGCTCTCCCTGCTTATTTCCTCCTTCTCTTTCAGCGTAGCCTTTGCATCCTCAATTTTTTCAGTATACGCCTTTATTATATCCCTCACCGCCCTCTGGTCTTCGTTCTCCGCGATCATTTTCTCCAATCTTTCCAGCGGGACTGAAAGAAGCAGATCATACTCCTTGCTTGTATCTATTCTTTTTTCATTATATACATTTATTTCGTGCCTCAGCTCCTCCATCAGCTTCTTCAAATCTTTCAACTTGAGCGCGTTTGCCTGGGGGCTGAGCTCAGTAATGCTCTTGTAATACTCCTTTCCTCCAACCGCACCCTTCACTCTGTCCTCAATGATGAGGTAAACCAAGTTTATCCCAAGGAAGAATGAAATGAACGCCAAAAACCCGACCAAATCCTTCCCCATATGCTCCAGCATACTGCTGAACACAAGCTCCTGCTCCGCAACCGGCTTTGCAACGTAGGTCTGGAGCGCGTAGCCAATGGCAAGAAGGAGAACTGCCCCGAGCGCAAACCTTCCTAGGTAGATGTTCGCCTCTCCGAACGAACGCACGAACTCCCTTACAATATCTCTTCTGTCCGTTATTGCAAATATGACGGCGAAGAGCGATTTCAGAATCTGCAGGGCGATGAGGCAGACTATGCTCCACACTGCCATAGAAACAGCAAACGCAATGTAATACCCATACGCAACAGTTTGCGCAAAAACGCTTTTCGTTATGTTCAGCGCGTCCATGAAAAACGGAATAGCTTCAAGCGAAATCACCCGCAAGGTCACTTCCGGCGCGCCCCACCTTTCAAAAATCTCCTGCCTGGGCTCAAGCGTTGAAACAGCGCTGTAGAAAAGGAAGTATTTCGGATAGGTTGATGATTTTATTCCAGGCCACATTATTCTTACGGGTGCGTGTGCGTAAACATTTCCTCCCTGGAAGAGGTTGAGTTTTGTCATGGTCGAGCTCACCGCGTTCGGCAGTCCATCTTTTACGTATGTTTCAACATACGCCCCCTTCGCCTCGCTGTCAACCTGCAAAACCACAATATATTCGTAGCTTGTTATCGTTCTTGTCGAGTTCCCCAGCTTATTGGCAACCTGCTTCAGCGTTTCAATATCGTAATGGATCGGAAGACATAGGCCGAATGCATTCTTGTCCATGAGCGGGTTTGCGTTTATCCTCATGGCCAAAACAAAAATCCTGTCGAGCTTCTGCAGAACGAGCGCCCTCTGGCTTTTGCTCGCTGTGCTGAGCGCCGGGATGGAATTTTCAACCTCGCTTACGAGCTTGTCCAGCTCGTTTGTATCCTCATAAAAAGAATATATAGAATATCCGAGCGGCTCCCTTGCGTACTCTTTGTACTTTCTGCAAGATGGGGATGTGCATACATCCGCGCATGTTTCCGCGCTCGTGCAAGAACCGGTTCCTATTCCAATACTCTGCCTGCACTGGAGCTCGCTTTCCTTCTTGCCTGCGCTGAAAGAAAGCATGAGCGACTGCATCTCGCCCGCCTCCTGCTCGGAAATCTCATTCACATCATACACTATTGCCTCAGCTTCCTTGGGCGAAACGATCACGATTCTCGCGACCGCAAGCTTCACCTCCTTGTCCTCGGCAGTGTGCGGGCTGAACCGATAGTACCTCACATCCGCGAACCCGTCGTCATCAACATCCTCAAAGCTCATCGAGTATATTTTCTCGTATTGCCCCATTTCAACCTTTTTTTCGGCTATGCATCCCGAGGACAGGAGGAGCAGAAAAAAAACAAGCGAAACCGCAACCCTTCGCATGTTTAGAATTCAGCGAAATGCTTTAAAAATCTACCCGCTTCTTTGCAGGCGCTTAATAAAAAATAAAAATGGAAAAGATAAAAAGGGAAAAAAGATTATGCATTCTTCATCCTCGCCCTGTAAACATAACCGTCCTTTCCAAGGAAGTAAAGGTATCCTTCCTGTTTTGTTATTTTTTCATTCCCAACCTTTTTCTTCCTTCCGCTTTTGTTGTGCTTCATCGGCGTTGCCCAGACATAACCGTCCTTTCCGATAAAGTACAGGTATCCTTCTTCCCTATTTACCTTTTCCCTTCCGATCCTTTCAGCCATTCTCTCACCGTGATAGAATAGAATGGAAAGGTTTATTAAGTTTATCTCGTGGGGGCAAAAGCTTTTAATTCATAGAAAATACTATATTTCATGCGTTTTCACAAACTCCTTGAGAAAATTTCCCCTTCGAAAACCGAGATGCGAATGCTGAATGCGGCGGCGAAAGAAGTGATTTCAAAATTAAAAAAACACATCCGCTCCGCCCAGCCCATGCTCATGGGTTCGGTTGCCAAAGGAACCTCTCTGCGCGGAGAGGCCGATGTCGACCTCTTCTTCCTCTTCCCAAAAAAATACTCGAAGGAAGAGATGGGAAGGATTGTCATAGGGGCATGCAGGAAGGTTTTCAAAAAAGTTTTCGTGCATTACGCCGAGCATCCCTACGCGCGCTTCTATTACAAAAAAATAAAATTTGATGTTGTCCCCGCCTACAAGCTGAAAAGCATTTCAGAGATGGGCACGGCCGTCGACAGGACGCAGTTTCATATCCAGTACATAAAAAAACATCTGAAAAAATCCCAAATAAAAGAGGTGCTTCTGCTGAAACAATTTTTGAAGGCAAACGACCTTTACGGTGCGGAGATAAAAACTCAAGGTTTTTCAGGTTATCTCTGCGAGCTTTTGATCATCAAGTACGGGTCGTTTGAAAAACTGCTTAAAGAGGCAGCAAATTGGAAGCCGCAAACGCCCGAGCCGCTTGTGTTCATCGACCCCGTGGATGCAAAAAGAAATGTTGCTTCTCCTCTGAGCAGGGAAAATTTTGAAAGGTTTGTTTTGCTTGCAAAAGCGTTTCTGAAAAATCCCAGCGAAGAATTCTTCTCACCGAAAATAAAAAAACTTGGCAGAAAACAGCTCGCAGAAAAATTCGCAAACATTATTGCTGTTTCTTTTCCCTCCCCGAAGGTTGTTGATGATATAAAATGGGGGCAGTTGAGAAAACTAAAAAGCCAACTTGAGCGCTTTCTATCCCAAAAAGGGTTTTTCATTGAAAACATTTTTCTGCACGATGACAACAAAACTTCGGCGCTTGTAATTCACTATTTTCCGGACAAGCTTCCTCCCTGTGCAGTGCAGAGGGGCCCTCCGCTTGAGGACGAAAAAAATATTTTTGAATTCAAAAGGAAGCACAAAAAGACATTTGTTAAAGGAGACCGGATATATGCCCTTGAAAAACAGCCGCAGGAGATAGAAGGATGGCTCCGCATATTCCTAAAATCCACCCTCCCCTCAAAATATGAGAAGAACAAAAAGAGGGTGAAGATATACAAAAAAGAAAAGGTGCTGAGCAGGTTTTGGGGCGTGCTTTCGGCGGAAGTGTGGAAAAAAGAACATTTATAATATTTCTTATTCATTATATTTTATGGAAACCATCTCAACTTTGGGAAGCCATTCTGCCTTGGATGTTTGCGAGGGCGCGAAGCGCCACAATTTCAAGAGCCTAGTTGTGTGCAAAAAAGGAAGGGAAAAGCCCTACGATAAATACTACAAAACAAGGGTGAGGAATGGAATAATCATAGGTGTTGTTGACAGTACGATAATTCTTGATGAATTCAAGCAGGTCGCGAACAAGGATGTTCAGAAAAAGCTCGAGGACACGGTTTTCGTGCCGAACAGGAGCTTTGCGGTTTATGTCGGATATGATACGATAGAAAAAGACATCCATTTCCCGATTTTTGGAAACAAATTCCTCCTTAGAGCAGAGGAAAGGGACGCTCCAAAAAACCAGTTCTACCTTTTGGAAAAAGCGGGAATAAAAATGCCAAAGGTTTACAGCAGGCCAGAGGATATAGACTCTCTTGCTATTGTTAAAGTCAGCGAGGCAAAGAGAAGATATGAAAGGGCATTTTTTGTTGTCTCCTCCTATGACGATTACATGGAAAAGGCGAGCCAGATGCTCAGCGCAGGAATGGTTAAAGAAGAAGATTTGAAAAATGCGAGGATAGAGGAGTTTGTGATCGGCGCGCAGTTCAATTTCAATTTTTTCTACTCAAAAGTTAATGAAGAGCTCGAGCTTCTGGGACTTGACACAAGGAGGCAGACGGACCTGGACGGGTTCCTCCACCTTCCTGCCGATGTTCAACTTGAGGCGCTGAAGCATAAAAGACCAAAAAACATAGAGATAGGCCATTCCGCATGCACAGTAAGGGAAAGCTTTTTGGAAAAGGTTTTTGAGATTGGCGAGAGATTTGTTTCTGCTGTTGAGAAAGAATACGGAAAATTTGCCGGACCATTTGCGCTTCAAGGATTTATAGATGGAAATGAAGAGATAAAGGTTTTTGATGTAAGCTTAAGGATGCCCGGCTCCCCCGGAATAAGGTTCACCCCTTACTGCTACTACCTGCATAGAAGAGGGTGCGGGGTTGGGGAAAGGCTTGCGATTGAGATACGGGAGGCGATAAACAAGGAGATGCTGGACGAGGTGACAACATGATCCCGAAGGAGAGAATAGACCGGCTGCTGGAGGGATATAAAGAATTGAAGATAGCCACCCTCTGCTCCCACTCTGCCCTGCAGATTTTTTACGGCGCAAAACTTGAAGGGATAAAAACAATAGGCATATGCACAAAAGAAAAGAAAAAACTCTACGAGCGCTTTCCGAACACAAAACCCGACGAGTTTGTAATAGTTGATGACTATAGAGATGTTGATTTCAGCGAGATTGTCGCGAGAAGCGGGGTAATAATTCCGCATGGCTCTTTTGTTGAGTATTTGGGAAAAAAGCTGGATGACGCCGAAGTGCCGATATATGGAAACAGACAGTCGCTTGTTTATGAGCGCGACAGGGAAAGGATGCTCTCTTGGCTAAGAAAGGCCGGCATAAATGTTCCGAAAACCATGAAGCCAAAGGAGATAAAAAAACCAGTAATAGTAAAATTTCCCGGCGCAAAAGGCGGAAGAGGGTACCCCATCGTCAAAAGCTATGAAGAATATAAAAATAAAGTTGGGAAAAGAAAGGCGGTTGCGCAGGAATTCATCTCAGGTATAAGGGCGTACCCGCATTACTTCAACTCAATTTTTGGCGGGGTTGAGCTTCTTGGAGTGGACAGAAGGATAGAAAGCAACGCGGATGAGTTCGCAAGGGCCATCGCGGCCGGATATTCTGATATATCATTTACAATAGTTGCAAATGAAAGCATCATCCTGAGGGAAAGCCTGCTTCTGGACTATGTAAAAATAGGGGACGCTGTTGTGCATGCTTCCAAAAAAATATTCGGCGGAATTTTTGGCCCATTCTGCGTGGAGACGATAGTAACTCCGGATTTGGAGATATATGCGTTTGAAATCTCGGCAAGAATAGTCGCCGGGACGAACATTCTCTACCATCCATATGCGGAATTTGCGTACGGAAAGGATATGTTTATAGGGAGGAGAATAGCAGTTGAGTTGAAAAGGGCGCTCAGGGAAAAAAGAATGAAGGAAATCGTCTACTGATTTTTGCCTTTGTACACCATAAGAATTTTATCCAGCATGTATTTTCCTCTGTTATCCTTTCCGCACTTTTCTATGCGGGCGAACTCCGCAAACCCAACCTTCTTGTACAGCGCAAAAGCTATTTTGTTTTGTTTGAATACATCAATAAAAATTTTGTTCGGGCTTCTCCTTTTCACTTCTTCTATAATTTTCAATAAAAGAGTTTTTCCTACTCCCTTCCCCCTCTGCTCTTTTATTACTCCAATGGATATCTCCCAGTTGTCCCTTTCTCTTTCGAGCTCGCTCCTCTTCGCCCAAACGATGCCGGCAAGCTTCCTCTTCTCCATCGCAACAAAAGCCATCATTTCATCTTTTTTTATGCTCTTCAGCACCTGCTTCATCCACTTTTTTTCTTCAGCCAAGGATTTTTTGCTCATCGCACCTATGAACGCACGCTCTTCTACAAGCGAATTTATATAGTTCAAAAACGCCCTCACACGCAGAATTTTCGCCGCGCTTTCAAACCTCAGGATTTTCAAGCCCATGGCAAGTCCTCCTTTAATGAATCGCCGGGGGTGGGATTTCCGCTCCGAACCGCGGAGGGGGGCACCCCCTCCCCAGTTTGAGGCTCCTCCTGACCCTCCCCCCAAAACTTTTATTCAAATATGAGGGGGGTGATTTTGGGAGCGTAGCTTTTAGGGGGGAAACCTCCCCCATAAAAGCTCGTTTCGAACCCACGAACCCTTTCGGGTAACAGCTTAGCAGGCTGCCGCCCTACCACTAGGCGACCCCAGCAGTAATGTTTTTATCCTGCGAAGGTTTTTTTAAGCTCTCTCCCGATGCTTTTTTAAACATTTCTAACCTTAAATTGTTCTTGTCTATGGTGATATAAATGGCAGAAGGAGAAAAAAGTTTTATAGATAAGCTTAAAGAAGACAGGGGAGCAGCATTGATGGCACTGGTGGCGCTTCTTTTGATTATATTCGGTGTTTTTGCGGTTCTTGGAGGGGCGGCAGTTGTTACGCTCAACCCTCCGACAAACCTGCGGGCTACGGTTATGAATAACGATATTAAATTAACCTGGGACCACTCAATTGACTATCCAGACCCATGCATGGGTTACAATGCCTACCTTAGCACAATAGCAGGCCAGCTCGGAGTTCTGCAGAACGGGGAGCCGGTTGCAGACAACAAATACACAATCCGTGATGTTAGCCCAGGCACTTATTATGCAACTGTTAGATGTACAGATGTAAATGGAAATGAAGACGGAAATCTTAACCAGGTAGAGGTTAAGGTTGAAATCCTTCCTCCATCAGGCCTTTCAATTATAATAAACAATGGTGAGGAGTATACAAATAAAAGAGATGTTACGCTTGCGCTTTCAGCAACAAATGCTGAAGAATGCACCAATGCTAATGAGGATATGGCTTGGAGCGCATGGGGGCCTTATACAGTAGAGAAGGCATGGACGCTTACAGAAAATGCAGGAGGAGTATGCGAGGAGAAAACAGTTTATTATAAATGCAGAAACTCCGGAGTTGAAAGCAGCGCTGTAAGCGATACGATAATTCTTGATACAACCAAGCCTTCTGTTTCTTTCAACGTTCTTTCAATAGAGAACAATCTCGTTGCGTTGCAGATATTTGCGCAGGATGACTGCGATAAAAACCTTGACTGCCATGTGTTTGCAGGAGACCAGCAGGTTGCCTCAATCCAGAATGTGGCCGGAGAAGTTACAAGAACAGTCCGGGTTCCGTATGGCAAATTTTATTTGACAGTTTCCTGCATAGATGATGCATTAAATACAGGAACAGCAACGCTTGAGATAGACGCCAAGGCGCCTAAAAATATAACAAACGACACAACAACAATATCAATAAAAATAAACGATGACGCGCCGACCACAACAAGTTTGAATGTTAAACTTACTCTTTTTGCAAGAATAAAGGGAGAAGTGCCGGATGCTTGTTATTACAGCAGCAATGAGATGGGCCTTGTAGGTCCGGAGCCATACACCACCTCAAGAAGCTGGACCCTTGATAACACAGCGCCAGAACACTCAAGAACATACACAGTTTGTTATAGATGCGAAAAAGGCAATGAAGATGCAAGGGCATGCGATTCTATAAGGTATGTTGTAGAAGGCGAGGGTGATGGAGATGGCGGTGGTGGTGGCGGAGGCGGTGATGAAAATGTGCCGCCAAGAAATTTGAAAATAGAAATAATCGGAAAGAGGCCATTTTGCATCGGTTCTAATTGCTTTATACAGATCTTAGTACCAGATAGAGAAGTTACAAAATGGAATGAAGTTGACCTCGATCTATCTTCTTCAGGTGCAACAGAGTGCAAGGTTTGGGAGGAGCCACCGCCCGGAATCATCTACATTGGCGACCCTGAAGAAATGGCGCCGTGGAGTGCAGACCTTAGGAACGGAATCGTGGCATTCTCGCTTTCACCGAAGGTCGAATTGGAAATGCCTGATTTTCAATTAAAAATTGTAATAGTGCCGGATGGTTTGAGAACTGTTCATTATAAATGCAGGAACGACAAAGGTTCAACAGGACCTATAAATGACAGCATATGGTATGATGCAACAAAACCAGACCCGGTTTCGAGCCTGGCTGGAGAGTATAGAACACAGCTTGGCGAGGGAGACATCGGCCTACCAATCATAAACATAAAGCTTACCTGGGCGCCTGCGGTTGATAATTCTTGGGAGTGGGCGGGTTATGCAAACAAAGGAGTAAAATTATACACAATTGAGAGATATTACACTCTCGCAGGCGATTTTGCAAAACGCGTTTATACGCTTGATCCAGAGGATTATACCCCAGCACAACTTGGATGCGCAGAAGGCGAGAACTGGATGGCACTTGAGTGCACTCATACTGACTTTGATCTTCCTCCAGCCCTAACTACCCAGGGAGGAAAGATGTGCTATGATATAAGCGCTTGGGACTATGTAGGATGGCAGAGCGATAAAGAAACTGTTTGCGTGGATGTTCCTGCCTCAGAACCGATAGATGAAAATCCATATATAGAATATGTTGCAATATACACAAGAGGGGTAATCGGCATCGGTGATGGAGGAGGGGAGGAGATTCTGACATCTGAACAAACAATACAGCCCATAGACCAGCAGCAAACAATATTCGGAACTACCACCCAAACTCAGGTCCCGCTTGTTCTGCTTGCGGAATTAGGGGATAGATCGCCACCACCTATACCTTCAGGCGACATGTACACAAGAACCACAGCTGTTTGGGTGGATGTGATGGCTGAGAATGCAGAAAAGTGCAGGCTAAGAAATAACGGCGCCCAAAAAACCGAATGGAGCAGCTGGATGAACTACGATGGCAACCCAACTCGGTTTACTTGGACGCTATTGGACATTGAGGGCAGCAGAACAGTGCAGGTGCAGTGCAAAAATGCCAATGGAGTTGAATCAAGCATAGCGTCTGATTCAATAATACTTGACTACACGCCCCCGAAACATCCTCTCGTTACCCTCCTAGCACAATACATAGAGACATGCGAGAGGAATTGGATATACTTTACATGGGGCGGGGTATTCAGCGATGAGATTTCAGGCATAAAGAGCTATACTCTCAAGGAATATACAAAAACCCTTAGCGGTGGAGGCGGCGGGAAAGGACAACCCGCTCCAGTATGGACAGAAACAGGCAGCTGGACCCTGCCCGCAGACCAGACTTCTTTCTATGACTACGTGTTTGTGAAAGATGCAACATACAAGTACAATATAATTGCATGCGACAATGCGGGCAACTGCAACGATGTTGGGGTCTCCACAGACGAAGTTACGCCGACCAAGAACCCGTACAACGTACAGTGCGAGTAACTTTTTCTTTCTTTTTTTATGTTTTTTAAAAACCAGCACCTAAAAATTTTCCTTTTTTCTTTTGCCCTCATCATTCTCCTCATCCTAATCTCCGCCTATTTCGCTAATTACTCCACATTTTATCTGCGCGAAGGAAAAAAACCACGCCAAGTAGAATATGGAGAGTGGATGGAATACACAGTCAAGCCAACAAACCAAACAATTCTGTACTATTCTTTGGGAAGAAACTGCTACGATGTTAAGGTTGAAAACGCGTCCTTTAGCTATTGCATAAATGAGACCGGGGTTTTCCCAGAGCCGATTGCTTTTTTCTATCTCCCAGTTCTTCCGACGAACAACTCGCCGGCCTACTATGCATCCATGGGCAATATATCCGGGAATACGTTCCCGATAGACGAAACCTACTTCTACTATACAGGCGAAGCTGAGTACATGGGCAGGAGCGCGTATATAATAAAAACAAACAAAAATTACACCTATCTTGTTGATAAGGAAAAGGAAATAGCTGTTTTTGCAGAATTCGGGGCTATGCGCCTGGAGCTTGTGAACTCATCTTTCTTACGGAAAGCGGAATAACCCCTTTTTTGAATTCCTCTCTTGCTATATCCACGAAATCCTGCTCCGGGCTCACCTTTATCAACGGAGGAGAACCAAGAGCGAGCTGGAAAGCCCTTGCGCCCATTATTCTTGCGATTTCAAATTTGTCGTACTCCACCAACTCACCTTTTTCCGCCTTTTTTTGCTCCCTTTATTTTTTTGGGTTTTCTTATTTTAAAAGAAATTCTTTTAATGCTTTCCCCCCCGCTTATTTTTTCTTCAACCTCCGGCTTTATCTCCGCCCTTTCTTTTTCCCTTCTATGCCTCTCCTTCATATCCTCGACCTCAACCTGCATCCTGGCGAGTTTTTCTTCAATTTCGTTTATTTTGTTTCCAAAAGACGAAATCGTCGCCGTAAGCCTTTCTATTATTCTTGTTTCCTCCTTTTCAAACATCTCCTCCCTTTCCATCGCATGCTTCGCCCACTCGACCTTTTCAAAAATCGCCGCCACAAGCTCTCTGTAATCGCTCACGCCGGGCAGGACTATGTCGGACTCTCCGGGGTTGCTTCCGGCCGTTTCTATCCTAAGCGTTGCAAGCCCGAGCAGTTTTTCCACCGGGCTTCTTTCTATGTTTATATTCTGAACCTTTTCATACGGTACAACGTATGTTTCTGTTTTTACTATGCCCCGCCTTATCCTCATCTCCGTTTGGCCCAGTCCGTACCTGAACGCTTTGTAATGGAGCTCCACCCAGGCGAAGTATGGCAGGCTTACAATAATGAGGACAACAAGCAGGATTACCGGCGCTATGCCAGGGTCAAAATCCAAAAAAGGAATGTTCAGTTTTACGAAAGCAAAGCTTGCAACCAGCCATACAACAAGGAGAAGCACTATCGCGTTGAGCGACCATGAAATCTTGACCCGGCTGTCAAGGTAGCGCATGGGCAGGTTGTTGTCTTCCCCGTTCATATTTCTATTACTCTTTTGTCATTTAAAAGTTTTTGGGTCGACTAGGGGGAAACTATATGTATTCTTTATCTTCCCCCATCTCGCCATCCCCCTTTAACTAATTCTAATGCTTATGGGGCTTCGCCCCCTTCGCACACCCCCAACTAGGGAGGAACTAACAAACGACCACGGTGCGTAAGCCTACTGCTTTAGCTGTAGGAAAGCACCGTGGCGAGAAATATACGTAGAAATTAATCTATGGCGGGCTTACCCTAAAGGCCATGGATTTTTGACACCCGTGCAGTCAAAAATT
>CAYXNY010000016.1:0-37355 GCA_964467175.1 Microcaldota archaeon | reverse complement strand
GTATACCACAGGAGAGCAACTCGACAAAAAAGCCCCCAATATCATAATTTTAGTTATTGCCCGCACACTGCGTAAGGCAATACCCTTTCCAAAACCGCTCATAGTTTAATTTGTGTATAAAAACGTTTTTAAATGTTTTTTTGATTGTCATTGGTTGTTGCATGACCATTAGGATCTACTATATTTTCACTTAGTATTGTATCGCAAATTTAAGTCCCACCGATATATAATCTTTACGGGCATACTATATCCCAAAAATTACGGATTTATTAGGTGGTAGTTTGCAAGATAATTTGCAACAGGCTCATGGCATTGCATTGCCACAAAGCCATTATTTCACAAGCACACCATTAACCACTCCGTCCTGCCCGGGCCTTGAAGTGACCTTTACTTTTCCGATTTCTGTATTCAAAATCGCGCCCTTTGTAATAATATTCTGCCTTGTGTAATGCGGGTTGTTCCCTTCTATTACAGAAATTATTTTCGCCTTTTTTACCCCCTTCTCCGTCGCAACATTAACATATGCCACTCTCTGGAGTTTTACTGCCTTTTTCCCTCCCTTCGTCCTCACCACCTTCTTCTTCTCGCTATCGCTGACCTTTGTGGAAGCGAACTCTCCGCCAATATGCGCGAGTTTCTTATCCCTGCTCCCAATCCTTTTTCCGCCTGTCCCTTTCGAAACCTTCCCTACATACGCTTCATGATACTGCTCCATAAAAATCTCCTTTATTTCGTTGTTACGTAGCTTTTATATTCCTTTCCGAACTATTTAAAAATTTATGGAAATGCTCATAGCGGAAGGAGAAGAAATAGAAAAATATATGGGAAAAAAGAACGTGCTCGTTCTGGACCCGGAAAAGGTTTCTCTTGAAGCGGTTGAGCTTGCCGAAGCGCTCGCAAAAAAATCCTTCAAAGAAAAGAAAAACATCGCCTCCTCTTTTCCTATGGAATTTGCACTTTGGCTGAGCGGGAAGACGAACATCTCCTCTGCCCTGAAGGAGCTTTCGCCAAAAAGAAAAAAAGCCCTCGTGCTGGATTTCAACTCGAAAAGAAAAGGCATGCCGGAAGGAATCAGAAAAAACGCAGCCTGGCAGGAGATAGAGAAAATATCGCTAAGTCGGCTCTAGACCCAGCTGTTTGTAGAGCAGTTCCTTGTCAACCGGAAGCTCTATCCCCAAAACTTTATGTATGAACAGGAATATTTCAACAACATTCCTTTTCTCCTTTTTATCAGGGTATATCATGTCCGCCATCTGCTTGAAGCTCATCTCCCCGCCTATCAATTCGTACAGCATTACCCCCTCCAATCCGTATTTTTTGAAAATTGTGTACGCATCCTCGCCGTACCTCTTCCTTATCTCCTTTCTCGTCAGCGGTTTAAGAACAACTACGCCTTCTTTCTCAAGGTCTTTCATTATTTTTTTGACGGTATAAAGAGGAACATGAACCTTTTTGCTTATCTGTATCACATCGTTTTTCCCGTCTATGCTGTCGAATATTTTCCCCCCCTCATTTCCGTAAGAAATCAGGACTGAGGCCCTTGCCTTTATCCCCTTTATAACATCCATTCCTTTTGATTTTATCGGAAGCTCTATAGGCGAGACCTCTGCAACCGGCCTTTCCTCCTCTTCCACTTCCTCAAGCTCTCCGGTAATCGGCCCGAATTTCTCCTTCTTCTCCTCAACTTTCTTCCTTTTCTCCGGGTGCTCCAGCTTTATTATCCCCTTCTCTTCCAGAAAATTCAGTATCTCAACCAGTTTTTCTTCGCTTATTCCCACCTCGGACATTATCTGCTCCGCGGTCCTTATGCCGTCTATCCTGTTGTAAACATCCAGGCCTATCTTTCCGTATTTATCGTATATTATTTTATCAACCGGAGTAAGCTCTTTCTCCTCCTTTTCAGCTTTCTCCCCGACTTTTTCTATTGCCCTTTCCTCCGGCCTGATTTCCGGCTTGATCGCAGGCTTTATCTCCTCCTTTTCTTCTTCCCCAGCAACTGCTTCAACCTCTTCAGCAGCCTTCTCCTTCGGCATCTCCGGGCTTATTCCGGCTTCTTCTTCAAACCTTTCCGCAGGTTTTTCAGGTCCAGGCCCCTCTCCCTTCACCGCCGCCAGCCCTTTCTCAACCATGAAATCCACCATCTCCAGAACTCTTGCTTCTTCGAGCCCGCTTTCCTTCGCGACCTCTCCGAGCGTTTTCCTTCCATCCAGCGAGTTGTAAACCTTTAGCGCATCCTTTCCGAATTTTTTAAGAACAATATTCTGGTTTTTGAACTTCTGCAAAGGACCTGTTTCTATCTTTTCAACAACACTATCCTTATCTATACCCATATCTATCCTGAGTGTAGTTTTTCCAAAATATTTATTAAGCATATCCATTAAATAAAAGGCATGGAAGATGCGCTGTCCGATGCCCTCATCTCCACTGCCATCGATAAATTCATCAGGCTTATAAAGGAAAAAGGCAGGATCGAGCTCGGGCTTGCTTCAAGGATTCTCAACATCCCGACAGCAACGGTAGAGGAGTGGGCGCACATTCTGGATGATGAAGGAATAATAGACATAGAATACAGGCTCTCCAAGGTTTACGCCGTGTGGGTCGCCCCCTCGGAAGAGGAGGTCGCAAGAGAGAAGGGCGAGTTCGAGGAGCACAGGAAAGAGGTTGTTTCCGAATTCGAGAGAACAAAGGAAAAGGTTGCAAAAGAGAAGATGGAGATAGAATCCCTTTCTTCTCTCCTGGAGCAGTATGATGAAAAGATAAGCAAAAGGGTTGCAGGCATCGAATCCACGCTCCGCGCGCTTGAGGAGGAGAAGAAAAAGCAGGAGGACGCCTACTACGAAAACCTGGACAAGCTGGAAAACCTTCTCGCGAAGGTTTCCGAGATGAGCGATTCCATAAACTTTCTAGAGGCGAACCTGAAAAAAATAGCAGAAAAAATAACCTCCTTTGATATTTCCGAAAATGTTGAGGGAATTGAGCGGATGAGGAAGGAGGTGGAGGAGCTGAACAGAAGCTACGCGGAGATAGAGAAGCGGGTTGAATCCACAAAGGAATCCCTCCTGAAATACACCGGCACAGCGGACATAGCCGGGATCGTTTCAAAATTCAAGGAGATTGAAAAGGAGTACGCGAACCTCGGAAAAATTTTTGATGAGATAAAAGAAGCGTCCCATTCCCTCTCGTCCTCGTCAGAAATCATAGAAAGCACAACAAAATCCCTTGAGAATCTTGAGGCGCGAAAAAACGCTCTCCTTAAAGAGCTGCGCGCGGTTTCCGGAAGCCCTGAGGAAGCGGAAAAAAAGCTCGCTTCAATAATAGAGAGGAAAAAAGCGGTTGAGAAGGAGCTTTTCGAACTCGGCGATAATTTGGAGCTTGCGAAATCCATCCTCAGCGGGGCCGAGGCGCAGGATGTTCTCGGCAGGGTGAGGGAGGCGGAGGGCAGGTTCCTCTCACTGAACGAGCAGATGGAAAAGCTCAGGGAGACCGTGAGCAATGTTGAAAGGTTCAAGGATGTTGACGAGATAATAAACGAGCTTTCCGAGCTGAAGGAAAAGGTTGAGGGGAGCAGGGAAAGGCTTGCGAGCGAAGCGGGGGCAATTTTTGATGCGGTTAATGAAGAGGTCTCCACGTTCTCCTCCTACCAGAAAATAAAGGACAAGATAATGGCTTCTGTGCAGGAGCAGTTCGGACAGCTCGAGGAGATAAAGCGCAAGTACAGTGCGGTTAAGGAGGATGTTGAAAAACTCGAGGGCTCGCTGGACGCGCTGTTCAACAAACTGAAAGGGGAGGGCGTAAGCGAAGAGGCGAAAGCGGCTTTTGAGGAGGCGGAAAACATTGTGAAGAGGAAAAAATCCTTTGATGAAATAAAATCGACGGTCGCGGATTTGAAGAACAGGATAACAAACCTCTCAAAAGAGGTCAGCCTTCTCTCAAAGGAGCTTGAGCTGATAAGCCTCAGAACAGGTGGGGAGGGAATGAAGGAGTTTGAGAGCAAGGCGGAGCTGACCGCCGAGGAGCTGGGCAAATACGAAGAAAAGAAAAGAGAAGTGAGCGAGATTGTGAAAAAGCTTTGGGAGTCCGAAGATGCTAAAAAAGAGGAAAAAGAAGAAGGAGGATGAGTTTTATGGTGGATGAAAAAAAGATAAAAATACTCGAGAGTTATGGGTTCAAAAGCGAGGGGATACCCGTTGTTGCCACGGTGGTGAAAAAGGACGATTTCGTTCCCTACTATGAAGTAAAAATACCCGGGATCGCGGAGGGAACAAAGGTTCTGCTGGAAACAAAGCTCAAGGGGGAGCTTCTCGCAAGGGTGGAGCTTGACATAAGCGAAATCCTTGACCCGAAAAGGGCAGCGGAGGTCAGGGAAAAATTCTTCAAAGCATCCATGGGGCTTCTTGAGAAAAATTTTGCCTCCCTTCCTGTTGAAAAAAGGGAGCTTCTTGCCTCTTACCTCATACAAAACACCCTCGGGCTCGGGGAGCTTGAGGTTCTCCTCTCAGATGAACGGCTTGAGGAAATTGTCATAAACAACGCAAAGGAGGCGGTGTGGGTATACCACAAAAAGTTCGGGTGGTGCAAAACAAACCTCAAAATAAGGGACGAGCAGACAATCTACGACTATTCTTCGCTGATCGCAAGGAAGGTGGGAAGGCAGATAAACGTTCTCAGCCCTCTGCTCGACGCGCATCTCCCGAGCGGGGACAGGGTGAACTCAACGCTGTTCCCCATCTCAGGATTCGGGAATACGATTACGATAAGAAAATTCGCCGCCAACCCATGGACGGTGACCACGCTTATTGAAAATGGAACCGTCACGCCGGATGTTGTTGCACTCATATGGCTTTGCATACAGAACGAGCTTTCTCTTCTTGTTTCCGGTGGAACCGGCAGCGGAAAAACTTCTTTTCTGAATGCGATTGCAGGCCTGATCCCGGCAAACCAGAGAATAGTGAGCATTGAGGATACGAGAGAGCTTACGCTCCCCACATTCCTGCACTGGGTTCCTCTTGTGACAAGGGAGCCGAACCCGGAGGGAAAAGGAGAAGTTAGCATGCTCATGCTCATGATAAACTCCCTGAGGATGAGACCGGATAGGATAATAGTCGGGGAGATAAGGAGGGAGAGGGAGGCAGAGGTTTTGTTCGAAGCCATGCACACAGGCCACAGCGTCTACTCAACCCTTCACGCGGACAACTCCGAGCAGACGATTTCAAGGCTTACGACCCCGCCCATAAACCTTCCGCATGAGGTTCTTGATGCGCTCGCCGGCATAGTGGTTCAGATAAGGCACAGGAGGTTTAATTTCAGAAGATGTTTGGAGTTTGCTGAAGTTCATAAAAACGGAGAACTTAACATAGTTTACAGATGGGATGCTCGAAAGGACGAGATAAGGCAGGTAAACCCTCTGGACAGGATCATCACCCTTCTTGACCTTTACGCGGGGATGACCGAGAAGGAGATAGAGCAGGATATAGATGAAAAGAAAGATGTTCTCAAGTGGATGGTTTCCAAAAAATACTTTGATGTCGACCCAGTTGGGAAAATAGTTTCCCACTACTACATGAGCCCGGACGAAGTCGTTGAATCTGCCAGGGCCGGGAAGGACTGGGTGTTCTAATCTCGCGGAACCCAGGGGAGGTCGTAGAATGTTTTTAGATGACGACCTCCCCCATGTTCTACTCGACTTGGGGGAAGCTTAATGTTTTTCTCATTTTCCCCCATCTCGCCATCCCCCTTTATGTAATTCTCAAGCTTAGGGGGACTTCGTCCCCCTCTACCCCCAAGTTGGGGGTGAAGGGGAAATCGAGGATGATGTGGTGAAGCAACCCACCCAACCATACTAACCCTTTGGGTGGGCTTCGGTGCAACCCAACCCTTCTAAATATTTGGGTTGCACTTGCTTCGCCACATCAAAACCGCGAGGGGGCGAAGCCCCCTATGAGGTTTGTCTTCGACTAGGGGGCTCTTAACATATTCTAAACGCCCCCTTACTCGCCTACCCCCTTATGTGATTCTTATGCTTCTTCTCAACTCATTTTTGGGGAGGGTCAGGAAATCGAGGAAAAACTGGGGAGGGGGTGAAACCCCCTCCGCGGTTTGTCTGTTGAAGCTAGGGGGAGATGAGAATTACCTAAAGCTCCCCCTGGCCTCCGCCAAACCTCCTAATCACATAAGGGGGTTGAAGCTAGGGGGAGATGAGAATTACCTAAAGCTCCCCCTGGCTTACGGGCCCGGAGGGATTCTCAAACCTTCTTTGGATGAGACCTTTCTTGGCAACCCGAAGAAAGGTTCTTTGAACCCTCGACCTTCGCCTTAGGAGAGCGTCGCTCTATCCAAGCTGAGCGTCCCGAAATTACTTTTTACGGGCCCATTTTGGAAGGTGTCCATTTCTAAATTTCCTAAGGTAACTTCATTTTGCGGCATTATATTTTTAAAGTTGCCTCAGAATTTTTGACTGCACGGGTGTCAAGAAATCCATGGCCTTTAGGCCGTGGTCGTTTGACAACAAAAAGAATTAAAAATAAAATTGAGAACAAAAAAAGGGGAAGGAAAAATTACTCGGACTCTTCTTCCTCTTCAACATCTTCCTCTTCATCGAAGTCCTCTTCTTCCCAATCCTCATCCTCATCCATTCTCAATGGTCTCATGCCATCACCTTAAATTCTAACCCATAAATAGCAGAAAGGTTTTTAAGTTTTTGTTTGGCTTCGTAAGCGCCCAAATATCCGCCTTCGCAAAACAAAAACAAAAAACACTCGCTTTTCAAGAGAACGCAAAAAAGAGAGAAGCATAATAGAAGCGAAAGCCAGAGAAAGCGGGCGAGTTTATTTTGCTTTTTTTATTTAGCGAATGGGGTTTTTTATCCATAATGTATAAAAATCCTTTTGCGCATTCCTAAACCATGAAACGCGCTCTCGCCATGCTGCTGCTTGTATTTCTGTCCAATGCCGCATTCTACGTCCAGCAGGTAAACATAGATTTTTTTGTCAACAATGATGGAAGCGTGAATGCGCGCGAAACGATAAAAATTTTGGTTGAGGGCGAGACGGATGTTGCGAGGTACAACGCGGCGCTGAACAAAAACGACCTTGCAACCTGGGCGGAACTTATAGGAAGCAGCGACCTGAAGGTGCATGTAAACACCGAAGTTGTGGATGTGCAGAACCTTGCAGTAAGGCCTCAGCCGCTTTACGGCCACAACCCCCTTTCCGATACTTGGAGAGGCGAGATTGTGATAACATACGATGCTTTAAGATACATGGCTGAAGGAAAACCCATAGCTGGAACCGGAATGTTTGAAGAGATTGAAACAAGCCCAAGAATCACCGAGTACAGGCTGAGAAGCAACCCACTCTCCCTTAAAACAACGATGGGCGACCACTACATCCTCGACAGCACCCAAAAAATGACTTTCTATCTGCCGAAAAATGCAGTTGTAACCGACCTCAACCCAATGCCGCGGGCCATCAGCGCCGTCCTCCCAGCTAGGCTGGAAAGCGTGAGCTGGTCTGATTCAATTCTCGTGGGCCTCACGCTCGTTTTCAGGGTTGAGAAGGGCATGGATGATGAGATTTACAGCTTTTTCAAGGATGCCGAGAGGATGATCGTTGACCTCGGGAAAACGCCGGAAGGAATGGCGTTGTTGCTCATGCTCGGCAGCATATTTCTTACCTACACCTATCTCCAGTACAGCAAGATAGCGAGGAAGAAAACATGATACTGCACGAATATGAAAGGGGCGTTCTGATTTATCTAAAAAAGGCAAAAAAAGCGAGCGTTGAAGAGCTCTCGGAAGAGCTTTCCATCCCGCTGGATGCGGCCAGAAGGGCCTCCTACTGGCTCAGCGAAAAGGGGCTTGCAAAGATTTCGGAGAAGGAAGAGGCGAGTTATGATATTACGGATGAGGGAAAGCGTTTTCTCTCCGAGGGATTTCCAGAGGAAAGGGTGGTTGAGTGTGGAGGAAAAAGCATAGCCGAGCTTGACAGCGAATTAAAAACAATAGGTTTGGGAAAGGCGAAAAAAGAAGGATGGGTTGGGATTGAAAACGGCCTGATAAAGGTTCTGAAAAAACCCGAAAAATACCACCTGCGCGAGGCGCTGGAGCTCAAAAAGCCGGACCGCGAGCTTCTGCAGAGAAAACTTTTGGAGGAGAAAAAGAAAAAGCACTATTCTGTTGAAATTACAGAAGCCGGGATGGGCTTCTCGCCGCAAGAGGAGGGCGGGATAGGGGATCTTACCCAAGCAGTAATAAAAAGCGGGGAGTGGAGGGAAAAGGGCTTCAAACCCTACAACATAAAATTTGAAAAGGGAGAGATGAAGCCGGGAAAAAAGCACCCCATAACTGTTGCGATAGAGAGAATAAGCAGGATTTTCAGGGACATGGGGTTTGTGGAGATGCGCGGGAACTATGTTGAAACCGCGTTCTGGAACTTCGACGCCCTTTTCCAGCCGCAGGACCATCCGGCAAGAGACCTTGCGGACACATTTTATTTAGAGGGCGAAAGCGATGAGAAAATAGATGAGCAGACAATCAGCAGGGTGAAGAGGCAGCATGAAAAATCATGGGGGTACAAGTGGAGCGCAGAAGAGGCGAGGAAGCTTGTTCTCAGGACGCACACAACAGTCCTCAGCGCGAGGACGCTTGCGGATATAAAGAAGGGAACCGGCAAATTCTTCTCCATAGGAAGGGTTTTCAGGAACGAAGCGATAGATTTCAAGCATCTCGCAGAGTTTTATCAGATAGAAGGAATTGTTGTGTGGAAAAAGGCGAATTTCCGGCATCTTCTGGGGCTCCTCAAGGAGTTTTATTCGAGATTGGGGTTTGAGAAGATAAGGTTCAGGCCAAGCTATTTTCCGTACACAGAGCCGAGCTTGGAGGTTGAAGTGTTTTTCGAGCCCAGGAAGCAGTGGATAGAGCTCGGAGGTGCAGGAATTTTCAGGCCGGAGGTGTGCAAACCTCTGGGCGCGACCTGGCCGGTTCTTGCGTGGGGGCTAAGCCTCGAAAGGCCCCTTATGATGGTCCTTGGGCTTGAGGATATAAGAACATTCTACAAAAACGATTTGAAATGGCTTGAATCGGTTTCTCTCAGGGGTGTGTTTTAATTGAAAAAAATTGTTTTGCTTGTCTTCCTGCTCTGTCTTTCGCACGCTGCGACAATTGGAATCGCGCAGGATAAAATATATGCTTATACAGGAGATAAAACGGCGGTTCTCGCTTCATTGAAATACCCTCCGTACAAAACAATAGTTCTGGTTGATGGCATGTACAAGGACGCCATCAAGGAAAAAACCGCGGGGCTGGCCCAGTATGGAATAACCATAAAGGAGCTTTCACCCGCCCTAGCTGCATCCTCCAAGGACTCGCTTATACTCATATGCTCTTCTGCGATGCCCAGAGATTTTCTTGTTGATCCTTCTGTTTTTGATAACAACAGGGTGGTTTATTTCGGAAAGCCGAACCTTGTTCTCGACGCAGATGGAATGAAGGAGGAAGAGTGGTCTCTTAACCTAACAAAGCAGTTCGTTGCCCTTGAAAGCTTGGATGCGCTCCTCGCCAAAAACGAGAACTATTTCCTTTTTGATGTCTACGAAATAGAAGAGATAAGGGAGGGGGCGGGAACAGTTTATGTTTCCGCAAAGGAGGCGAGGAACGGAAGGCTCATGCTCAACAAAGAGCTTACTGACGGCTCCTTTCAGATGCTTTCTGTCCGCATAAACGGAAAGGATGAAATATACTTATGGGAGGCCACGGAACTTACCTTCACGGTTCCGAGGGCGGACGGCGCGGTGTTTTTTTCTCTTGAGAAAGATGGGAAGAATGTCTACGAAAAAAAACTCGGGTTTGTCACCTCTCCGAAAGCGTTTGTGGAAAGGCTTTCTTTCAACGAAAGCGGTACATATGTAGCAAAAGTTTATGACCGGATTAACCTTCTTGGCGCGATGCTCATTACTGCAAAGGGCGTGGAGATCGAATATGCCGGGAAAAAAGACGTTAACCAGATATTCAACATTACTATGAACGGCGAGCCGGTTCCCTCGGGGTTCGCTTATGTTTCGGTTGCCGGAGGGGCAGAGAGGAGGCTGCCGATAGTTGACGGAATTCTCGTTGTTCCGGCCAAGCTAAAAAAAGGAGACAACATTTTCAAAATAAAATATCTGAATTTTGAGAAGGAGATAAATGTGCAGAGCGATGTTTCAAGCGTATG
Source organism: Microcaldota archaeon (assembly GCA_964467175.1). Classification (GTDB taxonomy): domain Archaea; phylum Micrarchaeota; class Micrarchaeia; order Anstonellales; family J096; genus JAWAFD01. The sequence continues at coordinate 27,150 of CAYXNY010000016.1, read as the reverse complement.
GGACATCTACATTACATTTGGCATTCCCGGGCTGATCCTCGTTGCGGCCGCGTTCGCTTACGGAAAGATGGCAAAAAAACCGACATACCGGATAATAACGCACGAGGTTGCGGAGGAGCTTCTTGGGAGAAAGGTTGTCACCGCAGAGAGTATTACAGATGTTTTTAGGTATGTGGAGAAGAAGTTCGGATGGAAGGATGTTCCGCTTACCGTGAAGGATGTTTCATGGGGCATAAAGGAGACGATTACAGAAGGAATGGATGTCAGCGAGGGAAATGTTGAGGAAATTTTGAAAAAGCTTGAGAAAAAAGGGGTTGTTGAAGGGTACGCTGGGTACTACCAGATAAAAGGCGCGGGCGATATAAAGACGAATGTTCTGAAGAGGATGATACGGGATATTCTTGTGGAGAAGGGCATCGTTTTTAAGGAGGAAGATGGCGTATTTAAAACAGATGGCTGGAAGATAGGTCCTCCTAGGGATAGGATAGGAAAAAACGAGATTATTGTTGTTTTTGATGAGAAGGAGAAGCGGGAGTTCATGCGTGGTTTGGGGGATATGGAGCCGAAAATACGGCTGAAAATGGGAAACGGGATAGTAAAAATCATGACGATAGAAGAGCTGGGAGAGGTCTTATAGCTGTTTCCCGTTAATGGACCGAGCCGCTTCCATGTACCAATTGTCAATCATGCTTTCGCTGGGTCGTCTGCCGGTTTCTTCTGTGTATTTGTCGATCTTTTCCTTCACTATCCTGTCTAGTTCCTCTGCTTTCTTATCTGGCCCCTCTAGCGGCTGTTTCCCGTTAAACCCATTGTTTCCTGGCCCTTTTTTTCCTAGCCCTGCTTTTACCTTTCCGTGTGCGTTCCAATAATTCCATTGCGCACCTGGACAGTCTGACATGAGGGAATATTAAAGTAATGCATAGATATTTTAATTTATCGTTATAAATGTTATAAATATATACAAAGGTGTTATAAATGGAACAAAAAATCAGCGAGCTTGTCTGGCTGTACATAAAAAGAAGGCCGTTCATAAAGGAGCTTGTAAGGGCTGGAATAATAAACAACAGCGCGCTTGCGAGGAAGATATGCAATGAAATTTACGGGGGTGAAAGAAACATGCAGGCGGTTAAGATGGCGATTATACGGGCGTCGAAAAAACTTACAGCGGCGCAGGAGGACCTTGAGTATAAAGTTCTTTCCCTTCTAAAAAACAGCTCCCTTTCAATAAAGACAAAGGTCGCTGTGGTCACATCCTCCCAAAGGCTGAATATCGATTCTATTACGCATGCAAAAAGCAGGTACTATACATACGTTGTTCCTGAGAGCGAGCTTTCGAAAATAAAGAAAAAGAACGTGCACAGGGTGGAGGAGAACTTGGACCTCATAGTGATAAAGAGCAGCGAAGAAATAGAGGAAACCCCCGGGGTTGTATCCCTTTTGCTAAGGGCGCTTGCCCTCGAGGGCATAAATGTTTGCGAGATAATTTCATGCTACACAGACACGATGCTCGTTGTCAGGCAGGCGGACACCGCAAAGGCGTACGAAGTGCTCATGTCGCTTTTAAAATAGTTTAAAAATTCTTTTGCGCATTCTTGTAGCATGGAGGGGAGGGTTGTTTTATTTTTTTTATTGCTTTTTTCCGCGCTCTTTTCAGGCCAGTACGAAGACCCGCCCATCCAAGAAGTTCTTTTCCATAACCAGCAGATTGCCCCTCAGCTCGTGGATTTTGTTCCTCCTGGAATGGAGGGTGTGCCGACATTTCAAGAGCCAGTTTCCTACGCGAGCATGAAGCTTCTCTCTATAGACCCGAGCGTTGATGACAGGATTGCGGCAGAGGATGAGCATTTTTTAATATGGACATGGGGGGAGCATCATGGCGAGAGGTTTGAGAAAGAAGTAGGAGGAGGATGCGATGGACATGAGAATGTGGACATAAAGAGAGCAACCGGAGAGCCGAAGGTTTATGGCAACATTACATTCAAATTCAAGGGCAGGACAAAAGTGGTTGAGGTAGATAAAGGCAAAACTATTGTTGAGGTTCCTTTTAGGACCAGCGAGCTTTGGGTCACGGATGGGCATAATGAACTGAGGGCAACGCTTGACGGCAAAATCGAGTTTCCCTATCAGATTACCCATGTTAGGTGGGAGGAGGAATGCGAAACTGATGAAGAGGGAAACGAGGATTGCGACTGCGAGAAAACAACCTCAACGAGCGACGCAACGGTTGTAAAGGAATTCTACAGCTCTATTGCGTACACAGTGGAAGGAGGGAATGTTCTTTTTTTCACTTTTCAGCCGCCCATAACAGAACAGTGGACGCAGAACAACCATTTCAACAATTTAGTTTTTTCAAAGAGAAAATTCTACCGGTTTGTTTTTTACATAGATGGAATGGAGTATGGAAGGAGGCAGCTCTACACATTTGACACCTACGACGATGTCTATGGGGTATGGTACATAGAAAGCGAGAAGGATGAGTACGGAGACGGAGAGAGCGAAGAGACATGGTACAAAAATAATGTAAAACCCTACCTAATCGAAGAAATGCCGGAAACTTTCTGCTACATATACAGGTGCGATTTTCCCCACTACCCTTCTTTCGGCCCGAAAATCATCTCAGCAGAAGCCTACGACCATTTCCTCAGAACATACAAACACGACAAATATATCGCGCACAGGGAAAACACAGCAGGAAATTTCTATGGAGATGTTTTTTACAGGCCGAGCGTAAGCTATGATTATGGAAGAATAAATATGGTTTATTTTGCTTTTCCGTTCCTAGTAGTAATTCTGCTTTTGCTTGTGTTTTATCACTAATACTCAATCGGAATGTCTATTGGCGCGCTTATGCCATAAGGAGTTATCTTGTACCACTGCCCTTTGCTGTCCCTTTCGAATATTTTTTTTCCGTCCTTATCGTAAATTAGCACGGCCCCGTTCGACGCTTCAACAACCGTTGCGTTCTCGAATACATCACTCCCTGCCTTCACGGTTGCGGTTTTCGTAGTGCTTTTTGGGATTGCAAACTCATCTGGCCCCCATTTTTCTTCAGCAAAAGCAGTTATTTCCAATTGAAGCGCCACGGCAGGATTGGAATTGGGTCTCCATCCTCTGCTCGAAGGGTCCCATCTGTAAACAACATTCCCAGCGTTATCTTCTATCCATTTCCCTCCGCCGGGCTCTTCAACAAGAACCATCTGGGTATTCTCCCCGGATGCGGTGGCAACATTAACCTTTGTCCTTTTTATGTTCGTATTTTCAATAATTTCTCTTCCGGCCCAGTATCCATCCCGGTTTAATGCGGATGATGCGCATCCAAGCGCGCCCAAGCCAGCGGACAATCCAAGAGCCAGCATAGCGTTTCTTATAGTGTTCGCTTTTTTTCCCATTCCATCACCAGAGAATTATTTATGTCTAGCAATGTTTAAATATGTATGCCAACAAACCAGGAAAACATTTAAATAAGAAATGCTCCAAAAATAAAACTCTTACGTAAAGGTGAGAAGATGGTTACTGCATTAGATGTAAATCCGAACAAGCTAATAAAGAATGTTGCGGTCAAGCTTGAGAAGGAAGGGCTGGAAAAGCCGAAGTTCGTCGGCTATGTGAAGACAGGATGCCACGCCGAAAGGCCTCCGGAGCAGGCGAATTTCTGGTACATGAGGCTTGCATCCCTCCTTAGGCAGGCGTATGTGCGTGGAACGGTAGGGGTGAACAGGCTGAGAAGGCACTATGGCGGAAGGAAGGAGCATACCGTAAAGCCCGCGCACTTCAGGCCGGCAGGCGGGAATACGATAAGGAAGGGTATGCAGGTGCTTGAAAAAGCAGGGTATATGGCGAAAGCTCCGGATGGAAAGGGAAGGGTGCTTACAGCAAAAGGAAGAAAGCTCCTGGACAACGCTGCAAAAGAGGTTGCGAAATGAACGAAGAGGAAATAAGAAAAAAAAAGCTTGAGGAGCTGAAAAAGAGGCAGGAAGAGAGTGAAAAAATAGAGCAGATAAAAGCTGCTCTGAGAATTGCTCTCCACCCGGATGCTTACGAAAGGGTCATGAATGTCATGCTCGCAAACCCCGAACTTTTTCAGGGCACTGTGCAGTACATAGTTGCCCTGTACCAAAAAGTCGGGAGAAAGCTTACAGATGAGGAGGTAAGGAGGATACTCGTGAGATTGAAAGGGGAGGAAAAAGGGGTTGAGATAAGCTTTAAGAGAAAATGAAAGGGTGGAAATATGGCGAAAAACAATCTTGCTCTGAAAATGAGGCTGAACAAGGAAAGGAAAAAAAACAGAAGGATACCGAACTTTATAGTCGCAAAAACAAAGAGGAAGGTTGCCTACAACAAATTCAGGAGAAGCTGGAGAACGGATAAGATTGGAACGAAAAAATGGAGGCGGGAGTATGGAAGGAAATGAAAGGGTTTATACTGTTCCGCTGAGGGATGCTTTCGTAAAGCCGAGAAACAAAAGAACGCCAAGGGCAATTAAGATTCTTAGGGAGTTTGCAGCGAGGCACATGAAAACCGACCCGGAGAATGTTCTAATCAGCAACATGGTGAATGCGTTCCTGTGGGCGCGCGGGATACAGAAGCCGCCGAGAAAGGTGAAGGTGAAGATGCTTGCGAAGGACGGGAAGGTTTATGTTCTTATGATGGACGAGAAGCTGGAAGAGAAGCCGAAAGAAGTGAAGGAAGAGAAAAAGGAAGAGACGAAAGAGGAAAAGAAGGAGGAGAAGCCGAAAGAAGCTGAGAAGAAAGAAGAGAAGAAGGAGGAAAAGGCTGAGGAGAAGGAAGAGGAAAAGAAAAAGGCGCCGAAGCACAACTGGGAAAAGAAAGGTAAGAATAAATGAGAGCATCCTACCATGGGAACCAGTACATAGGACTTTTCGGAAAGGCAAACGATAAGGTAGCGTTCCTTCCGCGCGATGCGAACAAATCGCTTTTTTATTCACTGCGCGAAAGAACCGGCGTAGAGGTTGTAAAAACATCCATTCTTGAAAGCAACCTTTTAGGGGTGTACATGGCCCTCACCGATAAATTTGCGGTGGTTCCATATACCATCCTTCCTTCAGAAGAGGAAATAATTTCTCAGCATGTTGAGGTTCTAAAGATAGGCGGCAGGTTTAATGCTTGGGGAAACAACATAATAATAGGGAAATCTGTTATTGCAAACCCGCGCATGAATGATAAGGAGGCAAAAGCCGTCGAGAATGCGCTCGGAAAGGAGGTTTTCAGGAGAAGCATGGCCGGCTACAGCACTGTTGGTTCGCTTGTTTGCAGCAATTCAAAAGGCTTCGTTATTCATTACAAAGCGAGCGACGATGAGATAAAATTCGTTGAGAAGGTTCTTGGGGTTAAGGGAAGCAGGGCAACCGCGAACATGGGAAACGGGTTTGTTTCCATAGGCATAATCGCAAACTCAAAGGGGTATGTTGTCGGGGAAGGAACAACAGGCGTAGAGATTGCAAGAATAGAGGAAGGGCTTGGGTATTTGGGGTGATATGATGGAAATGGTTGAGTTTTCGGATTTTGCGAAAATTGTTTTCAAAACAGGAAGGATTATTTCTGCCGAGAAGGTTGCCGGGTCTGAGAAGCTCGTGAGGATGCAGGTTGATACGGGCGAGGAGAAGAGGCAGCTTGTGGCCGGGATAGCGAAGAACTATCCCCCAGAAAAGCTCGCGGGAAAAACAATAATCGTTGCTGCAAACCTTAAGCCGAAAAAAGTTTTCGGGTTGGAGAGCCAGGGGATGCTCCTTGCGGTTGAGGACGAGAACGGCGTCTCTCTGCTTACAACAGACCGGGAGGTAAAGCCGGGCTTGAGGGTTTCGTAATATCCGCATGCTTAAAATCCTTTGCGGTTGAAAAATAATGCAAAATAAACAAAGCGGGGTGCTGATATGGAATTCATAATAAAAGGGAAGATAAAATTCGGCAAAGGTGAAGAGAGAAAATTCGAGAAAAAGGTTGATGCGAAGAGCGAGAAAGACGCGAGAGAACGGGTGTACGCTCTCTTCGGTTCTGTGAACAGGATAAAAAGAGACAGGATAAAAATTGAGGTGGTTGAGCATGCCGGAGCTTAGCGAAGAGCAGCAGAAGATTCTTTACGAAGCGAGGGTTCTTGATGCGCAGCTTAGGATGCTGAGGGCAGAGCTTGACAAGGTTGGGCTTGCGCTCCTTGACCTTACAAACTCCCTCCACAGCGTTGAGAACCTGGAAGTGAAGAATGCCCTTGTTCCCATAGGCGGCGGCGCATTTGTAAAGGCAGAGGTTTCGGAGAAGAATGTAATAGTACCGATAGGCGGCGGCTACCTCCTTCTCATGGATGAAAAAACAGCCAAGGAAGAAGTGGAAAAAAGGATAGAGAAAACAAAAGAGGCGGCCGATAAGCTCAACGATGAAATAAAAAAGGTTGAGATGAGGCTCAAGGTTCTTCTTGAAAAAGCAAGGGGTCTTTGATGTTCGGTTTTCTTAAAGAGAAGATAGGCGGGTTTATCCAGAAGATAGTCGGCAAGAAGAAAGAGGAAAAGCCAAAAGAGGAAAAAAAGAAAGAGAGAAAAGAGGAGAAGAAAGAAGAGAAAAAAGAAAAGCCCCGGGAAAAGCCAAAAGAAAAACCGAGAGCAGAGAAGAAAGAAGAAATAAAAAAAGAGGAAATGCCGGAAGAGAAAAAGAAAAAGGAGAAAAAAAAAGAAGAAAAACCGAGAAAACTTGTTGAAGAGAAAAAGGAGGAAAGGAAGGTCGAGGTCCCGAAGTTTAGGGAGGAAAGAAAGCCGAAAGTAAAGGTCGGCCTTCTCAAAACCATTACGAGCATGCTCTCCGGGAAGGTAAGGATAGACGAGAGCGACATAAGCGATGCACTCGAGGATTTTGAACTTTATCTTATTGAAGGGGATGTGGCAATAGAGGTTGCCGAAGAGATAAAAAACGAGTTCAAAAAGCAGGTTGTCGGCACCGAGGTCAAGGACGCGGAGAGTTTTTTAAGAAGCGCGTTCGAGAAAACGCTGGTAGAAATTATGGAAGGCCCGGAGCTCGATATCGTAAAGCTTGCGAGGGATAAGAAAGAAAAACCGTTCAAGATAATGTTTTTCGGCCCGAACGGGGCCGGGAAAACAACTACCATCGCAAAGGTCGCACACCTTTTCATGAAAAACAAAATGAGCGTTGTTCTTTCAGCATCGGATACGTTCAGGGCCGCTGCGATAGAGCAGCTTGAGGAGCACGGAAAAAGGCTCGGCGTTCCTGTAATAAAGTCTTCTTATGGAGCCGACCCGACCGCGGTTGCGTATGATGCGGTTGAGCATGCAAAGGCTAAAGGGATTGATGTTGTGCTGATAGATACGGCCGGGAGGCAGGAGACCTCCTCAAACCTCATGCGCGAGATAGAGAAGATGGTTCGGGTGATAAAGCCGGATTTAAAAATCTACATCGGAGAAAGCATAGCCGGCCACGCCCTTCTTGAGCAGGTGAAGGAGTTCAACGAAAAGGTCGGAATGGATGGGGTGATCCTTACAAAGATAGATGTGGACCCAAAAGGCGGAACGATACTCTCGGTGAGGAAAGCGACCTCAGTGCCGGTTGTATACGTAGGCACTGGGCAGAAATACGAGGACCTGGAGAAGTTTGACGCAAGGGAGATAGCAAGGAGAATAGTTGGATGATGGGCAAGATTGACATGAAAAAGTTGGTTGTTGATACAAATTTTTTGCTCGTCCCGTTCTATTTTAATGTAGATGTTTTCGACCAGCTTTTCTCCCTTTTGGAAGAGCCTTTCAAAATAGTTGTTGGAACGAATGTTATTGCCGAGCTTGACAGGCTGCGGAGGGGGAAGGGGAAGGCGGCCAAGGGTGCCTCTGTCGCCCTTCTCTTTATAGAAAAATACAAGAAATTCGTTGAGGTTGTAGAAGGGAAGGGGGATGTGGACAGGTGGATAGTCCGGTATGCGAAAGAGAACAACGGAATAGTTTGCACAAACGATATAAGGCTAAAAGAGATGGCAAAGGCAAACGGCCTGAATGTGATAGTTTTAAAAGGAAAAGCGAGGATAGATTTTGCATGATAGAGTACGCCATTATCCTTCTGGCGATTGTTATTTTTGCGCTCGCGTTTATGATCACCCGCCCTTTGGCGGTGAGCAAGGTGAACAAAGGGGCGAGGGATATTATAACAATAACACCAAAAAAGCCGATTAAGAAACTCATCGTGAAGAGGGGCCATCTGGCAATCGTTCGAAACAATCTAAAAAAAGGAGAGAAGATCGAGATCGTTCTCCTTCACAGCACAAATCCGGTTTCCATAAGCGATGGGGAAGGAAAGATAAACATTACTGTTTAGGTTTTATGCTCAAAACCGCTTCAATGCTCATGTGCCTAGGCCTTTTTTTCCTCAAGCTTTCAGGAATCTCTGCTGGAATTTTTTTGAGCGCATTTTCTACGGTCTTATTTTTGTGCGCATAAAGCTCGCGGATTAGTCTCTCCTCCCATTCGGTTAGTTTTCTTTTCTTTTTCAGAACTATTGCAATCGAGTCGACTTTCGGTTTTGGGAAAAAATTTTCCTTAAAAACAACAAACCCTTTTTTCACTTCAAAACAAATCTGCGAGGTTACGCTCAGCCTTCCGTAGTTGCTGTCTCCCGGCTTCGCCGCCATCTTCTCCCCGAACTCTTTCTGCACAATAAGGACTGCGCTTTTGAAATCCCACTCCAAGAGCCGGAATATTATTTTTGAGGAGATGTAATACGGGATGTTTCCAAAAATTATATCGACAGAAAACGGATTCAGTTTAAGAAAATCGCCGGTGAAAACCTCTACATTTTCTTTTTCAGCAAATTTTTTCCTTAGAATATCCGCGAGTTCGCCGTCCAACTCAACCAAAAAAAGTTTTTTTGGACCCCTACTGAGAAGAATTTCGCTCAGCCTTCCGTCTCCTGCGCCTATCTCAAGAACGATTTTATCCTTTATGCTTACGAGGTTCGCTTCCTTTTTTAGGACATCCCTATTCTTTATAAAATTCTGGCCGAGAGATTTTTTCGCTCTCATACAATCACATGGAAAAAGATGGCGCTGGCTATCGGTATCACAAAGTTATCATCCATTCCCTGCGGAAGGGTTTCAACAACAGCCATCGCAAGAGAGAAAACAATTGCTGTAGGGCCTATGAAAAAATACGATAGGAGCGTTCCTGCGAAGAATGCGACCATTCCTTCTAGCGTTTTGCCTTTGTTCCAAGGAATTCTCATTCGCCCCATTCTCCCGAATATGTTTGAAAACGAATCGCCAACGCCGAGCGCGATTATCGCCGCGGAAATCTCGTTCGGGTTTTGGAGGAATGTTGAGCAGATCAGCAGGCCGGAAACATACCAAACAGTGGATTCCCCAAAGAACCTAGCGTCCTTTCTCTCAAACATGCTTACAATTTTTTTAATCCTTTCGAATCTCCCGAGGATGAGCTGGTTTATCAAAAGTATCCCTGAGGCAAGCGCTATCGAAAGGGCAAAAAGAAGGGTGTTCCTTCCCATCAAAAGAAGCAGGAGAAGAAATCCCATGCCGAGAGCGAAATGGAGCGCCTGCCTGCTCGTCTCTTTATTCAGTTCCAAAAACCCACCTCCAGAGAACATTTGAAAAATGGAAGATGAGGGGGGCGAGGGCTATGCTTCCGGCGACATCAACCAGCGTGTGCACCCCCAAATACATCCTTGTAAAGGCTATGAGAATAGTGAAGAGCCAGAAAACAATAAACTCCTTTCTTTTTATATACGCGAACATAACCGATGCGGCTATGAGGACATGCCCGCTCGGGAAGCCGAAATCAGCAGGGCAGGGAATTTTTGAAACAATTTCAGAGACGCACGGCCGCTGGGCAGCAAAAAAGCTTTTCAGCCCTTCTGTTAAAATGTACGCGAGAAATATTATGAAAAGTATCTTGCTTATTCTCGCGAAGTTTCTTTCCTTTCTTTCAAAAAGGACTATCAGGAACGCGATCGCTATGACGAGGAATGCCTGGCTGTTCATAAGGGTTGAAACAAAATCAAGGACAGGGTTGTTCAGGGAATAAACAAAATATGTCGCTTTGTCTATCATCTACCCAACCACCCCGCTGCTCCCTGAGAGGTAGAATATCGCAATGGAGGCGATCGCAATCCCAACAAAATAAACGAGCCCTTTTGATGGCTTTCCTTCGCTATCGCTTATGTAGAAAGCGGTTAGTCCGGAGTAGATTATCAGATATACCGGGATAACTGAGTGCGCAACATCGACAATATCAGACTGCTCCTCCATGAGTGCGGCGATCTTTCCAACAAGCCCTAGCGCGGTTGCGAGTATGAGCGGGATTATCACCGCCCCTGCAATAAGCGTGTATTTCTGCATGCTCAGGACATTCGCCCTTTCCCTCTTCATTTCATAGAACAAAAGCATGTCCTCTGCAAGCTCGGCGAGCCTTTCGCCTATATGCCCGCCTGCCTCGAAAACTTTGACCATTATCTCTCCAGCTCTCATGAGCATGTCGCTTCCCACCCTTTCGCCCAAATCCTTCACAACAATCTCGGGCTTTACGTTCGCCTTCATCTGCTTGCTGGCTGTTTCAAACTCCTCGCTCAGCCTTCCAAAACCAGCACGCGCTATCCTTTCAAATATCTTTTCTATGTGCGCTCCCTTTGGCATTCCGGCTATGCTGAAAAGCGCATCCGGAAGGTTGCTCTCTATGCTTTCCACTTCTTTTCCCTCTTTATAGGAGGAGTAGAAATTCTTTGCGCTTATGAGAAGGATTACTCCAAGCGCCGCCACCTTAAAAATTACATCTATGGGTATGAGCCACACGGCTGCAACAACCCCTGCCGCCACGAGAAGAGGAAGGTATGCCTTGAACTGCCTCTTCTCTTTGAAAAGGGAGGGCGGAAGGGAGGATTTTGAAAGGAGAAGGATGAGAAGGCTCAAAAGAGGAAAAACAATGAGATACATTATGTAAACCATTTCTCCGGAAACATCCATCTGGAATGCGAACCTTCCAACAACGCTCATCACGAGAAAGAATGTCGGCGCAACAGCGGCCATGACTATGAAAAACAGCCCGTACATTGCGCTTTTTGAGGAAAACTCTTTTATCTTGTGCCTCTGCACGCTTAGCAATTCGTTCGCTATTCTCTTTATCTCGTTTCCTCCGGCGCCCTGCTCGTATGCAGAGATTACCTGCGCCATCGCCCTTTTCACTGGGATGCTGTCCATCCTTTCGGCTATGCTTCCCAATGCTTTCGGAATGCTTGAGCCTCTTTCTATCTCCTTCACCGCCCTTTCCAATTCCTCCCCAAACGGGCTTTTTGTTTCCGCAACAACCTTCAGCGCCTTCACAAAAGGAACATTCATATTCAGGAGCATTCCCAATGTTCTCAGCGAAAGCGGCATCTCTGCTTCTATATCCGCGATCCTTTTCGCAACCTTCATCTGCGGGTAGTAGAGCACATACACATAGCCGAATGCGAAAAATACAACCCCGAACAGAAGCCCGCCCAATAAAAGGCCTAAAACAAAAAAAACCAGCCCAAAAACAATCCCAAGGGAAACGAACTTTCCCTCGTCTATTTCATACCCTAGACTTCTGAGGGCTTTTTTTACGCCCGGCGCCTTCACGTTCAGCGCGGGCATCCTTTCTGCGAGTTCAAAGAGGTTCATTTTTCCAACCATCCTGCTGTTTTAACATTTAAAACTTTTTTTATCCTTTGCTATCTGCCTCCTCAAGGCAAATTTTCCATAAGGCGTTGATTTTGTTTTTGCCTTTTCAAGGTTTTTCGTCCTGTGGAATATGATCTCTTTTCCGTAGAAAGAAAGGATCGTTGCTATTTTTTTCGCTCTGAATGTTCCTTTTGAGAGGTTCCGTTTTATTCTTTCTACTAAGTTTATTCTTTTGCTTATTCTTTCATTTGCAATATGCACCCTTCCCATCGGCCTCCACTTTATCCCCAAGTACTCTTCGGCAGTTTCGCAAGTATAGTAAAAATTATTTGTTCCAAGGAAAATAGCTGTTGCCATGCTCAGGACCTGCAGAGGTTTTTCTATGAACCACGCTTTTCTTTCCTCATTCATAGGGACATAGTATATGCCCTTGAAAGGGGTTGGAAAAAGTTTAAGCGATGAAAACAACAATAAAATCTCCTTTTTTGTAAGTCCCTCTTCTAAAAGCTGCTTATAGCTTACCACTTGTTTAGGAAGCATTCTTCAACACCTCGATAAACTCCTTGTATCTTTCCTCCTCAGTCACCATCCTCAATTCTTCTATATTTTTCGGAAGCCCATTCTTTTTTATTATCTCGTAAATTTCGCCCTCGTTTTTCATGCTTTTAAAAATGAAAATGTTGTAGACGAAAAAGTGCGAGTGCAGTTCCGCCCACTAGAACGGCTCTCATGTTCAAACACTCAGCTACAGCCGGAAGGATTTCTAGAACCCTTTTGTATCTTCTTAAAAATACTTTGTCCATGTGCATATTTCTACCAAAAAATTTATATTCGTGTCTGTTTTCACTAGATTAAAGTTTTTATAATCTAGTGCAAACAACTATTTTTCCAACCCATAGAACGCTTTCTGCACGCTCGCAAAAAACTCCCCGAATTCCACCGGCGCCTTTTCAATTTCCGTTTTTCTCTTTTTGTACTCCTCTTCTACTTCTTCTTCCCCTATTCCAAGTTTTTCGCTGAGCATTGGGAAAACTTTTTTTATGTTTTTGTCATCCCACACATCCCTCGCCGGGTTGTATTTTATTATCGGGATTGCCTTTGCGTTTTCAACAACGCTGAGCTCCACAACCCTTCTTACTTCCATGTTCTTCCTCTCCTTCAAATCGTATATGAGCATCCTCCTTTGCACAAGAATAGCGTCTATGCTGTTCAAATCCATCTCGCTTATCCCGAAGCTTTCTAACCTCAAAAGCGCCTCGTTCGCGCTCTGGGCGTGGAATGTTGCGTACGCTCCTCTTGCCTGCCCTCCGAGAAGGACGTCCACAAGAGCCCTCGCCTCCTCTTTGTTTCTTACCTCCCCGACAACTATCCTGTCTGGCCTCATTCTCAAAGAATCGTACACTAGGTCCATCAAACTTACTCCCATCTCCTTGTTCGCGACCATCCTTACTTTATGCTCGTGCGGGATGTTTATCTCCGGAGTTTCTTCTGTGATAAGTGCCCTTTCGTTTTTTGGTACAAAGGAAAACAGAGCGTTCATCGTTGTTGTTTTTCCGCTTGCGGTGTTTCCGGCAATGAGAATGGAGCTGTCGCTCTGCATGAGGAGGGAGAGGATCGCCATTGTTTCGTAGCTGGCTGTTTTCAGCTCGACTATCTCCTTAGGCGAGAACGGCCTGTCCCTGAACCTCCTTATCGTTATCTCCCCATCAGAAATCGGCGGAAGGGACGCGTGGAGCCTTGAGCCGTCCGGGAGCATCGTATCCAGTCTAGGGTTCTGGAGAGTGATCCTCCTTCCCAGGGTTTTTGCCATCTTATTAATAACATCCATTAAAGCCTTTTCATCGGTAAAAGCAGCGTTCACTTTTTTCCATCCCTGCTTTCTTATGTAAACATACGCAGGCCTGTTCAGGCCGACGATGCTTATCTCCTCTATCTGCCCATCCTTCAACAGTTCATCCAAAAATGCAAACCCGTAAATGTGGTGGTAGGCGACCTTTGAGAGGTACTCCTCTTGGTCGCTGTCTAAATATATACCCTCCTCTGCAGCGGTATTTTGTAGGGTTTCTTTTATTGCTTCAAGAATTTCCTCTTTGTTGCTCATCTCCCTAAGCCGGGCGACCTCCTTGAACCTCTCCTCTACAACCTCAACCATCCGCTCTTCGTCCTCGCTGAGCTGGGGCATTTCTATTCTGTACTCGCCCTCAGGAAGAATCTTCCATCCAAGCATCGGTTTAAATTCTGAGATAAAATTTAAAAATAGGTAAGAAAATCCACTTATCTCTTCTTGTGCAGATTTTTTGTCTGCTCATTTTCCTTTTCCTTTTTATACTCCTTAACAGCTACTTCATCAAAAAGCCCTATAGCATTTTTTAACATTATCTTGTAAAATGCTCTCTTTATCCACTCTTTTGGGTTTTTTGGTTTGTCGTCTTTTATTATCCTGATTTCTTCTTCCAAAACCTCCCTAATCCTAACCGGAACCTTTTCGAGTTCAGAATACGGATACTTTCCTACCCGTGCAGCCAATGTTCCGATATAATCCTTACCCTTACCCGTGCCCTTTAACTGCATCAGCATCCAGTTTATTCTCCGTATCTCCTTCCATGTCATTTCTCTATATCCCATGCTCCCACTACTCTTGTTTTTTAAAATCGTACGGGAATTTCAACTCATTCCTTCTGTATTGATCAAGCCACGGATATCTGCCGGGAATTAAAACTTCAAAATTGTTGTTTTTTACACCAATGATATGGCCAAGATTCGTAAGGCCTAGTCTGCGCAGTTCTTCCCGCCTCTCTGGATCGGTTATTATTACAAGCGTGCATCCTACTTTCGGCGCAGGTTCTTTTTCAACGATAGGTTCTCCAAATCCGCTCTTTCCTCTACACGTTAGATTAGCTCTCGTTCCTTTATGCCCAATCCCAATTTGACCTCCATTCGTCATTCTGATCCTCTTCGTTATTTTATTATTTTTAAAGAGGAGAAAAGTTTTTAAATCCGTTCCCAATAAGCCATTTTTTAGAACAGAGCGAGCATGTTCGCATTCTGCCGAACTCCCTTTCGCTAATTTTTTAAACCCTTCCAAAAAACAAAACGAGCCATGAGAGAAGTGGCAGTGATAGGCGTAGGCATGACTAAATTCGGAGAGCACTGGGATAAAGGATACAGGGATCTGGTGCTCGAAGCGGGTTTAAAGGCAATCCAGGACGCGAATTTAACAGGAAACGAGATAAGCGCAGGGTATGTTGGAACAATGGCAAGCGGAAGCTTAATAGGCCAGGAGCATGTCGGCTCCCTTCTTGCGGACCAGATGGGCCTTACCCCGATTCCTATAACCCGGGTTGAAGGTGCGTGCGCGTCAGGAGGGCTTGCGCTTAGGCAAGGGGTCCTTGCGGTTGCGAGCGGCGTTCATGATTTTGTTGTTGTGGGCGGAGTGGAAAAGATGAACGATTTGAGCGTGGAGCAGGTTACAGAAATCTTAGGTGGAGCAGGGGACCAGGAGTGGGAGCTTTTCTTCGGTGCGACATTCCCTGCTCTCTATGCGCTCATAGCGAGAAGGCACATGCATGAATACGGAACAACAGAAGAAATGCTCGCGAGCGTGGCCGTGAAAAACCACGCGCACGGTGCGAAAAACCCATACGCCCAATTCCAGAACGAGATAACGATTGAAACTGTTTTGAATTCAAAGATTGTCGCCTCTCCGCTGAAAGTTTTTGATTGCTCGCCCATAACGGATGGTGCTGCAGCAGTCATCCTTGCCCCTTTGGAAAAGGCAAAGGAGCTTATGCCAAGGGATAAAATCGTAAAAGTTGCCGCATCAGAGCAGGCAACGGACACGCTAGCCCTTCACGACAGGAAAATAATAACAAGCTTGAATGCCGCAAAGGTTGCGGCGCAGAGGGCGTATGCAAGGGCAGGAATAAAGCCCGAAGATGTAGATGTTGCAGAAGTGCACGACTGCTTTACGATTGCGGAAATAGTTGCAACAGAGGACCTTGGATTTTTTAAGCCAGGGGAAGGGGGAAGGGCTGCTCTAGAAGGAGAAACAAGTTTTGGCGGAAAGATTGTCATAAACACGAGCGGAGGGCTGAAGGCATGCGGCCATCCCGTAGGAGCGACCGGGATAAAGCAAGCGGTTGAGGTTGTATGGCAGCTGAGGGGGGAGGCGGAAAAAACGCAGGTTGAGAACGCAGAGATAGGGCTTACGCACAATGTAGGCGGGAGCGGGGGAACAGCAGTTGTTCATATATTCACGAAGGTGTGAGCATGAGGGAATCAGTTTCTTTGGCATGGAGAAGGTATCCTGAGAGGTACAGGTTAGAAGGTACGCAGTGCACTAATTGCGGCGAAAAGTTTTTCCCTCCCAGAAAGGTTTGTCAAAATTGCAGGAGAAAGGGAAGGATAGCGCCTTTTAAATTTTCAGGAAAGGGCGAGGTTTACAGCTATTCTGTCGTGTATTCCCCGCCGGCAGGGTTTGAGGAGCAGGTTCCGTATACGATAGTGCTTGTGAAGCTTGAAGAGGGAGCGATGGTTCTCGGCCAGCTTGTGGATAATGGGGATGTGAAGATAGGAGACAGGGTGGAGGCGGCATTCAGAAAAATCCAGAGCGACGACCCGGAAGGGCTTATACACTACGGTTTTAAGTTTAGAAAGGTATAGGCAGGATTAAAAAACTTTTTACACATAAATTTATTTTGTGAAACTTAGAAAACTAAGATTGGAGGATAAAAGAATAAAAGGCGAGTTTATTGAAGTTGTCAGGAAGGTGGTTGTTTTTGAAGAATTCGGCCGGCCTCCCTGGCTTTTGGTAAGGTACATAGGGTCCAGGCCGAAAACTCAGTTTGCCAATTATATCCTCGACAATACGCAGAAGATAAGAGAGCGCGCAAGAGCAAATAAGGAAAGCATTCCGAGCAAAAACCTTGTTTTTGAACTCGAATACCCGCCCGGAAGGGAGGAAAAAAGGCTGTACATCATAAAGATGCCGGACTATGGTATTTTTGAAAGCAAACGAATAACCGAAAAAAAAGCCCGGGGCATAGAGCATGAATTCTATTCAAATGTTTATCTTTACGAACTGCTTGAATACCCTCTCGAGCTTGGGTTCGGGCCCGGCCAGAAAATAGTCCCGCTTCCGTCATGTTTGCTGTTCAATGAGAAAACCGGAGAAACCATCTTCACTAGAAACAGCGTGATAAACACCCCGCTTTCCATAATTGCCGGCGATAGGGTTTCTGACGTTGTTGCTGAGAATACAGCGATAAATACCGCAACGGCCCTCGCTCTTTTTACCCGGCTCGGGATCCACCACGACCTTCATTTTGCAAACATAGGCGTTGATTTTTCAAGCAACAGGTGCAGCGTTGTGTTTTTTGATTTGGAAAATTTTACCCCCCTAAAAGAGATACGGAAGAAAGACCTTCCCGGCAAGATTTTTCAATCTGTTGCGTCCGCTGTATTTGTTTTGATGGGCGTAGGCATAATAAGCAGGAGCGAACATGTAAAAATGTTCAAGGAAAAATACATCGAATTGAACGAAGAGTGGATCCGCGAGCAGAACCCGAGAATATTTGATGCGGTAATGGAAGAGAAGTCCCTCCCCTCAAGCGATACAGAAATAGCGCTCTACCGGATGCGCTGCGAGTTGAGGTTCAGAAACCTTGCAAACCCGGCTTTTTGGAGCAGAAAACAGATCGAGAAGAGGGTCAGCGTATCGTTATACCTTCTTTGGAATGCCATTAAGATGCTTGTAGCAGGCCGGCTTTGAGCAAAAACAACCAAACCCTTTAATTCTTTTCCTGTTTTTAACAAATAGGTGTATATATGAAAATTTCAGAGCTCAAAGCGAACCAGAACGCCACTATCGAGGGAAAGGTTGTGAGCAAGGATGAGATGAGCGAAGTCAGCACGATGTCCGGAAAGGTTGTGAAGGTTGCGAACGCAGTTCTGCAGGATGACAGCGGAAAAGTTACGCTTGTTCTCTGGGCAGAGGACGCGGAGAGGATAAAAAAAGGCGACCGGGTGAAGGTTGAGAACGGTTGGGTGAGCGAATACGGTGGCATCCTTAAAATTTCCGCGGGGAGAAACGGAAAAATAATAAAGCTCTAATCCATCTATATTTTATTCAGCGCTTCTTTCATTTTGCTTATCTCCATCTTCGTTACTATCACCGGAATCTTCTCCCTCTCGGAAATTTTCAGCGCAAGCGGGTCGACCTTGTCAAGGTTGAAAAGAACAACTGCCTTTGGCTTGGTGGGCGCAACCCTTATAACAACCAGAGGGCTTCTGCCCGTGCTTACCCCTGTGAATACAAATGCCTTGTCGCCTATGCTTCCGTAGAGTTTTGGGAAATGCGGGTATGGCATTTCAAGAATGACCTTCATACTGTCTATAAGGGTGTATCCGTAGATTTTTATCTCGTCCAAAAGCTCCTTGTTTGTAAGCACCTTTCCGCCTATAATCCCCACGAAATCAGAAAGGAGGATTCCCCTTGTAAATTCGTGCACCTCAAAATACTCCTCGCTTTCCTTCTCCTCCTGGCTCAGCTTCTTTGCGATCATCCCGCCTCTTTTTGCATCTATCTCAAAAAGCGCGTTAACGAACCTTTTTATTACATTTATTCCTGGGCTTTTTCTCCTATTGCTCTCGTAGTCGCTTATGGTTGAGGAGCTTATGTTCAGGTGCTTTGCGAGCTCCGCTTGGCTTATTGCAAAAAGCTCCCTCCACTTTCTCATCGTTTCTCCGGGGCTTTCGCTCATCGCGATCTCGCCCGCCATGGAGAGCTTCATCTTTTCCATCTACACTCCCTCTTCAGGATTGAACAGCACCCTGCCCAGTATCGTTTCAACCCTATAGCTTTCTTCAAACCCTAAAAACATATCTGTTGGCAAAAGATTAAATATTTTATTCACATACGCCCTCTCTCCCTCGAAAACATTTCCGTAGGCGATGGATATTTTTTTCGCGCTTTCAACCTGCCCCATGACCACCACATCTCCGGGAAGCGCTTTGTTCCTGTATATGGACGCGGTCTTTATGGAGGCACCTATGTCCTTTTTCACATTCTCACCTTTCTCATCATAACTGAGCCTTATGTAGAACCTCTGGGCGAACATCCTTCTCATCCCGATTCCTATTATCGTTGCCAGCTTCGCAACGATCTCCCCCCCGGAAATTATATAGTCCACGCCCTCCTTCAACCCTTCCTTCTTGAAAAATTCAATAAAATCCGGGCTTACAACAACTTCTTTGTTGAACAGCCTTTCCCTCCTCTTCCTCTCCTCGTTGAACATCTTGGAATCCCCGCCAAAATTCATCATGTAAAGCCCGATTTTATTTGCCATTTCCATGTTTTCAACTCTTTTTTCCGCCCTTGTTTTTTCCGTTCCTTCCAGAAAGGAGGAGACCTCCTTTGCAAATTCCGTGTTCAGGAGGATGCCGTGCCAGGGAATACTTTTTGATTTTTTTATCCCACCGAAAATAACATTGTCCAGGCGCTTTTTTGCCTGGCAGAGCGCAACAAGGGGCGAGGAGCTCAGGGAAAGGGTTTTTCTGCCCCAGGAGTACGCGCTTTCGCTGTCGACCGCAAAAACAACGCTTGCAAGCGAGAGGTTGAGGTCGCCTTTCTTGTCAGACAGGTATAAAGACGGCTCTATTCCGTCTTTTTCATAGCATACCGCAAAAGGCGGTTTTAGGAACCGGAAGGGCGGTTTTGCTGTTTTTAGTTCAGCGACAGGTTTTCCGCTTGCTTCAAATACCGCTGTTTTCTTTCCGTCGTTTATGAGAATTCGCTCTGCTCTCTTCATCCCTAACGGGGTTTCAACCGGAAATGAGATTATTTTGGAAAGCTCTGAAAACCTCTTTTCCATGAAAAGGTCCAGGATGTTTGATTTTGCTACCCTGTCGAATATGAAGACCTCCCACTCTGTTTCGCCGAATATATCAACATGCCTTGCCATATAATCCAGGAATATTCCGGAGAACACGATAGACCTTACGTCTCCTCCTTCGGCATTTCTCAAAACCCTTCCCAAGTATGAGGTGCTCGGCGCGAACAGCGTTCTCGTAGCATTTTCAGAGAGGAAGCCCTCCTCAACTTTCGCAAAATACTCCATCCCCTCTGCTTTCAGAAGTTTTTCTATCTCTTCCATATCCTCCCCTCAATAAAAAGCTCCAGGGTTTTTCCATCCGGTTGGCCGAAGAAGAAAAGGAACTTCGGGAGCTTCGCGAACATTCTAAGCAGGACGGGGTTTGCCTTTACCCTCCCACCCATGCTTTCTTTCATCATTCTTTTCACGACCTCGCCCAGGTCCATGCTCACCATCCCGCACGCATAAAGCGCCGGAAGGACCCTCCTCAAAAAAATGTATCTGAGCACCGGGTCCAGCGAGAAGGCGAACGCCCTCAGCTCTTTCAGCCTCGCCCTTCCCATTGCTTTCAGAAGCATGAGGTATCTCTCATCGCTAAGAATTTTTGCATACGCCCTGAGCAGCCTTATCAAATGCGTTCTTCCTTTTACTCCGAAAATTTTTGCAAACGCTTTTTTATTAATGGGAAATGCTTTTTTTAGGAAAAATCTCGCCTCCCTTTCAGTTATAATAAAATTTATTACATCCGCAAACGCTGGATGCTCATCCGCCATTCTGCTGAGGGCCTTCTCCAGCCCTTTTTTATCCTCGCTTTCAATAAGCCTCGCAATCTCGAGCAGATTTTCGGGCGGAATGGCTTCAACTTCGTAGGAGAGGGTTTCGAGGTTGTTTCCCATGCTCTCTGCTTTTGCGATCAGCTCCTTTCCGCCTTCTTCAAACCCTTTTTTCTCAAAATAATACTCCGCAATCTTTTTTGCCCTTTCAAGCTCCTCCTTCTCCCATCTCTTTTTTTTCTCTTCCATCTCCGCAGCAAGCGCAAAATAATTGAAAAACTCCGCCCTGTTCCCGGGCTTTTCCATTTCTTTCAGATTGTCCCTTATCGCATACTGGTTCAACGGATTGAACGGATTTTTGAAGAATTCCATGAAATAGTTGAAAAATATTTTCGGAAAGCTCTCCTGTTTTTTCTCTTCTTTCTTTGGAGCCTGCGCCCGCTGGAGTGCTGGAACTATTTCTGGTTCTGCGAAAGGTTTTACTTCCTTTGTGGGAATAGGCCGAGTTGCGTAATCCATCAAAAAACTTTCGCTTCACAGGTTTTTATTTCTTGCGTTTTGCAAGTTGCTAAAAACAAAAAAATAAAAAATTATACGCGCACGCCGTTTTTTGGCGTACCGTTGCACCTGTATCCTCTGGGTTTGAATGCTGTTTTCCAGTCCTGAAGCTCGCCCTTATCCATGGATACGTCCAACCCCGTCGCTTCTTTTACCGCTTCTTTTATTGTCCTTTCATTTATTGTTTTGATTTTGCCAGCTTTAATATCATCTGCAAGCTTTTCTAGGACCTTTGCTTTTTCTTCTGGCGTTAAAGCGGTTGCTTCGTATTCAACTCCATGCTCATCGTATGCTATGTGCGGTGAGACAGGCAAAGTTTCCAAGTAAGCATTAACGGTCATTGGGAAGTCATATCCGCTCGGCTGGAAGGTCGTGTTCCCTATGTTATCTGGTGTCACTTCTCCTGCGCCGACCACGATTTCAAAGTTTCCTACAGAACCAGGTTGCTGCTTTTCCAACGTGTCTCCCGGAGTTTTTGGGATTCCATCTACTTTTTCCAAAACCTCGTCTGCGGATGGAACACCCGATCCCTTCCCCTCATATTTTCTGCCAGTAAGCTGTTCATAAACTGACGGTTGCAATTTAACGTTCATTCTAGCTTCAAGTTTTCCTATCTCCTCAAGAATACTGGCTTTCTTTGTGGGGTTTGTTTCTCTACTATATTCTTCGACAAGCTTCTTTAGCTCTGATAGTTGGTTTATACGGTTAGAGTAGGCCGAATCGATTTCTGCTTGATTCCCGCTTTGAATGGCCTGATAGTTCGTGATTTGGTTCTGCAATGCCTTAACCCCGCCATCTTTAAGCGCATCAACCAAAATCTGCCCCTGGGGGACAATATCTCTCCCGG
Organism: Microcaldota archaeon; assembly: GCA_964467175.1. GTDB lineage: Archaea > Micrarchaeota > Micrarchaeia > Anstonellales > J096 > JAWAFD01. Next base: position 5,448 of record CAYXNY010000016.1, on the reverse strand, counting down.
CATCTTCTAATGCTTTTGCCAATGTATTGTCAAATTCTTCTGCGCTGCTGTTTCTGGCGTTCGCCATTTTTTGAAGAGTTCTATTCAAATTTTCTATATTTTTGCCAAAGTTTCCTTTGTCCTTATATCCATAGTTTTCTTTCAAAACTCTTATAGCATCCGGGGTTAGGCATGCTTTCCACACTCCACCCTCTTGGTAATAACTTATCAATCCTGCTCCATTAGCTTCTAGTAAAATAACATCTATGGTTGAGGATTTGGTTTTTATGACATAAAGCATCTCGCCGTAATTTATCGTTCTGTCAAAATATCTAACCTTTTTTTCATAATCCATCTCTTTTCCTTTTTGAAGAGCGGCTAATGCTGAATTGATTGTCTCTAATGCAGTTTGCACTTTTATTTCCTCTTGTGTTGAAGGTTGTGTTGAAGGTTGCTGGCTGGATTGTGGTTGCTTTGTTGATAACCCTGTTTGTGTTGACTGAGTAGGAGACGGTTTTTCAACCGGAACAGGTGAAACCCCAGAACCATAGTCAACATAAGTTCTATTGTACACTTTCCACACATCAGCAATTACTGATTTTGGATAGTCCAGGTTCACATATCCATATTTTGTTTGAATTCCTCGTGGCAGATATTGTAGGACAAGAAGAAGGCTCCACTGCGAAGAATCAACATTTGCCTGCATGGTTGCTGTTGCAATATCAAGGGAATTTCTCATATTTGGCCTTCCTATTCCATAGCCAAGCGTAGCCATGGAGGCATAGGCAAGAGCAAATTCTTTCGCATCAACCTCGTTGTATGCTATTCCGAGCTGGGCGCATATTTCACCTGCTTTTATTTTCGCATACTTATATTCATCCCAAAAAAGCAATTGTTTATATTGGAGGTCCGTCAACCCAGTGCCGTAAGCCACTTCAAGACTGTTTCTTGTCGCAGGGCTTAAGGACCAGGCAGGCAGAACAATGTTCAAAACCCGTGGGTCAACTTCGTTATAAAGAGCAGAAATTGCTGCGTTAACTGCATCTATGTTCGCTTTTTTTATTTCTTGGACCTTGTATTCTCCTTTATTCTTTTCTTCTTCCGCCCGTTTTTTCTCTATTTCAGCTATCTTTTGTTCCCATTCTTTTCTTGCTTTATCTATCTCGCTTTGACCAACGCCCAAAAGAGAACCAAGATTTCCACCCGAAGGTTTTGCGGAGACAACCGAAGTAGTGTCTACCCTTGAAGTATCCTGTTCAAACACACTGGCGGCAATGCTTCCTGGTTTGTAACCTCCCCATGTTGCCGGGTTGAATATATTGAACTCTGCATTTGCAACCACTGGTGATACTGCTATCCCAAGGGCGAGCATAATTTCCTTTATCCTATCCTTTACCCCCATGTTTTCACCCACATATTTTTATGTATATACATGTTTTTAAACCTTTCTACACCTTATAAGAAAGTCGCAATATTTTTAAGCTTTGCAGAAGAGGTTTTTTCGGTGGTGTTATGAATTTAGGAAAAGGATTTGGAGCGGCAAAGATACCTGTGATCGTAATTCTTGCCCTTGCAATTCTCAGCTCGTTGCTGAGCGTGATACCGGTAGTCGGAGCGACGCTTGCATGCATAATCGGTCTGCCGATGCTGATGATAAATATAGCACTTTATCTTTGGCTTGGCTTCCTCATATACAAGGCAAAGCTGGAGATAGTGGACGCAGCGCTGGTTGGAGGGCTGACAGCGGTTATCGTAGCGATTGTCAGCGGAGTGATATCGCTTGTTGTGAACATGCTTGGGCTGGGTGTTGGAATGGCTGCCGGCACAACCGATGCATTTGGTGCGATGTTCGGAGCTGGAGTAAGCGTCATCGCGCTCGTGGTCGGAGCGGTAGTCGGCTTCTTTGTCGGCTTGGTCCTTGCAGTGATAGGCTACTTCATAGGAAGCGTACTGAAAAAATAAAATAAACTCTTTCTTTTTTTCTTTTTTATTCCATACGTCCGTTCCGTATTATAAAAAATAAAAAAATTTAGAATTCCGGCAGGATTGTTTTTTCTCCCTTTGCATAAAGGTATGTGTCGTAGGTCACTACCACAATGTATATAAGCGGGAGCGCAAATACTGGAAGGCAGATAATGCTTCCAATTCCAAACGTTACAATGCTGCCTACCATGAATGCTCCTACTATTATTCCATACAGCACCCAGCATATCGCTCCGTATATCAGGCCTTTTTTCATGTTGTCCATGTACATGTAGCCGATTCCCGGAAAACCAACGATTATCCCGCCGACAAGAGCAAGTATTGCCGCTACTGCCGGGTCCTTCTTTTTGCTTTCTGTTTTCTTTGCCATAGGTTAAAATTCCTGCAAATTGTTTATTAATCTTTCTCTTCCTTTCTATCCAGGGTGTTGCAAATTTAAAACATTTTCAACCGGCATTCGCTTAAATAAAAAAAAATAAAAACAAAAAATATTATTCGCTTCTCCTAAAAGATGAGGAAAATAGATGTATGACGCTTATGAAACAGCCAAAAAATAAATCGCGGAGAACTTGAAGAATAATTTTCAAAAATCAAATACATTTTTAATTCCTTGCCCCTCTTTTTATCCCATGGAAGAGCAGTACCTTTTCAGGGAGAATAAAATCTCTACAGGCATAAAGGAGCTCGACATCATGCTGGAGGGAGGGTATTCGAACCCGGGCTCTGTTGTTCTTCTGGGCCCCGCCGGAATTGAGAAGGCGGTTTTTGCGTTCCATTTTGCGCACGAAGGCATAAAAAAAGGGGATGCCGTTTATTATCTCGCTTCGGATATGCTTCCAAAGGAGGTTGAGTCGAAATCAGCGGGCCTTGGAATGAAGCTGAAAAACGGAATAAAGTACATAGACTGCTATTCGGCAACTGTCGGGGTGAAGGACGAGTCGAGGCGCGATGTGTTTATAGACGGGCCGACCGCGCTCAATGATTTGAGTTTGGTTGTGAACGACGCAATAAGGGAGAGCGGCGGAAAGAAAATACGGTTCATATTCCACTCCTTCTCAACATTCCTCCTTTACAATTCCCAGGATTCTGTGCTGAAGTTTTTCCAGGTTATTGAGGGAAGGCTGAAGGCCGCGAACGCGACGCTCTTCCTTCTGATAGAAAAGAGGATGCATGATGAAAAGCTTCTGAATACATTTTTGCATTCAATAGGAGAGGTTTTTGAGCTTAAGGAAAAAGAGGGCGCGTATGAGCTTTCCTCTTCGCTCCTTCCAGCTGATGTTCCTGTAAAAATAGGGCCGACAGGGGTGGAGATAGTATGAGCATGGTTGATAAGCTTAAGGAGAAGGGGATAGATTCCGCCGTTATAACCCGGGATGGAAAGATAAAGGAGCAGAGCGGAGCGTTGGATGATTCGGTGGTTGTTCTCTCGGCAGGCATAGTAAACAGGATGGCTGTGGTTTTCGAGCAGGTAAAGGACAGCGTGGAGGAGATAGCGATAGAGACCGCTTCGAAGAAGATAATGCTTGTTCCTTTTGAAAAGGAGTTTCTGATCGCATTTGTAAAGGACGAGCAGGACAAGAAGGCCGTGAGAGAGACAGTGGGCGCGGATGTACGCTGAGATACGCAGGGAAATTTCTGAGGAGCTTTTTCTGAGCATTATAAACGGCGAGATGAAGATAGGTTCTGGGAGCAGCGGAGGAGTTTCCGCAAGGGCTCTGAAGAATGGATGGGGGTTTGCCTCCGGAAGCGATGAGAAAAAAGTTGTCGAAGAAGCCGAAAGGATTGCTTCTGCGCGGGGCGGAAAGCTAAAGATCGTTCCTTCGCAGTTGAAGGGCAGGAGAAAAACAAGCGATGTTGTGCCGGATGCCGAGCATGCGGCCCGGTTCATCAAGGAGGTTTATGATTCTGTGGATGCATACAAAAAACAGGTCTCCCTGAGAATATGGAAGGTGGGGAGGGAGTTTGAGAACACCGAGGGGGCTGAAATAGAAGAGGAGGGGTTTTATGTTTACGGGAGGATTTCCGTCTTTGCGAAAAAAGGAAACAGAATAGAACAGTATTCCTCTCGGGTCGGGGAGAGAAAATTTGATGAAAAAGTTAGGGAGAAATTTTTTAGTGCCGCGAAAGAAGCAGAGAAATACGCGAAAGAATTGCTTAAGGCGAAGAGGATAAAGCCAAAAAAATGTGCGGTTGTTTTGGACAGCGAGATAGCAGGCCTGCTTTCGCATGAAGCGGTCGGGCATGCGAGCGAGGCGGACACTGTTCTTGAAGGCGAGTCGTTGTTCAGGGGGAAGATTGGGAAGAGGATCGCGAGCAGTAAGCTTACGATTGTTGATAATCCGATGCTTGGCTTCGGCTGTTATTTTTATGATGACGAGGGGCATGAGGGAAAGGAGGTAAGAATAATTGAAAAAGGGGTTTTGAAAGAATACTTAAAGGACGAGCACGCCGCAAAAATTTTCGGAAAGCCGAACGGCCATGCAAGGGCGCAGAGCTTCGCCTACCAGCCCATTGTTCGCATGAGCAACACCTACATTCTTCCCGGGGATGCGGGCGATGAGGAGATGTTTGAAGGGACAGGCGTGTTTTTGAAGGGGATGAACGGCGGGAGCGTCGACCCCTTTACTGGCGGGTTCATGTTCAAGGCCGCGATAGGATGGAAATTCAAGAATGGAAAATTTTTGGAAACTTTTAAGGATGTCGTTGTTTCTGGGAATTTCTTTGAAACCATAAAAAATGTTGAGCTTGTAGGAAAAGAGGTAAGATTGGACCCTGGCTTTTGCGGAAAAAGCGGCCAGAGCGTGCCTGTTTCTGATGGTGGACCGAAGATAAGGGTGGGGGCGTTTATTGGGTGATTGTAACCATAGTTACATCGGAACCGAGGTCCCCATACATTTATAAATAAAAAAATCCTCATCCTCTCGGCGGCTAGTATGATAGAAGATGAGATAGTTCATTGGTGGAAGGATGAGAAAGGGGAGCAGCACAAAACAATCCTCAGAATAGAAAGCGAGCCTCCCTCTGAGAGCAACGGCTTCCCAAGGGATGGCGTACTCCTCATAAGGCTTATAAACAGCACAGGGAATGTCGCCATGAAGCTGAACCCTGATGAGGCATTAAGGCTGAGCACCCAGCTTCTCGCTGTCGCGAAGGAGCTCCTAAACCAAAAGAGAAAACTCTGGAATGAAAAAGAGCTATAATTTTTTCAATTCTTCGCCAACCGCAACCAAAAATTCATTTACGCTACCCTTAGGAATTTCTGCACCTGCGGCAAGATGATGGCCTCCTCCCATCCCCCCTACCCTCTCAGCAGCCTCTCTCATTACACCCCCCAAATTCAACCCATTCTCAAGCATTTTCCTGTTCCCTCTTGAGCTTACCTTTATTCCTCCTTCTTCGCTTTCGCTTATCCCTAAAACCGGCTTCTCATAGCCGACTCTCATCACCATCCCGCAGACGATCCCGATTATTCCTTCATATATTTTT
>CAYXNY010000015.1:0-20513 GCA_964467175.1 Microcaldota archaeon | reverse complement strand
GCATTTCTAAAATTCATATATGATTTTTTGAAAGTGAAAAAGAGCGAAATGGAAAAGTATTTAAGTGTTAAATGAGAAAAAAATAGTGGTGAAGGGATGTTTATATTTCAGGTTGGGGCACAGATAGAAGAGAGAAAATATTATTACAAGCGGAATAAAGATGCGAAGCCATTACTTAAAAAAGGCGATATCGGAACGATATTAAGAGATGTAATAAACGGAAAACCACCAGAGCACTATAATATCACCCCGGAGAAGGCAAAGGAAGAATTGATAAAATTGGGCTTAAGCCCGGATTTAGCTGATTATTGGCTAGAAGGAATGAAAAGAGTGGTTGGTGAAGAAGGAGGGTATGCCTATTGGGCACTTCAGTTTGCAACTAATTTATGGGTGGATTCTGCTAAAGGTAAATCTATTTGGTGGAATGACAAATTTATATGTTATTTTGATGATAAGTTTAATAAAAACGAGGTTGAGTCCCGTTTCCCAGGTAAAAAATATGACCAATCAAAAGCGGGCCTTAAGGATTTAAAAGATATGTTAGAGAAGGAGTATCAGAAATCCAAAAAAGAAATGGATGAACTTGCCCCAAAAATTCTAAAACAAGAAGAAACACGTACTATAATAGAGAGAGAAGGGTACAAAATTGCTGTTGAAAAAAAGCCGGATGAGTTTGGAAAAACCGATGCAAGGGTAACGACCATAGTCACTCCTGAAGAGAGAATAATTGATTTGGAAAATCCTGAAAACCTTACCTTATCTGATTTGATAGCAGCAAAAACAGCATGTGAAATTCTTAAAAGTGTTCTTGAAAATGAAGGAGCAAAAGCAAAAGAAACTGGGGCACCCCAAAAAATCAGTGAAAGTAAAGTAAATGCTTGGCGAGCACTCCCACAGGGTGCGCGAGACTATGCAAAAAGACGAATTAATTTAGATGGATCAGCAGATGTGGACGGGATATTCGATAGAGGAGAAATAACCCATGAGGATGTCCTGAAGTTAGAAGAAAAAATGGGGGCAAGTATCGGAGATGCAGTAGCAAAACTTTCTGAAGAAATAATACGATTAGATAATATAATAAATAAACTCCAGAGTATATTATTACCTACTCAAGCCTCTTCAGACTCAGATGAAATAAAAACAACCTACGACACAACAAACCCAAAAGAGACGGTCGCTACAATAGAAAAACGAGACCTTGCGCTATATGCGACTATAATTGAAAAAACAGAAGATTTTTGGAAGAAATATTTTTTTGATTCCGTAAAAACAGCTTTCGACTACGCGAAATCAAAACAACCACCAGCGGTTCAAAGGTTTTTGAGGGTTTTATCTGATAATGTAAAGGACTTAAGCCAGATGGCAAACAGATTGGATTTAATTGATAGGACGATGGGCTACGGTATAAATCTGATTTCCTTTTCTCAGGATATAAAAAATGCCGGCCAGGTTTTGACCAGAACAGACCTTCTCAACCTTGGCTATGACCCAAATAAGTTCTCTGCTTTTGTGAAAACAGAAAAAACAGGCGAGGTTTTTAGGTTAAATTCAAATGTTGTCCCAACCCTAGTATTTTTTGGAATATTTAAATTTGAAAAAGGAGAGCTTAAATTTACTCGAAACGGTGAAAAATACTTTAAAGAATGGTGCAAAGAAAATGGATATGACCCAGATAAAATCCGAGCCGAGGTTCTAGCTGAATTTTCCTTAGGCGTGTTAAGCTCTGTTGGCCAATCTTTCTTAAACTACGCTGTAAAAAGAGCAATGAAGGACAATGGAATAACTGAAAAAGATTTGGAAACATTTAGGAATGTGCAAACAAGAGCAAAGGCTACGCGTGCGATTCTTGCTGAAAGGACAAGGGAGCTAGACAAACGAATAAGAGAACTTGGTGCCGAACGGCTTGTGTTGGGCGGCAAATACGAAGAAAACTATAAAGAGGCAATAAACAATTTAAATGAATTGAGTAAGGTGAATGTTTAAATCCTCTTAACTTTTGCAACCTGGTTTTTTATTTTTTTATTTATGCAAAGCCCAACCCCGATAATGTGCTTCTCAAATTTCAAAACAACATAGCCGTTCTCAAGCTCAAACTCTCTTTCCAAATCATTTCCTTTTGCGTATCCGAGCATCTCTTCCCGGCTTATTTCGGCAATGTTTTTGCAGGCAAGACGGCCAAAAATCTGGATAAAATCTGTAGTGGGCTTTATACCAAAGGTTGTCTTTTTTCCGCAAACAATTCCCTTTAAAACAAAATTTTTTGGCCTTTCCTCGCTCACTTCCTTATTCATTATTCTAAACTTATCTCCATGCTCCTCAACAACCACCCAATCAGGCAAAACAATCCCGAACCTTTCCTTTATATAATTCTCAAATTCATTCATTGTTTCACCAGTTTTGCAATAAAAAACCCCTCGCTTTGGAGATGCCAAGGATAAACCCTCCAAACCTTTCTAAACTCATTCCCATATTCACTTAGCCCATTCTCATGTGGGATATCATAAGGAACATCTATGTTCGCCAGCTTTGCGTTCTCCCTCTTCTCAAGCAAATAAGCAACAACCTCCTCATTCTCCTCTCGTGTGTATGTGCATGTGGAATACACAAGTGCGCCGTTTTGCTTAAGTGAATCAAAAGAGGAGAGCAAAATTTGTTTTTGCAGATTGGAAATTTTTATGCTGTCTTTTGGTTGCCATCTCATGTACGCGTGCGGGGAAGAGCCCAAACCGGAGCACGGCGCATCAACCAAAACCCTGTCAAAATAATCCGGCTTCAGCAGTTTTGCTCCGTTGCGCTGGGTTATTATCGTATTTAAAACACCCAGCCGGTTTATGTTGTTCACAAGGGCGCTTATCCTCTCTATTCGTACATCGTTTGCGTACACCACTCCTCTATTCCCCATCATCGCAGCCATCTGCGTTGTTTTTGAACCGGGCGCAGCGCAAACATCATATATCTTTTCATTTTGTTTTGGCCCCAAAATTATCGGTGGAAGCATCGAGGACAGACTTTGCGTATGCATATAACCCAAAAAATATTCTACCGTATTCCCAAGTTTAATATCCTCATCCAAAACAAAAAATGCATTTTCAAAAAAAGCGCGTTCTAATTTTAATTCACTGAATTGCAAGAATTCGCTGGAATCTGTTTTTATTTCATTCACTCTTACCGCCACTTTTATTTTTTCCAACATCTCATTCATATCATTTCTTGCAAAACTTCCGAGCCATTCCATATACCCGCGGCAATCCATATTGATAGAATAAAAACAAAAAATTAAAAACAGCCACTGCCGTATTCTCTCATGGGCCTGTTGCGAATTATCTCGTAAAAATTCGCTGTCGCAAAAATAAAAACAAAAAATAAAAAACTCGCATCTCGCTTTTCTTTCTCTCCTATTTTCTTTATCTCTTACGAGAAGCGAGGAGAATTTTTATTTTTTTATTAAATTTGCCGAGAACCAACTCATAAAGAAGGTATCCACCATGCTTCTCCTGCTTATTTGCGTTGCATTCTGCGTGCTGCGTGCGGCTTGATGGATTTCAGAAAAGGAACATCACCTATGCAAACATAAGCATTGAGTTCATCAATTCTTCACCAGATGGCGAATGAAATTTTTATTTTGAGATTCTCTTACGCCGCTTGATGGGGGCGGGCCCATAGGTTGAGGGTGTCAACTGCCTTTTTCTCGCCTTTTTCCTCTTTCTTCTATTTTGGTTTTTTCTTCCCACCCAGCATCTTTTTTATCTTATCTAGAAAACCCTCCTTTTTCTCGTAAACAGCAAACCTTCTTTTCGGATACGCGCCGATGATTTCAAATTTATACTTCATGCCACCACTACTTCCTCTTTATGTATCCGTCTTTTAGAAGCATCTCAAGCCCTTCCTCAACTCTTTCCGGCGGGATCCCGTTTATCTTCGCGAACTCCTCCACATCCATCTCCCCATCATGCGCCTTCAGCCATTTGTATATCCTCTCTTTAAGAAGCTCCTCGCCCATCCCCTCTAACCCCTCTATCCTCTTCCCCAAACTCACCCTTTTCTTTTCGCATTCAAGCAGAAGCCTTGCGTTCTCCTCGCTGCTCCTCACAAGCTCCTCGTACTTGTGCTTCAATTCGTCGTATTTTTGCTGCAGGTCCGTGAGTTTTGAATGCACCTCTATCATATCCGCCCCGACCATTTTCTGCATGTCTTCCAAAAACTCAACCACATTGTTGTAAACCGGAATCGCGTTTATTTCATAATGCCTCTCAACAAGCTTCAGCGATGTCAAAAACACCGGGAAAACCTGGAGGAACCTCTGTTTTTTGTTGAACTTCGGAGGGACCGCGTACTCAAGCGCGATCTCATCCGGAGCGAAAACTATTCTGTAGAAAAGGAACGGCTTTCCCTTCATGTCCTCCGCTTCTATTTTTTCCACAACAATATTCTTTCCCTCATACTCTATTCTCGTGAACCCCAAGTCCCCGAGCAGGGAAAGAATCTGCTCCTCCCCCTTCCTCTTAGCCTTTATGATTATTTTTTCCGTTTCCATCCTATCCCCCTTCAATGTAAAGGTCCACAACGCCCTTTTCAGCAGTCCTTCTCTTTAAAAGCGCGAACAGCTGGACTATGCTCCTCTCATCCGCGCCCATCTGCCTCATAAAAGCAATTATCGCGCTCCTCGCGTACCCGAATTTTTCAAGCATACCAACGAGCTTCACCCCGTCCATCTTCCCGTCATTCTTCTCAAACTCCTGCTTCACCATTGTAATCTGCTCATCATTAAGCCCAACCTCATGGAGCAGCTTTATGAACTGCTCCCTCTCCATCTCAATAGCCATTCCACCAACCTCCAGCGAATAAACAAACAAAGGGTCCTCGCCATCTATTCTTTTCAAAAGAAAAGTAGATGCACTAGCCCGCCTCTCAGAAAATATCATATGAAGGGCGGCATCGCCGACCCCAAACCTCGCCACCTCATTATCTATAAACTCAGAATAACCGAGCGAATGCTGCACATATTCCCTGAACTCTTTCAGCACGAGCCTGAGAATAAACATCGTTCCAACATTGCTGAATATTGTTTTATGCACATCATTCGGATTCTGGCTCGCCACAATCAGCGCAAAATTGTACTTCCTTCCCTCCCTCACTATCGTAATCACATCGCTCCTCTCATCCTGCGCTATCTTCCACGCCTCATCGAGCACGACGAACAAATCTATCCCCTTCTCCTCCTTTATTTCCTTCCTCCTCATTTTCTCCTTTATAAACTGCAGGATTGTCAGCCCGGCCAAACTTCTCATCTCCTCTGTTGGAAGGGAGTGCAGGTCTATGCACACCAGGCCCGAGTTCAGGAGCTTTTCAAGTTTAAGAGTAGATTTTTTAGCGAAAAAATCCGAGCCCTCAACAGTGTACCTCTTCAGCAGCCTCATTGCCCTTTTGTTTTTCTTCTCCAGATACTTTACAACATCCATCAGCGTCGGCTCCCTCTTTTTTTCATACACATACTCGAGCGCCTCTTCAATATCATTCCTTTCGTCCGGGAAGTTTTTCAGGTCGGCGAGTATTTCAAGCGACGATAGGATCTGCTGTATCCTCTCCGAAGGGCTCATCCCCCCCAGATCCAGCAAATTCAGATGCTCCTTGCCCAGGCTTATAACCTTCCCGCCGGCCTGCCTTACCCACCTGTCATACTCCCCAACCCAGTCCAGAATAACCGCATTGCTGTTCCATATAAGAGCCGCTCTCGTAAGAAAGGTTTTCACAAGATAGCTCTTTCCGCTTCCAGTAATCCCGCATATCGCTATGTGCGGGTTTATGACCTTCCTAAAATCCCAGAAAACAGGAACCTTCAGAAACCTTGTTTTTCCAACATAAATGCCCTTATCCGCGTCCGAAACGAGCAGGCTTGGCTCTGGCTCTGGCGGATGCACCAGTGGCATTCTTGGTGCCAAATCTTTTGTATATGCGCGCGTTGGCTCCAACAATCAGAACACCTCGTCCTTGAGCGCTTCGGGTGTTGGCGGGGCAAAGAACTCCCACTCGAAGCACTTGAGCATGTTTGAATCCGTGAGTTCAGCAACATCAGCCCCTAAGGTTGAGCTCAATATCGTTCTTATCTCCTTCGCCTGCCTCTTCACCTTCGCAACCGCCTCCTCCCTTGTTGCTCCGCTGGCTGTTGTTGAAGCGAAAATTATCGTCTCAAGCGGCTTCTCCCCCCCGCTGATTCTCTCCAGAAGCCTGTTCCACATCGCAATCTGCCTGTCTAGAATTACCGCCTCCTCCTTCTCCTTCGCCCCCAACTTCGCCCTCTTCACCTCTGCCATGCTTCTCTGCGTCTTTATCTCCTCCACATGCTTTGTTATATCAAGGGGCGCAAGCAGGTAGGAAATTTTCACCACATTGTTCAAGCTCGAAATCGCCCTCTCAAAGCTTGCGAGAAGGGATGCCCTCTCCTTCTCCCCCTTATCCAGCGTGCTCTCATGCAGCTTTATCTCCAAAAACTTTGTTGCCAAATACCCGGACGGCGTTTTCCTAAGCAGATAATCCCTTGACGGAGGAACCTCATACCCGTACCTTATCTCAACAATCCTTGTCTTCTTAAAGAAATACGGCATCAGAAGATACCCGTACTTCCACATTGCAACGGTAAGGAAGGCAAAAAAGACAGCGAAAAGCGCGGCAAGAACATTCCCGCTCGCGATCGTGTATAAAAGGGCAGCAACCGCGATTATCAAACACGCTATTGTTACAAACCGATTCTCCATCATTCTACACCACCCCAACATTAAGCACGAAATGCGCCCCCAGCATCTCTGTTATAGCGAGCATGAAAACAATAGTCGCCGCAAGTGCTATTGCCGGACCGACTATAGTGTAAAGGAGCAGCGCTCCGTTCGCATCAGCCAGCCCCTTCATAGCCAGGATCAAACTCCCTATAAAATCTCCGGTGCCCAACATGTAAAGCTTCTCCGCAACCCTGTTGTTGTCGTTCAGTTCTGCGATGGGCATTATTGCATAGTTCGCGTTCTCATTTACCGCCTTGAAAGACGCAACCACATTGTCAATGACGGGCAAAGGCGATGGCACAATCAAAACAAAATACGGAAACAAAAGATAAAAACCTATTGACGCCCCTATGAGAAAACCACCTATCTTCCTTGTCGCAAAAAAAGACCTGAAAATTATGCCCAGCGGAAGAAACACCGCAAGCATGGTCTGCGCTATGAAATTTGCCAGCTGGGAATTCATCGCCGCAAATGTGCTGTTCAGGTTAAGCATTTTTATCCCCTCCCCCAAGGTTTCTCTCATCGGCTGCAGCCCCTTTAGAATCTGTATATCAAACGAGCCGAAATACAGCAGAAGGGATTCATAATACCCAAGGGTGAGCGCTGTTTTTTCGCTTTCAGCCATAAGCGAGAAGGTTGCATTCTCCACGCCCGCCATCTGGCACTGCAGCTCCTCCGGCAGTCCTGCTCCGCATGTTAAAAAATCAATATCCGCCGAAACCTGCGTTATTGTTGCTACGATTGCGGCAAAAACCCCTATTATTGCGGCGTTCAGCATGGCCTGCGCCAGCTCCTCAACACCGAACAATTCCAATCTTTTGCTCCCTACCGCCTTTCCTACCCCTATCGCTATTCCCGAAAGAATAATCATTATCGCAACTACGCTCGAGGCAATTCCAATCTCCACACTACCCTCTCCCCATTACTGCAAGAGTTTTGAAGAAATATCCTGTATTATATCCGCTGCGCCAACTATCGCGCCTATTATTATTCCGCCAACAACCATCCCGATCGCAGCCGCCTGCCACTTCCCCCTCACTTCCGATGGCTGCACGTTTGAGATTCCATACACAATTCCGCCAAGAATGATCAAAATAACAGAAATCATCGGCCCAATATTTTTCAGAACCTCAAGCCACCCAGCTACGAGCGTTTCTATGTATGCCATGCTCATTTTTATACAGGAGATTGTTTTTAAAATGTTGTGCTGGAGAGCCCGAAATCTCCTGAAAAAGAGTTTGCCTCAAGCTCAATAACATACAAAAGAAAGTCGTATTCGCGCCCGTCCAATTTTTTAAGCATGCTGTCCAATGGCATCTCCTTCCGCATCCTTTTCAGCTTCTCCCCAATTCTCCCCGCCTCTTCTATTGTGTATACCCTTGTATCCGGAAGAGAGGAGAAATAGGAAAGCCAAAAGTCCTCAAAAATCGCTTTTTCATCAAGACCAAGCCTCCCATTCAAGTAATCCACAAGCAATTCCCCTGCTACATCCACGCTCCTTGAAAATTCTTCCGGCGTTTGGCCATGCGACTGAAACTTATGATAAAGCTCGTGCCTTAATGTTTGTGCCAACCCCTCTTCACCTAGAAAATGTATCTCCCCATTTGTGCTGTAATACCCGCACCATTTCCCCCAAGGGCATTCTATCGGATGATACAGTACAAAAAGAGAATCAACACCCCCATCCTCTTTTATTTTAAATATAAGATAATTAGAATTCGAGTCGCCTCTCAGAATCCCTTCTAGCTCTTTTGCTTTCGGCTTTTTAGTGAATGAAAAAATTTTTGGAAATGGCCCTTCATAAACCGGCTCCTTCACTTTAAAGTTCCCGCCACCCTCTAGTTCTATAACATACTTCCATTCCGCATTCTCAGACAAATACTCGCAACCGAACTTTCCTAGAAAAATGCCCGCGCCGATAGAAGCAAAGACCGAACCTTCAAATATAGCATTTATAATTTTAGTTTTAATTTTCTTAGAGCCGGCCATACCCTATATTGTGATAATAAGTGTTTAAATATCTTATCCCTCTGCTCAAAAGAAAAAACAAAAAGAAAAAACAAGAAATTAGTTAAGAAATTCTACCTGTTAGCTAGGATTAGAATCTCTTGTGCTTTCTGTAGCAGTCTCTGCAATAAACAGGCCTGCCTTCCTTTGGTTCGAAAGGAACCTCGCATTCTGCTCCGCAATCAGAGCATACCGCGGGGTACATTTTCCTTTCTCCGCCAAATCCTCTGTTTCTATCCATTCTTTTTACCTCTTTTTTCTTTTTCTCTCTCAAGCCATAAGCCATTAAGAGTGCTTTTATTATGCAACATTCTCATATTTAAATCTTTTTATACCGTCCACCAACAACAAAACCCAAGCATTCAGCATCTTTTGACTATTTTTGCAGCCAGCGCCCCCACCCCAACAATCAGCGCGGTTAGAACAATGTTGAAAACCGCCAGCACGACGAGCAGAACAGCCCACATGTCCTCAGGCACCGCAACCCCCAAAACCGGCCTTCCGATCGCCGCCCCAGCAAAAAGAAAAACATAAAAAACCGCAACCGCGATCGCTCCCGCAATTGCCCCATTACCCAAAATCTCCTTCCAGTCGAACCTGTTTTTCCGCATCCACCATCCAAAGCAAAACGCGGTCAGCGCAAACACCACCCTGAAAACATCCGTTCCAAGCCCGCCATATTCATACAACCCAGCAATGATCGGTAGAAACTGCAGGGCGGTTATAGCAGCCATTACCATAAAAAACATTTCCTTCCCCGAAAACCTCTTCTTGGCAAGCCACCAGGCAATTTTCACCCCGTCGCTTACCCTCAGCTTCGCAACCCCACCCCTCTTTCTATAAACTATCGGCACTTCGCAAATTTTCATGTTTTTTTTCACTGCCTCGGAAAACAGATCCGCCTCAAGCTCAAAATGCGGAGCGGTTATCTCCATTCTTTTGTACGCCTCCCTCCTAAACCCCCACATCCCAGAGCAAACATCAGTTATCTTCCTTTTATAAAGCAACCGAGCAAAAAAGGTGAGCATTCTGTTTCCAATTCTGTTTACCTGCTTCATCGCTCCCTCCTCTATTCTGCCCGCAAACCTCGACCCAATAACAACATCGCACTCTCTTAGTTTTTCCAAAAATTCCGGTATTTTCTCGGCCGGATAGGTTCCATCCGCATCCATCATTACTAAAAAATCGGCATTTATCTCGCTAAAAGCAACCCTAACTGCTTTCCCCTTCCCCCTTCCTTCAACTGAAATAACCTTCGCTCCGAGTTTTTTCGCTATCTTGACAGTTCTATCCTTACTCCCGCTGTCAACAACAAATATTTCATATTTTTTATCCGCCTTCCTTATGCTCTTTATTGTCCCCTCTATATTCTCCTCTTCATTATAAGTAGGGAGCAAAACCGCGGTTTTCATTTCCTCATTCCTTTCGCTTTCGCGAAATCTTCCAAGAAAAGCTGTATCCCCTTATCAGTGAGCGAATGCTTCCACATCTCCTCATAAACTTTAGGCGGGATTGTTGCAATGTCCGCACCAATTCTAGCGGCCTCCTCCACATGCTTCACGCTTCTTACAGATGCAACGATCACCTTTGTTTTGAATCTATAGTTCCTAAACGCTTCCACTATCCCTCTAACAACCTCCATCCCATTCTGCCCAGCATCATCCAACCTCCCCACAAATGGGGAGACATAGCTCGCGCCTGCTTTTGCAGCCAAGAGTGCCTGCGAAACAGAGAAAACAAGCGTTACATTCGTTCGCACGCCTTTTTTCTCCAGCACCCTCACCGCAGCAAGCCCCTCCCTTGTAATCGGAACCTTCACAACAACATTCTTAGCCCATTTTGAGAATTCCAGCGCCTCCTTTATAATCTCCTCTTTCTTCTGTCCGACCCCTTCAACAGAAATCGGTCCTTTAACTATACTCGCAATCTCCTTCACAACCTCTCTGTGCTCCTTTCCGGGCGCATCTCTCAATATTATTGTTGGGTTTGTTGTAACCCCGTCGCAAAGCCCAAGCTCAGCCGCGCTCCTTATCGCTTCAACATTTGCGCTGTCCAAAAATATTTTCATCCTCCCACCTCATCTCTTCATTTTCATTCCTTCCCTTACTTTTTTTGCGATCCCATCAGCATTAAGCTCATACTTTCTGAGAAGCTCTTCCGGAGAGCCGCTTTCTCCGAATTTGTCGTGCATTCCATGCCTTAAAACCCTGCAAGGATATTCCTCGCCAACAACCTCGCATACAGCGCTTCCCATCCCTCCATTTATCTGATGCTCCTCAACAGTTATGATCAACCCACATTCCTTCGCCCATTCCACAACCGCCTTCCTATCTATCGGCTTCACAGTATGGCAATCTACAACCGCGCAGTCAATCCCCTCTTTGCTCAGCATTTCCGCAGCCTTTAATGATTCATACACCATCGGCCCTATCGCGAATATTGCGGCATCTTTTCCTTTTCTATAAACATTCGCCTTTCCGATTTCAAACGGAGTTTCCGGTGTTGTGACTAGAGGGAACTTTTCCCTGCATGTTCTTATGTACGCAGGCCCCCCCCTTTCTCCCAAGGCGATCGTTGCCTTTCTCGCTTCCTCAAAATCTGCCGGTACAACAACAACCATGTTTGGAAGAACCCGCGTTATCGCGATATCCTCAAGCGCCTGATGGGTCGCTCCATCTGGCCCGACAGTCAAGCCAGTATGCGATCCGTGCAATATCACATTTGCGTTGTTGTAGCATATGCTTACCCTTACCTGGTCAAAATTCCTTCCGGGGTTGAAAACCCCATAGCTTGAGATAAAAACGGTTTTTCCGCAAGAAGCAATTCCGACCGCAACACCAGCCATATTCTGTTCAGCAATCCCAACCTGCACAAACCTCTTCGGGAATTTTTCCTGGAACCAGTGCGTCCTTGCCGACTCGCTCACATCCGCAGTCAGCACCCAAACGTTTGGGTTTTTCTCTCCAAGCTCAACCAGCCCTTTTCCAAACCCATCCCTACTCGCTGCTTTTTCCATACTATCTTTCCTCTTCTATCTCCTTCCTCTCTTCCTCAAGAAGTTTTATCGCCTCATCTGCCTGCTCTTTTGTCGGCGGTTTTCCATGCCATTCACTCAAAAATTCCATATACGGGATTCCCTTGCCTGGAATTGTATGCGCGATTATCATCGTTGGCTTGTTGAAAACCGCCCTGCTTCTTTCGCATGCATCTATAATCTCCCTTACATTATGCCCATCTATCTCAATAACATTCCATCCAAAGCTTCTGTATTTTTCTGCAAGCGGCTCCAACGGCATCACATCCTCAGTAAATCCATCTATTTGAATATTATTCCTATCCATTATTGCGGTAAGGTTTCCGAGCTTGTACTTTGCTGCGAGCATTGCCGCCTCCCATACCTGCCCCTCGTTGTGCTCCCCATCGCTCGTTATGCAGTACACCCTCCATCTTTTATTCTCCCTCTTTGCAACGAGCGCCATCCCAGCAGCTATGCTCAGCCCCTGGCCCAAAGAACCGCTTGTATTTTCTATCCCCGGCAGACTTCCCTTGTGCGGATGGCCCTGCAGCCTTGATCCGAGCTTCCTGAGAGTTAAGAGCTCCTCCTTTGGAAAATACCCTGCATTTGCAAGCGTAGCATAGAAAACCGGGCAGACATGCCCGTTGCTCAGCACAAGCCTGTCCCTTCCCTCCCACTCAGGGTTTTTTGGGTCGTGATACATTACGTGAAAATAAAGAGCCGCAAAAATATCCGCAAGCCCTATGCTTCCTGCGCTATGCCCTGATTTCGCTTCCAGAAGCATCCTTATTACATCCTGCCTTATAGTATTTGCCATGAGCTTTATCTCCTTTATGCTCATGTGTATTCTACCGGCCATGTTTCTCTGCCTCCTCTTTAAGTTTTTTTATGGCTTTCCCAACATCCTTTGCTGAAAATACCGCGCTTGCCGTGTAGAATTTATTCGCCCCTGCCTTCGCAGCCCTTCCTATCGTTTCAGCGTTTATTCCACCATCAACAGAGATAGTCATCTTTGGGTATCTCTCCCTAAGTTTTTTTATTTTCTCCTCAACGCTTTCAATGTACTTTTGATTAGAAAAGCCAGGATTAACCGCCATAACCATTACTTCCTCAACATCCTTTATATATCCATCCACTACTTCCGCTTGTGTTGGCGGGTTTATCGCTATTCCAATTCTTCCACTATTCCTCCTCACCGCTTCCTTAACCTTCTCAAAATCCATTTTCGCCTCGGCATGAACGCAGTGCAAAAAACTTCCATTTATTTTTTCTATCCATTCCTCTGGCTTCTGCACCATCCAATGAAACTCATACTCAATCCCATCCGGAAGGTCCTGCAACTCTTCTACCCCGATCGTTTTGTTCGGCACAAAAACCCCGTCCATAACATCTATCTGCGCCTTTTTTGCATACGGCCTGATAATTTCTATCTTCCTCAGAAGCTCCTCCCTGCTTTTGACAAGTATGGCTGGCACAATTTCAATCTTATTCGGCAAAGAGCCCACCCTGACCTTCTTTGCTCTATATGGGCTGGAAAGTTATTTAAAAGTGAGCCTGCATCGTTAAAAAACAAAAAATTAATTGCCCGCCTTTTCCATCCTCCTGCGTGTTCTATTTTTTACAAAAAGCGGGTTTTGTTTGTTTTTTATTCTTTAAGATTAAATTTTCGAGACTTTATACATCGCAGCATACACTATTCCATTTTGTTTATAGCTCCAAACTTTTTCCAAGTATTTATCAAGCCGATCGCTCCACGGCCCAAACCCGCTGTTGTCATAATTTTCTGGAGAAACTACAAGCACATCATACATCCTCACATCAACCCCCCTTACCGCAGGGTCAAGCCAACCCCTTGTTTTGAAGTATTTTATTCCGTATTTTTTCAGCTCGTTTTCCTTTTCTTCAGAATAAACGACCATCAGCGGGTCGCTATACCCAACTAATTTTCCGCCTTCATCGAAATAGAATTCGTTAGAGTACCATCCAACTTCATAGTAAACGTATTTCACATTGTATTTTTTCAACAACTCCATTCTTTTTCCATCGTCATTTCCATAAAAGATTACCGCAGCATCCAACTGCCTCTCATCGAAATCCTGCATGAACGCATCATTATGCGCCCTTCTCGAAACAACAAGCTTCCTTCCTGTTAATCCATTAACTGCAAAACCTATTTCATTACTGCTCAAAACCACATCATTAACATTCGTGTTCTTTAAAACCCAGCTCTGCATCTCTTTTAAATACGCCGGCAGTTCTTCTTTTCCAGCACCGAACCATTGACTGCTTTCGTTTGCCTTCAAACTATCAGCCGCTTGCATTATTGAAATTATTGCAAGAAGAGCAATCACCCCATAAACCGCCAGTTTGCTTTTTCCATGCCTTTCAAAAATTTCCTTTATCCCAGAAATGCCGACAAGTAGTGCAGAGAAGTTCAGGTAAAGGTCCGCGCAATAGCTCGGAGCAAAATTATTTCCAAACAGAGGCATAGTAATGAAATAGGAGTATGCAAGTGCGAACGAAACTGCGAACAAAATAATCGCGAATGCATTTTCTTCCCAAGCTCTTCTCGATAAAATTAAGTATGCCCCGCAGATTATCACCACAGATTTTATTCCTGCCATTAAATTTGCAAAGTTTAAGAATATATAAGAAAACATCTCCCATCCTGTCCTTAATCCATAATCAAAATTTCCGTAATCCGGCAGGCTCCATATGTTGCTCTTCAACTCATTGTTTCCATGATAGATGAATATCGGTCCAAACCAGTAAATCTGCGCGATTATGAAACCAACCAGCCAAGCCAATACAATATTTTTTTTATTTTCAGTTATTTTTGCATCCAGCTCTCTATCCTTCCATAAAATATACCCTCCAATTGCAATTACCGCAAAAGTTGCAAAAATAAATCCCGTGCTGTGGCTCAACCCCATCATTCCATATACGAGCCCAAGCAAAACCGCGTTTTTCCTGTTTATTTTTTCGTAAAATTTGTACAAAAAATAGAAAAATAAAGGAACAACAACCCACTTCGTAAATTCAGTGTATTTGAATATAGGGAACGAGTATGCTATGAAATAAACCAAAACGCCCATAAGAGAAATGCTTTCATTTTTGAAAATTTTGTTCACCAGCACAAAAAGCGCCAAAACCGAAAGAGGAAGAGCGATCATGTTAAAATAAAGCATTGCATAAAAAGGCTCCAACCCAAAAATTTTTCCAAAAATCGTTACTAAAATTCCATAAATTGAAAAATAAGCCGGCCTTTCTCCAAGCCCGTTGCTTGTGCTGAACCATTCCAAAGGAGAACTTTCGTACATATGGTAGATCTGGCCAAGTTGGTGGTAGTAGTCGCCTCCATAAAGCGGCGAGGGCAGGGATTTTAGCTGGTTCATGTACGGAAGCAACAAAATAAAGTAAACAATTATCAAACCAACCAAAATTATTCTTTCAACAGTAATCTTCATCGCTTGTGTTTGAGGGGAAAGATTTTAATTGGTTTTAGTTATTTTTCTGGCTATTACTTAGCGGTAAGAGAAAATGGAAGAAGTCGATACGGGCACATTGGCAAAGGGCGCGTTCTGGACCTTACTGGGACAAATATTGGCAAAACTATTCGGTTTTTTCTACGTTCTCTTCCTTGCTCGGTTTTTCTTAGCAGAAGAGATTGGTATATTTTATTTTGTATACGGCATAATAGGCTTTCTTTCGCTGTTTACTGATTTTGGGCTTCTTCAATCATTGCCAAGGTATGTTCCCTATCTTGAAGGAAAGGGAAGAAGAGACCTTCTTTATTCTTTTCTTAAGATGGTTGCGGTTATAGGTGGCTTTGTATCCCTTCTTTTTTCATTAATCATTTTCTTTATTTCCAGCTCTATCGCATCCTTCTTAGGAAAGCCAGAAGTGGCCGATTCCTTTAGAATTCTTGCATTTGTCATATTTCTTAATGAAATGATGGGTATTACTGTTGGCTATCTTATAGGAAGAAAGATGATGAAGCATTCTCAATTAATTCTTGGAATCCAAACCCCACTGAAACTAATCCTAACGATTATTCTTGCGTTCTATATTTTTGGTTTTACAAACCTATCCATTAGCTTTGGTTTTTTGCTTTCCTACATACCATTAATCCTAGCGGGCGCTTATTACTTAGTTCGTGATATAAAATCCTGGGAAATAAAAAAGGTTGAAAAAGCTGAGAGTATCGCCTTGTTAAAAGAGGTTGTTGTTTTTGGGATTATAATGACAGTTATAGCTAGTTTGAGTTTTGTTACTATGGCTAGCGACAGGATAATGCTTGGTTTGCTTGGTGGCGCTACCGCCTTTCAATCTGTTGGCGTTTACTCGGTAGTAACAACATTTGCCGGGCTTTTTCTCCTCCCATTCGGCGCTGTTCTAACTATTTTCTTTCCTATCGTTTCTGAGCTTTTCGGAAAAGGACAAATAGACAAGATGAAAAAAACAACCGCTGTTGCTATGAAATGGTCGATCTTGATAGGAGCGCCGTTTTTTATTCTACTAATGAGTTTTCCATCATTTTTCCTAAGGGCTTTTTATGGGGATGAATACGCAAACGGTGCAGTTGTATTGGTCATTTACATAATTGCGCTATTTATTTTTTCTCTTTCCCTCCTTCCATTGAAAACAATCGGAGCAATGAGGAGGCTTGATATTGAATTGAAAATTGGCTGTGTTTGTGCTTTTGTAAACGTAATTTTGAATTATTTATTAATTCAATTGTATGGAATGAACGGTGCTGCGTTCGCAACCATGCTCTCCTTCTTCGTTATGGCTGTCTTAACTTTTTGGTATTCGAAAAAACTTTTCGATTTTGATTTTCCAATGGATATAATAAAACCAACCCTTCTCATGATAATTTGCACATTGCTCCTTTCTTTTTTGTCCGACCACCTTTTAAGTTTTGTATCCTCTATTCCACTGCAGGGTGTTGAAAAGGCATTTAGCTTTATAGATAACGCGTTTGCAAACAAAGCCATCAAACTTGTTATCTTAGGTTTGCTTTTCTTTTTTGCATGCGCCTTATATTTTGTCGTTCTTATCCTGACTAAATCCTTTGGTGTGGAGGAGAAAGACATAATACATCGAGCACTGCGAAAGGCAAGGGTTCCGGAGAAATATTATTTTTGGATTCTTGAGAGATTGATTTAGTTATTCTCCTCATTCATAAAAATATGAAGCCATTTTTTCTTTATAATTTTCACAAGCTTTAAAGCAACTTTATCAAAGTATTCGTCATCAATATCTAAATGTTCATTCATAAAAGTCTTTTTCGCAAGTTCTATACTCTTCCCCTCATTATCTAATATATCCCTTACTTTTCTGATCCATTCTTTTTCGTCAGAACTGCGAACAATCCATTTTTTTGGTAGAAAACCAGAAGCCCCTGTTTTTTCTGATGAGATTACTGGTGTTCCCGTGCTAAGTGCTTCTATAACCACAAACCCTATTGGGTCCTTATGAGCCGGATGTATTAGGAGCTTTGCTTTTTTATAGTAATCAAACAACCTTTCCCTTTCTTTTACACGGTTTATGAGTTTAACATTTTTGAGCCCCATCCTTGATATCTCTTCCTTTATTTCCTTTTCCATAGCCCCGCTGCCTATCATTATAAATTTATTCTCAGGAAAAGCCTCTGCTATCTTTAGAAAAAGCAATGGATTTTTTGATTCTATTAGCTTCCCAACATAGAGAATATGTTCTCTTTTTTCATTTGAAAATCTTCTTTTTTCTGCTGGCGGTATAAAAATAGATTCTATCCCATTATTTTTAAGAAAATTGTAAGTTTTTTTTGTTTGTGAAATAAAAGGATAATCCGCAAATTTTTTGGCAATCTTCATAAGTACTTTTCTTAAGGATCGATATACAAAATGTCGCTGGGGGGTGTCTATTATTTTTATTTTCATGCTCTAATGGCCGCCCAACGTTTGCGTACTAAGGATTAAGTGAAAAAAACGCCTTAGCGGAGGCATGTGTTAGAGCATTTACTTGCTTTTCTTTGTGATAATAAAATCACCGCATTGTACGGTATCTAAGTGGGAGTTGTCCATAGTGAAGAAGAGCTCCTTTATGAACCCAATAAGAGGATAGCCGTGAATGTTCAAAGAGGTGTTTAATATGCCTCCAATATCAGTTAATTTTTCATAATTCTTTATAATTTTATGGTAGGCTTCGTTATGCTCTTTTTTGACGACGTTTGGCCTCATCGTGTAGTCCTTTCGATGAATTGCTGCCTTCAGCTCTTTCTTTCCTTTTTCTGTTGTATCATACGCTGTTATCATGTAGTATGGTAAAGACTTACCATTATGGATGGCGTAGTCATCGAACCTTTCTTCTAACACAGAACATGCAAAAGGCATCCAGAAGTCCCTTGATTTTATAGCATAATTTATTACTTCAACGGATTCTAGTTTGGAAGGGTCAGCTAGAATTGCCCTGTTGCCTAAGCTTCTTGCGCCAACCTCTCCTTTACCGCAAAACCTACCGACAATCTTTCCCTCGTTTACCATCTCTGCAACTTCCTTTTCCGGATTTTTAACTTTTGTTAATTCATACCTTTTATCCAGATTGTTTTCTGCAAAATATTTCTCTATCTCTTCATCCGTATATTCTTTTCCTAGATACATCGTCTCATCTGATTTTCCAAATTCGCCATGCTGCTCCAATACATAAAAAGCAGCACCAATTGCATTCATTTCATCTCCACATGATGGCATGAAATAACATTTATTCACTTCTGGCATTTCCTGTATTTTTTTATTTAATTTAACATTCATGAAAAGCCCGCCGCCAAAAGCAAGATTTCTTATTTTGTATTTCTCAATATTCTGTCTAACAAATTCAGTTATCTTCTCTTCGATCAATTGCTGCACGCCAAATGCAACATTGTCAAAACGTTCTCTGTATAAGCGATCTCTTAAAACAAAAAGGACATACGCTGTTGGGAGAAAAGTTTTATACTTCAGGTTAATTTTCGCATTTTTTACTTCTATTAAATCCTTGAACTTTTTCTCATATGTTTTCATCCCATATTCTTTTGGCGGATATGCGGCAAGTCCCATAACTTTATGTTCATGTTCATTTTCCTTCATACCTAGATATTTGGTAACTGCCGCATATATCCAAGCAGTTGAATCAACAAAACTTGTGGTGCCTAATAGTTCGTATTTTCCATTTTCATATCTTCCAGTCATGCCAGCTAATAAATCGCCGTAGCCGTCCTGAGTGATTATTAAAATTGGCTCTTTTTGCTTATGCAAATTAAAAAAACCGATCGGAGTGTATGTATGAGCCAAATGATGATGCACGAAAACTATTTGCGATTCTCTAAAACCAAACAACCTATTCAACAGATTAATAACCGCTTTTTGATTAGGCCCCTTCTTGACATTATTTTGATAAAAGCTATAAAAACCTTCGAAAAACGGCGTTGTAAAGCCAAAATAGCTACTTATTATTCCTGCGGTCGCTAAAAAATAGCTGCCAAGTAATGGATTAATTACACCCTTTCTTATTTTTTCCAATCTTTCCTGGGTTGGGAGTTCAGTAGAATTTAAATAGCAAGGGAGCGCTACAAAATCGATATTGTCGGCGCTAATATTGTATTCTTTCATTATGTGATTAACTGCATTTAATGGAAAACCTGAGTAATTTTTTATATTTACAAATTTTTCTTCAGAAATTGCTACTTCAAGCTTGTTGTTAAGGATTAAAGCGGCTGTTGCATTATGCCCAGTGTGGATTCCTAAAATGTTCATACTTTCATCACCCTAAATTTTTTATTGATTAAGATTAAATTAGCAAATATTTTTATAGCTTCCTTTGCGTTTTCTGGTTTTACGGGATAAATAAACTGACGTGCTTTTTCTCGGCCTTTTTTTAACGCAATCAAAGCAAGAATAAAATTAAATGGCATAAGAATCGTTGCTTTAATCAAACCAAGCATCAACTTCCATCTTGGAATTTTAAGAATAATTTCATCTGTATACATCCTTGCTTTTTTTGTTAGCAGAAGTGAAGGAATCATTATTATCATATATAAAAAACGTAAGGCCCATGATGATGGATAAAATGCCTTTTTGGATATTTTTCTAATTTCAAAAATAGGTTTTTCATTTTTCTTCGCTGGTACAAATAAAGAAAAATCTGGGGTTTTTTTCAGTGTTTGTTGTAGTTTTTCATCGTCGAAAGCATTAGCAAAGAAGGAATAGAATAAATACCATAACAAAAAAATTAAGTTGTAAGAAAAATTATTTAAAGACAAAAATAAATGTGCTTTCATGAGGCCGGCTATATACGGATAGAATTTTCTTTTCTCATTCATTTTATGAAAAATAGAAAACCCCGCCCTCCGATGGTGTACGTATGCATTTTTGTTTAACAGAACAACACCATTTTCTTTTAACCTTTCGAGGAATTCGAAATCTTCACCGCCTCGCCAGAAATAAGGTGTATGAAAACCAATATTTTCAAGAACGGAGCGCGGGTAAAAAGCAAAACCATTGACATTATAACTAGCTACCTGATCAGGATCGATGTCTTCATCTGAAGCCCCTACCGGGAAAACCACTTTATTTTCTTTTTTTGCTAATTCTACACATTTCTTAAAGCTCTCTTTCGAATCAATAAATGCATTTATATCGCTTACAACTATTATGTCGTAATCGAGCAAATACCCAAGATAAGCGGCAGCAAAAAAA
>CAYXNY010000014.1:0-9063 GCA_964467175.1 Microcaldota archaeon | reverse complement strand
TTCTCGGCGTTAGCGTTATACACAAAAAAACCCATGGATTTCAATTTATCCGAAGCAAATTTATCGATTTCTACTACTCTTAAAGATTTGGCATATTTTTTAATTTTGCATACAAGCAAATTTTCAACATCTGCCCGTTTTTTTAAGTAAACTAAATCGCCTCCACTTCCTATATCTAACACATCTTTGCCACGCACTCTTTTTAATATAAAATCTTCTTTAATCGACATTGGATCTCCATTAACACTTTTCTTCGTAACTTTTTTTAATCTTAGCTACTTACGTATTTTATGAGAATCCTCCAATCCATCCATTCATTCCCCCCAAGCTCCGGAGGGATAGAGCACCACGTCTACCATCTTTCCAGAGAGCTCCATGCCCTTGGCAACGAAGTAGTTGTGATAACAACAAGGGACAAAGGAACAGCGGGCGAAGAGGATTTTAACGGAGTAAGAGTAAAGCGATTTTTCTCAATAGATTTTCCAATTTTTTCCTCAGCCCGGCTTCCCATATTCGCGTTCTTCGCCATGCTCAGGGAAAACCCAGATATATACGCGAGCCATGGCTACGGCTCTATAATGCCTTTTTTTGCCTCTCTCGCCGCCCTTCTCAACCGAAAGCCATTCATCTTCACCCTCCATGGATATCCAGAGGTAAAAGGAGCAAAAAGAATTTTCTACTATTTCTACAAATTCTTCATCGCCTCAATTTTTCTGCGCATAGCGAAAAAAGTTATCGTTGTTTCCAAAGCGTCAATACCGATAATAGCGAAGGAATGCGACCCGAAAAAGATTGTCTATATCCCAAATGGAATAGAGGAGGTTTTCGACTGCGAACTCAATTATGAAAAGAAAAACAAAATAACCTATGTGGGCAGGTTTGATGAGGACAAAGGAATAGATGTTCTTATAAAGGCGTTTGCGAAAATAAAAAAATATTTCCCAGAGTTGGAGCTCGAGCTTGTTGGCAAGGACGAGGGAATAAAAAGCAAGCTGGAGGCGCTCGCGAATTCCCTAAACATAAAACTATCTTTCATGGAGGTTCCGTACCATCAGATGCCAGAGGTTTATTGCAGGAGCAAGGCAATAGTTCTCCCGAGCAAATACGAAGGTTTCAGTTTAGTATGGCTCGAAGCGATCGCGTCCGGAAGGCCTATGTTCTCCACACCTGTTGGAGAAGCACCGTATCTATTCGAGCAGGCGTATGGAGAGAAAAAGGATAGGTTTTTGTTCAAAAACGAGGACGAGCTTGTTATAAAATTGCTCAGTTTCCTAAAATCCCAAAAAACATTCAAAAAAACAATAGAAAAGGCGAAGTATATAGTTAAAGAAGAATATTCCTGGGGGAATGTTGCGAAGCTAACTGAAAATGTTTATAAAGAGTTGATTTGAATAAACTCCATGCGGATTCTCGTTACTGGTGGCGCTGGTTTTATAGGCTCAAACATTGCAGAAAAACTTTGCGGACAGCATGAAGTAACTGTTCTGGACGATCTTTCAACAGGAAAGGCAGAAAATATTGCCGAATTCAAAAAAAGAATAAAATTTGTAAAAGGGAGCATCCTCGATCAAAACCTGAAAAAAGCGATGAAAGATGTTGATGTTGTTCTTCACCAGGCAGCGATTCCTTCTGTTCCAAAAAGCGTCAAAGACCCAGTAGGAACGAGCAGGGTAAATATACTCGGAACATTGAATGTTCTTGAATGCGCAATAAAAAATGACATAAAGCGCGTAGTGCTTGCCTCCTCCTCCTCAGTTTACGGAGATAAGCCGACGCTCCCAAAGATTGAGAGCATGTGCCCTGAACCGAAAAGCCCGTACGCCTCTGCGAAGGCCATCAACGAACAGCACGCAAAGCAATTTTATGAACTCTATGGGTTAGAAACAATTTCCTTAAGGTATTTCAATGTTTACGGAAAAAGGCAGGACCCAAAAAGCGAATACGCGGCAGTGATTCCGGCTTTCATCTCCCGCATGCTGAAAAACAAACCCCCGATAGTTTATGGCGATGGAAAGCAGACGCGCGATTTTACATTCATAGATGATGTTGTTGAGGCGAATATAAAAGCGATGGAAACAAAGAACAAAAATGCATTCGGGAAGGCCATAAATATTGCCGGAGGAAAGCAGGTTTCCATTCTTGAGCTCATCTCCTTGCTGAATAAGATACTGAACAAAAAGTTACCGCCGATTTTTGAAAAAGAAAGGCCCGGAGATGTTAAGCACAGCCTTGCGGATATAACGCTGGCAAAAAAGCTTTTAGGGTGGAAGCCAAAAACGGGTTTGGAGGAGGGTTTGAAAAAAACAGTTGAGTGGTATAGAAGAAGGTGAGAAAATGATAAGAGAAATAAGAGATTTTGTTGCTGAGCAGTGGTGGAGGTTTCTCATAGGCATTCAGCTTCTTACTCTCGTGAATTTCGTTCTGCTCGTTATTACCGCATCAGACAAGCTGAAGAGTTTTTTAGGCATCCAATACACCGCAGAACTGGTTTTGCTTTTCACCCCACTCGCGCTCGCGGGCATATGGTTTTTTGGTTTAGTTCTTGAGCGGTATATAAAGTTCCCGCAGGCTCAGGAAAGGGCAGCCATAAGCAGGAGCCCAGCATGGAACAGAAATTTCAAAATGCTGGGAGATATAGAAAAAAGGCTTGAAAGAATGGAGAAGAAGCTGGGATAGGTTTTTTAATGCTTTGCCACATATTATAACCTATGAACATTCATTTCTCTATGCTAAAAGAGTGCTGCCGTTCTAACGCTCACTATAGCATAAACAGCAAAGCGTATGCATTTCCTTTTGAAGAAGACCCCCGCAGGATAAGAGAATACAAAGAAAAATTGAATTTAGAAAGGGTTTTGACGATTGCTTCCGGCGGCGGGATACCCTTGCTAATATTTCTTGAGCTGGGTGCGAAAAGGGTGGATGTTGTCGACATATCCAAGAACTCTCTCGCTCTCGCAGCTTTAAGGCTGGGCGCGGCGATGAACGAAGTCCACGCTCGTTTTTCCAGGTCGTTGTTCTTCGATTCACCCGAATTCCCCATGCTCGCAAAAAGAATAATGTTTTTCTGCCCGGAGATAGCCGAGATAATCACAAAACTTGGTGTTGATGTTGCAGTGCTCCCTGCTCATTCCATAAGACCAACTGACGGCTCTTATCTCGAGGACTTTACAGAATACGAAATACAGCCGGCAGAGGTAAAATTTATTCTCTCGAACGTTTCCTGCATAAACCCGAAAGATTACACAACAATATTCCTGTCAAATGTATTGTCCTATAATTTGTTGGATATGGCGAGTTTTACGAGAGATGTTTCTGATAATTCGACCGTGATATTCACTATAGCAAGCTATCCGGAAGTTCTTGTTCTAACTGGAAAAGAGTTTAAGGACCGTGCTTTGCTATTCTGCAAACCATAACATTTTTAAACTCTTTTGAACACTAATATCCTCATGAACGCAAAACAACTATTCCCCAAAACATATAAGCAGTATTCAAAAGGAGGGATAAGTAAAGAGCAATTGCCGGATGTTGCTTTAGATGAGGCCAAAGAAAGAGGGTTTGGGAAAAAACATAGAATAAAAAAGGCAT
The DNA here is from genome assembly GCA_964467175.1 of Microcaldota archaeon. Classification (GTDB taxonomy): domain Archaea; phylum Micrarchaeota; class Micrarchaeia; order Anstonellales; family J096; genus JAWAFD01. The sequence goes on along the minus strand of CAYXNY010000014.1, from coordinate 5,475 downwards.
TTCTCACCTCCTTGCTGTTTGGAACAAGAACGATTGGCTATTCTGCAACTGCTGTTGTCGGAGCATCTGTTTTGGTTCCGGGTTTCCTTTCTTTTGATATGATGCTTTCAAAAGTCCAACCGGCATTTAAATACCTTTACGCATACTCTTTTATTTTTGGAGCAACCGGGCTTGGCTTAACATCGTATTACATCGGCAGGACAACCCATAAAATCGCAAAAGCCCTCAGCGAAAAAATAACTCTGCTTAAGACGATTGAACAAACTACACCTGAAGACGCAGTTGAAGTCTTCATGGATGAGATTAATAAGACTAAGCAAAATCCAAAATAAAAACATTTATTAATTCCAATTTTCTAAAATATTCTGGTGGGCTAGGCAGGGGGTTAGGGGTCCCCGTTCCGCAAATCCTCTTTATGGCGGGCCGAAAGCCCGGATAACCCATCTGTTATGGGGTGAACCCATTCCAAAGCCGAGACCCTCTGTCCCAATCGATGGCTTCCCTGGCGAAGCGGGTCAGGCCGGAAGGAGCAGCCCTAAGCCTCTGAGGCCATGCTTTTGGGGTTGCAGAGGCGAGCAGAGGGATGGACTTAGCTCCATGGCGGAGAGGTGAACCGGGATGCCCACCACATTTTTGAGCTATGTATACTATTTATATACATTTGTACTCTAAGAGTATACATATGCATCTATTCGGCTCCAAAACTAGGGAGGAGATCCTTCTCCTTTTGCTTTTAGGCAATTTTAAAGGGCCAATAAGGGCGATTGCCAGAAAGGTAGACATCACGCCGGCCCATGTGAGAAAGGAGCTCAAAAAACTCGAAGAAATTGGAATTTTGAAAAAAGAAAAAATTTCAAGTGCTTTAATCTATTCAGCAAATGAAAAATGCTCCTTCATAGATGAATTAAGAGCAATTATGCTTAAACTTAAAGGCGCCCACATCCTGCTAAAAAACAAGCTTTCCAAAATTTCTGGAATAGATTGCGCTTTTATATTCGGCTCCTATGCTGTTGGAAAGATGGACGAGCATAGCGACATAGATGTTTTCATAATAGGCGCACCGGATATGAAAAAACTGAATTCGGTACTTTTTGAGAGCGAGAAAAAAATAAACCGCAAAATTTCCTTTTTTGTTTACGCCAAGGAAGAGTTTAAGAGAAGACAGAATACGCCTTTTATTAAAAACATCCTCTCAAAAAAAATAATCTCTCTCATAGGCGATCTCAATGAATCTATCAGAACTTGAGAAGAAAGGGTTTATACATAAAATTCCGGTCGATAGAGGCCAGATTTCCGACCTGCTAAAAATAAGCGAGAGGGACCTTGGCCTTGCAAAAGAAATCTTTCCCAAAAGTTTTGATGGCGCGCTCAATCTTGCCTACAACAGCATGCTGCAATCGGCAAGGGCGCTGATGTTCTCCTATGGCTTCAGGCCCGATTCAGAGTTTCATCATAGAGCGACTTTTGATTTTGTTTCCGCTGTTCTTGATAAAAAATATATCTGCTTTGTGCAGAGTTTAAACAGAATACGGTCTAAAAGAGCGCTTGCAACTTACGAAAAACCAGATGTTATCTCCGAATATGAAGCAAAATACGCGATAAATTCAGCCGAAGAATTTTTAAAATTTGTAAAAGAAAAAATAAAAGATAAACTCTGATGCCCACCACCTTTTAATTTCTTTTGCTCCTTTTTTTCACATGAAAGAAAAGCTGATTGTAGCGAAAGAAGCCCTAAAATATGTAAAAGACGGGATGGTTGTCGGGCTCGGCTCCGGCTCAACCGCAAAACTTTTCATCGAGCTTTTGGCGAACAAGGTCAAGAAGCAGAAGCTCTCCATAAAATGCGTTCCAACCTCCTATGATACAGAGATGTTTGCGATAGAATGCGGGCTTGATGTTGTTCCCCTTGCGAGCGTTAAAAAAATAGATGTTGCTGTTGATGGAGCGGATTATGTTTGCCGGGAGTATGTGATAAAAGGAGGCGGGGGGGCCCTTGCAAGGGAAAAGATTGTCGGATATTTTGCAGACGAGTTCATCATCGTCGTCGATTCCTCGAAAACAAGAAAAAGTAGCAAGGTGCCGATCGAGGTTCTTCCTTTTGCATATTCAACCGTTATGAAAGAGCTTGAGAAAAACAAAATCCCCTGCTCCTTGAGGATGTCGAAGAGAAAACTCGGGCCTGTGGTTACTGACAACGGAAATTTTCTGCTGGACGCGAGCATGGAAATAGAAAATGCAAAGGAGACGGAGAAATGGCTCAACTCCATTCCCGGGGTTTTCGAGAACGGAATATTCACAAAATTTTCAAAGATCCTTGTTGGCGAAGGGAACAGGGTAGAGGTTTTAACCCAGTGATTCCATGCTCAAAATAACAGAAGAACTAAGAGCAGAGCTTAAAGAGCCTCTCGGCAGAATAGTTTCAATAGAAGAGGTTATAAAAACCAAAAAAAAGGTCGTTGCTATCGGGGATATCGTCGTTCTCTCTCTTCTCGAAAAAGGCGTCAAGCCCCATGTCGCTGTTTTTGATTTTAAAAATTTGAGAAAAGAGATAAGCGAAACAGAGAAGCAAAAACTTCTTTTACATTTCCCAAACTTTGAAAAAACCGCAAACCCGCCCGGAACCTTAAACGAAAAAATTTTCCCTGTTGCAAAAAAACTTCTCAAAAACGGCGGGGCTCTTTTCATTGATGGAGAGGAAGACCTCGTCGCCCTCGCATTCCTTAGGCATCTTGAAGAAGGGTTTGTGCTCGTCTACGGAATTTTCGGAAAGGGAGTTGTTGCGGTTGAGGGGGGGAGAAAAACAAGAGAGAAAGCAAACAGCATAATAAAAAGAATGATCAGCTCTCCTTCCCGATGAAATGAAGCAGCACAAAGAAAAGTATTGTTAGGAATATTCCAACTCCGTAAACCATTACGGGATCATCATTAGGTCTCATGTTCTCCCAAAACCATATGAAAAGCCCACCGAAAATAAGTGCAATTATCGCCCTTACAGCCTCCTTCCATCCCTCTGCCATGCTTCTTTTAACAAGGCAAGGTTTTAAAAGTTTAATTTTGGAAGAGAGAGCATGGAGATGGAGGACAAGGTAATCGCGGCCCTGATGGCCTACGAAAATGCAAGGATGATGGATTTTGAGAAGGGGTATACTCAGGATGCGCTCGCGTTCATACGCTCAACAATAGCGGAGTACGAAAAGTCCGGGGTAAAAAACAAAAAACTCGATGAAAAAATAAAAGAGCTTAAAAAAATCGTTTCGGAGATGGGCGTGAAGGCAGGCCTTGTTCCCCGCGTTGACATCCCAAACGAATACAGGGTTAAAAGCTACCTCGCCCTTATAGAAGAAAGGAAAAAGCACGGCAAGAAAATAGACGAGGTCGTGGATGCGTTTATTTCATTTTTCTCTTCCCTTAATTCCGAAGAAAAAGAAAAATTCAAAAAACAGGTTGCAGAAGTTCTCGAGGACTTGAATGTTGAGGCCGATATCGCCCATGAGTACATAAAAAAAGCCCAGATAATAATAAATGCGATGAAAAATTTCAGTGGCGAGGACAAGGGGCTCAAGAAAAAAGCTTTAGAATACCTAAAAAAAGCCAAAGAAATAAGAGAAGAAAAAGGGGAGTCTACGAAGGATATCGACAAGCTTATTGCTTCTCTATGAAATTTTCTTCACTACTATTACATCCTCGACAGATTTCACGTTTTTGTAGAGGACGCTCTTTTCCCTCAGAACATTTTTCGCCTGCTCCTTGCTCGCCGGCAGAGGCTCAAGAAGAATTCTCGCCACTCCGCCCTCCTCCACATCCACTATAAAATCCTGCGCATTCCCCAAAAACTTTCCAGCATCCGTAAAAATATCCATTCCGTACATCCTGGACAGCTTCGTTGTCATGTTTCCACCGCATTCCATATCAACAGCAATGTATTTAAAAGTATTTCTTGGCAGAAATAGGAAGCGTGGGAATATGGCGACTGTAGCACCAAAAAAGGAACCAAACACATCTCAAGAGTGGTATAACTATGGTCGTGAAAAACTTAATTTTTGGAAGCAATATAGAAAGCTAAGTGATTTAGAAGAAGCTATTCGTGCATTTAAAAAAGCGTTGAAACTTGATCCTAAGAACGAAAATGCTAAAAACAAATTAAAAGAAGCATCTCAAGAGTGGTATACCTATGGTCTTGAAAAACTTAATTTTTGGGATAAATACGGAAAGCCAAGTGATTTAGAAGAAGCTATTCGTGCATTTGATAATGCGTTGAAACTTGATCCTAAGAACGAAAATGCTAAAAACAAATTAAAAGAAGCGAACGAACTGTTGGCGAGGATCGAACCTAAGCTCTTACGCCTTCGTGGTATGGAGGCTTATGTAAAAGAAGATTATAAAACAGCGATTTTGTATTGGGAGGAGCTCATAAAGAAATATCCCAATTCTCAGGAAGCCCAAGATATAACTAGGGATAGTGACCTTGCAAAAGCTTACCATCATCTTGCCAAAATATATTACTCTAAAGGGAATTATGAGAAGGCAATAGAATGTTGTGAGAAAGCTTATGATTTATATTTAAAGTCAGAGTTACATAAAAACTTGGCAGAAAAAGTAATGAGGTTACAGGATGAGGCATTGGCTAAATTATACAACGAAGAAGGTGGAATACCTCCATCTCTTTTGCCGGTTATTATAGCAGCTATCTTTCCTAATTGGGAAAACCGAGTAAAAGGACAACCTACTGGTGCCAAATCAGGCGAGAAAAAGGAAGAATCGAAGAAGCCATCCAAGGTTGCTTCGGCATCAGTCGGGGAAAAGAAGGAACCGACTCTTTTTGCTTCTGTCGGAGAGTATACAATCTACGTTGACAATAAAAATATCGACAGAAAAACCGGCGTCGGAAAAACAAACCTTGACCCGTATGCGATAAAGGATCAATTTGAGAAAGGGGAAAAAACGGACTGGGCAGAAATAATAAAGGGCAAATGCAAGGGCACCTATATTGGCGCGCTCGTTGATGAGCGGGATAAAACGGCAGGCGTTTTTTACATCGCAAACGGCGAAGTATACCTTCTCACGTGGGAAATAGGAGGGTTGAGCGGAGAGTATGTTCTCCACAATGGCCAGCGGCTGTCATTCAAAACCACAAAAATCAATGGAAACGGCGAGTATGGAATCTATGTCAAAAAGAAGGAGGAAGCTCCCGCGCTTACAAAACTAAAAAAGGATTTTGAAGAAGTCGGCTTCGTTTAAAATCAATTTTAAAACCTTTATCCTCTAAATTTTATTTAGCAGGGGTGGCGGAGCGGTCAAACGCGCCAGGCTCAAGGTAAACTTTCTTTTGGGCTGCCAAAGAAAGTTTAATCAAAGAAAACCTGCAAATGAGGGATCTGGTGACCTAGGGTCTACGTGGGTTCGAAGAGCCAGGGGGAGCTTTCGCATTTCTCATCTCCCCCTAGCTACAACCCCCTAATGCTTTTAGGGGGTAGG
>CAYXNY010000013.1:0-7029 GCA_964467175.1 Microcaldota archaeon | reverse complement strand
TTTTTTTTCTAGGAAATATTTTCCATCCATCTCTTCCACAACCTTCATATCCTTCTGTTCTTTCAGAATTTCGTAAGCATCCTTCGCGATGTAGAATAATTCTCCGCCGCACTCCGCCTTGACATGTTTCGCGTTCGGGTTCACCCACAGGTTGGTTACACCATAGAGAGTTTCCGGCCGGTAGGTTGAAACAACAATAAACCCATCCTCAAACCTGAATTTTATCGCGACAACTTCCTCAAGCTCAGGGTCCACATCTCCTTTTGTGTCGTGCGCGCCTACGGCGCTGTTGAGCTTCCTGCTCCAAGGGACCGGATGCACCCCTTTTATCAGCAGCCCCCTTTCTTTTAGTTTTTTGAACTGCCATTCTATAAACCTGTTGAAATGCTTCTCAAAAGTGTAGAATTTTCTTCTCCAATCTATGCTGAACCCCATCTCCCTCATGCCCGCCTCTATCTCTGCGCTGAAGTACATTACAAGGTCTTCTGGTTTTGTTAAGGATTTTGCCTTTTTTTCGGGAATGCCGTATATCTTTTCGAATATTTCAAGGATTTCCTTATCCCCTTCCTTTATCCTCTCAGCCATGGCGAGGATGGGCGTGCCGGTTACATGGAAGCCCATGGGGAAAAGAACATTATACCCGAGTAGGCGGAGGTAGCGCGCGTATATATCGGTTGTCGTGTAGGTTCTTGCATGGCCTATGTGCTGAGGGCTGTTTGGGTAGGGGAAGGCGGCTGTTATGAACTTTTTCTCCTTTTTTGAAGGGTCTGCGTGGAATATTCTCTCCTTCTCCCATTCCTCGCACCATTTTTTTTCAACATCTCTGAAATCGTACATGGGGTTCTATTTGTTGGTAAGCACTTAAAAATCTATCAACTTAAAGCAAATCAAAAAAATCTGTTTATTTTATTATCCTTTATAGTGAAAAAAAGAAGTCTTGAACGATCAATTCAAAATTTCTTCTAAGTCTTATCCCAACAATTAGAAAAAACTTTAGATCAAAAAAGATGATGGTCCTACAATTTCAACCTATTTTTTTCTTTTTTTACTGGGGTTATACCATTTACAAATTTTACTATAATCACATTTTTGACAAAAAGATTTTATAGGTTTTGCGTTAAAATTATTTTCTATAATGTTACTGATGCATTCCTCAGCAATTTTTTTAGCGTTATCTATTTTACTTTTCCCGACGTCAACTTCTTTTAAGAAGTTTTTATCAAAATATACTAAAGAACCATACTTTATAGGCTTACGCAAAAACTTAAGGCCAAACGCATAAAGTTGTACCTGTAGAACACCAAGTTTATTAGGAATGACTGTATCAGATGTCTTGTAATCTCTAACTTCTAAAGCATTTTTTTCTTTAAGGATAGCATCAGCCCTACCAACAACAATTGTTTTTTGGACTGGAAATGTTAGTCTTATTTCAACCTCTTTTGTTTTCGTAATATCTTCTTTGTGATCTTTTATAAATTTCACAAGTAATTCTTTTACTGAACTTTTTAATTCTTCTTTTTTTTCGGCATTAGCATAAGGAAGATTAAAATGCTCTTCTACACTTTTTTCGACAGCTTCTTCGACCTTCATTTTTCTCGTAACTATGAGCTCAGACGCATAACGGAAACAATAATGAAGACTCTTTCCATAACCCAATAACATAACTAAAGGCGAACTATACCGCCAAATTTCTCTTAAATTATAGAAATAGGGGCACTTTAGATATGCTAATATCTGAGTAGTAGAGAAAATCTGCAATTCTTGATCTGAAAAAGAGGATGTAGGCTTAATTTTAGAGAAATCAAAATGATTTTTGAGTATAGGAACTTTAGGTTCGAGTGGACTGGATTCCAGCATAAGTATAAACTTACTTGGGGTTGTATTTTTACCATTGGGAAATCTTCTAAAGTAGCTTAAACAAAGAAAATCTTTTGCCCGTGTTATCGCAACATAAAATAATCTTTTTTCATCTTCTTCTCCTCCCTCATATTTCTTAGAATCAAACAGCTTTTCCGAGATAAACCATCTCATTTTTGAACCTGCCATACTAGATGGAAACCTCTTAGAAATCAGCGCAGGAATAAAAACGATCGGCCACTCCAACCCTTTGGCCTGATGAATAGTAAAGATCTGAACGGCTTCTATATTTTTCAAATCTTCAGACGGTTGCTCCGCATATAAATCCATTGCATAGTAATTGATATAATGGCAAAGTTCGTGGATATCACTTTTACAAAATAAATTGCCGCCTAGTTTTACAGATGATTCGAAATCCTTTAATAGATTGCTAAATCTACCTATATTAGCCATAATAGCTGCATGCATTTTATTTTTTGGGTCTAACCGTTTATATTCTAGAATTGCTAACAAGTCATAAAACATATCTATGAGATTTATCGAAGAATTATTGTTTTTGATAGTATTTTTCCATTTAATTAACTCTTCTTTTTTATTCGAAATATCTATTTGAGTAGATTGACTCCACAAACGTATTCCGTTGTCCAACAGAGCATCCCTAATAATTTTTTTATTACGGTTATTAGGATCTTCTAACCAAAACCCATAATCAGACAACCAGCAGAATAACTGGCCTATTGCCTGGGCTTCTTCTCTCATGAACAAACCAGCCTTTCCTCCAATAATATAAGGGATGTTTTTTCTTTTAAAGCAGTTGATGAATGGGCCGCCAGATGTTTTAACACTTCTTAGAAGTATGGCAAAATCATTGAATTTAAATTTACATTTACTATTTTTTACGCACGCTTCGATTTCAGAGGCAATCCGTTCGGCCTCCTCCTCTGCAGTATCAGATTCTATCTTTACCACTTTACCCTCTTCTTTTCTTTTTGGCTGAAGTGGCGCGTATCTTGTTTCAAAATTTTCGGCAAAATTATTTGCAGATTCAACTATTGTCCTTGCACTTCTTCTATTTACAATAAGCTGTATTGTTTTAACATTTCTATTGAAATGTTTAGGAAAATTTTTGAAATACACTTCATCGGACCCTCTCCATCGATATATATTCTGCCTCGGATCGCCTACTACGAATACACTCGCATTTTTTCCGATTATTTCAATAAGCTCTTTCTGTGTTTTATTAATATCCTGGTATTCGTCAACTAAGAGGTGTTTGATGAAGCTTATTTTTTTAGGGTTGGATTTCAATTTCTGAACTGCCAACGCGACCATTCTTCCAAAAGTTAGTAATTTATTTTTATCTAAAATCGACTCATACTTTTGTAATGCTTCACGAAAAGAAAATCGGTCCTCGTTGAGTGAATCATTATACTGCACTGGTTCTTCCTTTATATTATCTATATCGAGGAATTCATTATATACTACATTCAATGATCTGATAAAATCTTTGATATAATTTTTTGAACTAAGCCCTAGCTCATGACCTTTTCGCATTATAAAGGCCACTTCTTGACTCTCGTCTAATACTTCATAATTAGCGTAATAAAAAAGATCTTGAAGAACCTTAAGACAAAAGCCATGGATTGTTCCGATGTACATTTCATCAAACTGCACACAAGCACGTTGGCCATGAAGTTCCATTAATCTTTTATAAATCTTGCTTTTCATATTTTGAGCAGCCATATCTGTAAATGTAAACGCAACAATTTTTTTTGGTTTTACATTTTTATAAAGTAAAAGGTAGAGTATTCTACGCGTCAAAGTCTCTGTTTTTCCGGTTCCAGGGCCCGCGATTACTCGAACGTATCTTTTTTTACATAGTACTGCTTCTTTTTGATCTTCTGAAAGTCTCGTGGGTTTTTCCAATATTCTTCTCAATATTTCTTTTTTATTCATATTAACCACTTTTTATTATATTGATATTTACTCGATTAAATATTTAAAACATTTCGTTACACTACTCGTAAGTTTATGATGATAATCTTGATCCGATTCATGTAAAAAATTTATTTTATTGATGGGTTAGAAAAAAATCTTGAGTAAGTACTTCTATTGAAATAGGTTTTTATTCTTTATGAAAGAAATAGCAGAGAAACAAAGAGTGGTCGCATGAAAAAATTCGTTCTGGATACAAGCGTTTTCGTAAACCCGAAAGCGCGGGAAAGTTTTGGCGGAAGCGCGGACAGCGCGGTGGAGAATTTTATAAAGATTGCAAAAAAAGCAAAGGGGATCGAGTTTTACATGCCTCCATCGGTTTTAGCAGAGCTCAGCCATTTTTCAACAAAGACCGAAGAGCTTTCTCTTTATGTCAAAAAAAGAGCTCCGAATATATACGCAACCTATCTTCCTGCAGCTGTTTTCTACGCATTCATAGATGATGTTAGGAGAAGGGTGAACAAAGGGCTTAGGATTGCTGAACAATTTGCGATGGATAATAGGCCAGATAATGATGTGAAGCTTAGGGCGCTGAGGGAAAAATACAGGGAAGCGATGCGCGCGGGGATAGTGGACAGCAAAGAGGATTTTGAGCTTATCCTCCTCGCAAAGGAGCTTGATGGGACGATCGTGACGAGTGATGAGGGAATAGTCGCGCTTGCAAACGCCCTTGGCTGCGAGTGTCTGGAGGGGGAGAAGTTCGAAAAGATTATAAAAACAAAAAAGCGAAAAAAAACCTAATCTTCGATTGCATGGCCCGAGAGAAACCTTCTCAATTTCCTCGTTGTTTCTCTATAAATTTTTGAGAACCTTACGCCGAGCCGGTCTCCGTGCCTCCATTTGTAAACATCCGCAACCTCTATCCCCCTGCTCCTCCTCAGCATCGAGTAAACCGCGTTCCATGTTTCCTCGGAATTCACGAAAATCCTGAACTCCTCCTTCACGGCGCCCTCTTTTTTGAACTGTTTTATTCCTTCGAGGAGAGAGGAGTAGAAAGCCTCGCCGAGTTTTTTTTCGTACTCTCCGGCATCCATTCCGAATTCTTCCAAAAACAGCGCGCTTCTGAAAACCCGCTGGTTGAAAAAGCCGGTCGGCATATCAAAAACAAACCTTGCGTTCTGCCTTATGTCCTCTATATCCGAATTCGGGGTTACGTATTTCACCGCGCTTCTGCCCGAACCGCTTTTCATTATCATTCCTTCCTTCTTCCCCTTATTTAGGAATAAAGCAATCTCCCTGAGTTTTTTCCACGGCTCTTTGCTTTTTCTGAATTTTCCCAGAAAAGGAACGGACAGGAGCCTGTATTTTTTGATGAGTTTTTGCTTTTCATCCGACGGGAGTATTTCCCTGCCCTTCATAAAATCAAAAACATAAAACCTAAAATCAAACTGGTCGGTGGGCGGGGTAAAGGGGGTGTTGCCCAGCATCTCTCCGCATAAAACTATTTCTGGATTTTCTTCGAAAAACCCTTTTAGAGAGGAGAGCTTTTCCGAGGAGAACGGCTCTATTTTTCCGGCCCTTGTGAAAGCGACAACGCGCCCGTCCAAAAACGCGGCCCTTACGTTGTAGCCGTCTATCTTTTCCTCTGCATAAAACTCGTCCCCGTCTATGTTCCTTTTTATTCCTTCTTCAAGAGCGAATATTCTTTTTATGTGCGGGTATCCGTAGATGGTCCTGTCCTTGAAAAAAACCGTGCCCGCGGGATAGCTCCCGGCATCATCCTTCAGCCTTATGTAGCCGTCTTCCTTGGCAACCTTTTTCAACGGAATTGCCATAGTTGGATGGGAGAATAACATTTTAAATATTAAACGGCGAAATATATTCATGGGCGCGCGGAAGGAACTTATCGAAGCCGGGCTTCTGCTTGCAATTCTAACCATGTGTTTTTTTGCCTCAAGCTATCTTGCTTCCGGGGGCTTCAAGATAAACATAGAGAGCGGAGAGATATATATTACAGAAAAGGGGGAATTCATATTCGCAAAAAAACTTATATCAATTCCGAACGCGCAGAAGGGGTATGAAATAGCCGCCGAGAGCACCGGCAACGAAAGCAAGAATGTCACCATCGTTCTTGACTACTCCGGAGAGATAAAAAACACCAGCGCACCCGTGTATATGAACGGCTCAATTATTGCATGGAACGCTTCTTTCAGGGAAAAGGAGAAGAAGAGGCTTTTGGTTGTGGGCGACAACCTGAGCATAGAAAAGCCGAGAGTTTTCACAACATACTATATATTGACTGAAAGGAATGAAACGGAAAAAAGGATAGTGGTTGAGGAGAGGAAAGAGCCCACTGTTGTGATAGAAAGGAGGAGCCAGTTCCCTGCCGAGGGCGGGGAGAAAACAAGGGAAATTCTTACCCCTTCCTATGAAGTAACAAGAGAGATAAAAATAGATTTTCCGACCTTCCTCGCTTTCATAGTGGGTTTGTTTTTGCTCGCTATTCTTTCGACCACAACCCATATGCTCGGGAAAAAGGAAGAGGAGAAGCCTGAAAAGCGCGTCCCAAGGATATTTATAGGGGGCCGGTATCCTGAGGAGGAGATAGGTGGAACAGAAAAGTTGAAGTACGAAGAGGATGAAGAATAGCTACCACGGCACGTTCTTCCATCCGAGTTTATTGGCTGTGAAATTTGAACCTATATGGAGAAGGAATGTGATGAGGAGAACAAAAAACAAATAGTTTGGGGAGTATAGCTCTGCTGGGAGGAAAGGATAGGCGAATAGGAGGGCAAAGAGAATGAAAAGGAACGAATCGAACAATGCATAACTTCCCGGCTTTGAACCCATCCTCCTTTTTATGAAACTTCCTGCAAGGTCTCCAAACATCGTTCCGAATGAAAGCATAAAGGCTGAGAGAACATGCTGGAATGGAGGGAGGACAGGATAAAAAATACCAACGAGGCAGCCAGCAACAACACCCGAAAAAATACCCGCAAAAAAACCCCTTATCGTTTTGTTCTCTCCAAATATTCTTTTTCCATCTATGAAATTTTTTCCAAAATCTATCGGTGTTCCTCCTCCTAAAAGAACTGGAGAAGCGTTCGCAATGTATGCTGGAAGGATGAGTACTAAAACTGTTAGAAGGTTGAGCATGGGGGGTTTTGAAAAGAAAGATTTTTAATTGTAGGGATATTGGCTGACGGGTTCAATCCTACATTAGTTTTGTTCTAACTA
>CAYXNY010000012.1:0-5573 GCA_964467175.1 Microcaldota archaeon | reverse complement strand
TCTCGCCCGCAACCCCTTCAAACTTTTCTCCCCAAGGGCGAACCTTATCCCATCGCATATATTGCTCTTTCCGCTTCCGTTCGGACCTGCGAGCACGTTTATGCCCGGCAGGAGCTTAATGTCTGCCTTTTTGAAAGATTTAAAACCTCTTAGAGTAACCTCAGAAATGAACATTTCGGGAGGCATGCTCATATTTGATAGGTTAGGTTTTTTAATATTTGCAAAATTCGAGTGGACTTGGGGGGATTTGAACCCCCGGCCTCTCCCATGCCAAGGGAGTGATCTACCGCTGATCTACAAGCCCTAGCCATAGTAATATATGCATAGAGAATTTAAAAGAATTGCTTATCATTCGGACGGAGAAATGTGCGTTACGCTGTCCCCCCTGAGAAGAATTCTTCCATATCCCTTCTTCACCTGTCCGTTCTCATCCAAAAGCTCTGCCTTTTCTAGCACTATGTTCATGTGCACATCGAACGCGGTCATTATTCCGCGGAATTCTTTTCCTCCCTTCAGGCCGATGATCACTGACTTGTTCACTGCATTGTTCAACAAATCAAAAGGTCTCACATGCTCACCCCAAACAATAGTGGCAATTTCTCTGTAGAATGTTTTTTAAGGTTTGCTATTGCGCAAAAGAGCCTGTTGCAAATTGAAAAACCCGCTCTCGCAAAAAAACAAAAAATTATTATTTCATCAGCACCAGCTTGTCTGCATAATGCCTCAAAGCAGCGCTGAACCCATGCTCGATTCCTATGATTATGATTTCCTTCCCCATCTCCTTGCACCTTCTTATTGCGGGAACAAAATCAGTATCCCGCGTAACAAAAACTATTCCGGTCAGGTCCTTTCTTGTTGTTGCGAAAAAAACAGAATCGGTAGCCATGGTGACATCGACATCGCCGGAAGTAATAATAGGAGAGAAACCCTGGTTTATGACAGCTTCTATGAGCTTATCTGAGGCGTACTGGTCAAGATAAACGTTGGCTATTACCGGGTCGCCGTATTTTTTGACCTCTGAAAGAACAACAGCCAAATCCACCTTGCTTCCCTTTCTTATCATGTTCGGGCCATCGACAAAAACGGCCACCCTTTTCGGCTTGCCGAAAAAATTCTCAAACATATTGTCCTCCTCAAAAAATTTTATACAATAAAACTTTTTCCATGCTCAATTTAAAAATCTTTGCAGCGTTCTCAGCTGTTTTAATTTCTACTTCTTCTTTCTTCTTCCCAAGAACCTCTGAAACATATAGAATGGATTTTTCAACTTCCAAGAATGTTCTTACAATATATGGTGAATCGGTTTCCACCACAACCCTTTCAAGCCCTGCCTCCAAAATCGCCTCCCTCCTTCCCTTCGAATGAAGAGGGGGGATGGAAAAGTAGGCATCAAGGTGCCTGAGCGCAAGCTTCGCGTGCTTTTTTTCGCCGGAATAGAAATGAAACATTACAGTATTCGAAAACTTTCTTTCTATCAGGATTTTCAGAATTTCATCCATGGATTCCCTCGAATGGATGACAACCGGAAGGTTCTTTCTCTCAGCAATCTCCAGCATCTTTTCAAAGCACTCCTTCTGCAGTTTTTTATGTTTCTCTATTTTGGCCCAGTGGTTGTCCAGACCGATTTCTCCTATTGCATTCGGGTTTTGCTTTTCAACGTAGTCGAGCCATTCGCTCTGGAATCCGTTCTGAGCTATCTGCGGCGCTATTCCTATGCAAAAAGGAAGGCAGTATTTTTCTGCAAGCTCAACCGTTTTCATGTTTTCCGCATGCGAATATCCGCTTGCAACCGGAAGAACCTTTCCTGTTTTGAGAAGCACCTCAACATTTTTTGTTTCTGTAAGGTGCGCATGCACATCCACTGCCATGGAATAGATTTAAAAATAATAGTCTTTATAAAATAACGCCGTTTATTTTTGGTGGTACTATGGCAGAAGGAGAAAAAATGTTTGCCTCAGCAAAGGATTTGAAGCCGGGCAAGTACATTATAATAGACGACATTCCCTGCAAGGTTGTTGGCATGGATGTTTCAAAGCCGGGAAAGCACGGAGCCGCGAAGGTGAGGATTACTGCGATAGGAATCTTCGACGGCCAGAAGAAAACCTGGCTCGGCTCGGCGGATATGGAGGTAGAATCGCCGGTGATAAAAAAACTTAATGCCCAGGTCATTTCCGTGACCGGGGAAACCGCGCAGCTGATGGACAAGGAAAGCTATGAAATGTTTGAAATCACCATACCTGAAGAGTTTAAAGGACAGCTTGAGGAAGGGAAGGATGTTGAGCTCATGGAATCCATGGGAAGAAAAGCGATTGTGAGGGTGTACAAAGGGTGAGCAGATGGAAGTAGAAGTAAGCGAGCAGAAAGAAAATAAACTTTTGAAAAGAAAGGAGATAACGGCTCATGTCGAGCATGGGGGTGCGACTCCGAAAATAGAGGATGTGAGGCAGGCGCTTGTTGAAAAGCTCGGGGTAAAACCTGAACTGCTTGTTGTGCTGAAGGTTGCGCAGGAGGCCGGAAAAAAGAGGGTGAATGTTTCCGCCAGGTTATATTCAAAAAACGAGGATATGGTGAGAACAGAGCCGAATTATATTCTTGTGAGAAACAAATTGGCGGAAAAGAAGCCGAAGAAAGAGAAAAAGAAGAAGGGGAAGCCCGCTGAGGCTCCTAAAAAGTGATGATTATGGCGGAAGAGAAAAAAGCACCTCCAAAAAAGAAAAGCAAAGCGCTTATAACAAAAACAAAGCATTACAAAAGAGGGAAGTACTGTCCGAAGTGCGGGCCTGGCTACCACCTTGCCGAGCACAAGGACAGGATGAGCTGCGGAAGATGTGGGTACTACGAAAAGAAATAGCTCTTAGGGTAGGGATCGCGCTTCTTTCATTTCTTATTTTTATTTACGCATTCTTCAGCCTTCCTCCTCTCAATGCATACTATCTTCACTCCGCCCTCCTGCTTTTTTCTTTTGCGGTTCTTTTTACAAAAGTTCGTGAGGTTGTTCTCCCGAAGAATATTTTTGTTCTTTTAAGGGAAACGCTTTTTTGCTTGTTGGCCATCGTTTTCCTCGGCGGGCTCGTATCTATTCTCGCTTACTTTGCTGGAATAAATGATGCTTACAAGGTTGCCGAAAAGGTTGAGGGGTTCGGGGTTTTTTTGATTTTTATGGCCGTTTTCTTTGTTCCCCTAAGCGAAGAGTTGTTTTTTAGAGCGTTTTTAACTCAAAGAATAGGCATCGTTCCTTCAGCAATAGTTTTCGGGCTTGCGCATTTTTCATACGGTTCTGTTGTTGAAATCCTAGGCGCGTTTGTAATAGGTCTGGTTTTTGGTTATTTCTACGTAAGGAATAAATCCATCTCTCAGAATATACTTGCGCATGTAATTTTCAATGTTTGCTCGATTTTGCTGATAAGGGTTTTTTATTGAATTATTTTGCAATCGTTATTTTTGATGGTAGTTTTGAAACAGCGCTCTGCGTTTGTTTGTTCTCAACTGAGATTGATTCGCTTTTGTAAATCTGTTTTCCCCATGCATTATATGGAAACATCCCGAGTATTGCAAACCCCTCATCTATGTTTGTATCGTAGTTGTGAACGTATATATCCCCAAACCCAGGAACGTAAATTCTCTCAGTCTCGCCTTCTCTAATTTGGTCTTTTATAGGAACACCATTGAATTCGCACTCCAGATTTTTGTCGCAGAACGAAACGATCGCTGATACATCTGGTATATCGGAGAAATCGTCGAGCATCATGCCCACGCCGCTTTCGCCCTCTGTTGTAACAAGATAGTCATACCTATGCATAAGAACCGGTATGGGTGTTGATATATTTGTCATGTTCCAGCAGTAAGTGATGTTAAAAACCATGCCATTTGTTGAACTCAGGACAAACCTGTCTATGGTGAGCATTTCAGCCGTTTCTGTTGTGAAAAACACTTTCGGCTTTAGCTGCGCTCCCTTCTGGTAAAGCTTTGCTTTGACATAGCTTGGCTCTGAGTCATGCCAGAGCTTGAACACAGCGTATTTTGTACTGCCCTCTACCACATCATATTGGTACCGGCCTGTGAACGGCCCGAGTACAAAGTATTCACCATGTTTCAGGCGAAGTAGTTGGCTCATGCACTCACTAAACCCAAGTCCGATAACAAGGACTAAAGCAAATAAGATTTTTGCATTCATGTGTTTTTTTATGAACCATAGTGTTTTTAAATGCTGCTATAAAACCGAGAGCGAGTTTATTTATTTTTTATTTTTGGATTGTGGTTTGAACGCGAATAGATTTTTAAGCGCTTATGCAGTTTGATTGTGTATGATTGTCCTCGGAATAGAATCCACGGCGCACACGATGGGGATAGGCATCTGCGAGAACGACAAAATTCTATCCAACGCCCACCACATCTACAAGCCCATAAACGAAGGGCTTATTCCGAGAAAGATGGCAGACCATCACCAGCAGTATTTCAAGAAAATGCTGGACCAGGCGCTCGGCGAGGCGAAAATAAAAATTGGGGATGTGGATTTGATTGCTGTTGCGCAGGGCCCGGGAATAGGCTCTCCTCTTGGTTTTGGTTTTTCCATGGGGAAATACCTTTCTGCCCGGTATAACAAACCATTTATAGGAGTAAATCATGCCTACGCTCATATAGTAATAAGCGAGCTTTTTACAAAAATAAAAAAAGGAATAGTTGTTTATGTGAGCGGAGGAAACACGCAGATTCTCTTTGAGAATAAAAAAGGGTTCTATGATGTTCTCGGGGAAACATTGGACATAGGAATAGGAAATCTTTTTGACTCGTTCGCGAGGGAGATAGGTCTTAAGTACGCGCACGGCTCTGCTCTCTCAGAGCTTGCTTCAAAAGGAAAATATGTTGAACTGCCTTATACCGTAAAGGGGCTTAACCTTGCTTTTTCCGGCCTTTTTACTGCTGCGGTTAAGGCGCTCAAAACAAATACCAAAGAAGATGTTGCCTATTCGCTGATGGAGACTGCGTTCTCCATGGTATGTGAAATAGCAGAGAGGGCGTTCTATTTGAAAAAAGCAAAGGGTTTTGTTCTCTGCGGAGGGGTTGCGCAGAATAAAAGGCTGCAGGAAATGCTCAGAAAAATGGCTGAGGAAGACGGAACAAAATTCGGGGTTGCTCCGGATGAATTCAACAGGGATAACGGAGCCATGATCGCTTATGCCGGCTATTTATTGTACAAAAAACACGGAACCAAGCCGTTGAGTTTCTGGAGGCCGATACAGAACTACAGAGTAGAAAATATGGAAGAGATTTTTAGCGGTTAGGCCTATTCCAAGTCCTGTTGCTTCTCTATCTTTCGCCGGCAACTTTTGCCAGAGCCGGCGGTCAAGTACAAATGTTTATGCCCGCACCATTTTATAAATCCTATTCTCCAATTCCCGCTTATGCCTGGGTTTTTTAGTCTGTGCAATTTTTGCGATGGAAGGTGCTGCGAAAGTTTTGTAATTACGGTGAATGCTTTTGATGTTGCAAGGATCGAAAAAGAAACCGGCAGAAAGGCCGAAGAGTTTGCTGAATTGCGCAGGCTTGACATACTCTCCTATGAAGATGAGGCT
>CAYXNY010000011.1:0-27321 GCA_964467175.1 Microcaldota archaeon | reverse complement strand
ATTTAAAAACATTCCCAATCACAAATACAATCATGCGGGGGTTGTTTTTTGCGGTATTCCTGCTTCTCCTTTCCGTTTCCTACAGCATTGAACTTTCGGGCTATGTGCATGATGGGATAAACTCAACTGATGAGAGCTACT
Source organism: Microcaldota archaeon (assembly GCA_964467175.1). Lineage (GTDB taxonomy): Archaea > Micrarchaeota > Micrarchaeia > Anstonellales > J096 > JAWAFD01. The sequence continues at coordinate 27,180 of CAYXNY010000011.1, read as the reverse complement.
GGGATGTTGTAAGGCCCGCGTATGAAAAGGGAATAATAGCGTTTGCTGGTTTTGAGGCGTGCTCGGAGAACTATGGAAAATTCAGCTATGTTGTAAGCGGGGAAAATTCCGAATACGAGTACTGCGGTTCTTTTGAAATAGAAAAGGCGAAAATAACGAATAAGCCGGAAATAGCTGTTTTTGAATCCGAAATAATGAACAACGGAATGTCTGTTTCATGGGAGACCGCGTACTACCTGCTTGTTGTAGAAGGAAGGCGGTATCTAAATGACCAAGCGCAAATAATAAATGCAACCGGCATAAACGAAGAAATCCAAGGGGATGTTGTTGTTTTGCCTGACTTTTCCTACGGGTACAGAGAAGAGGTTGTTGAAAGCATAAGCGAAGAGGGGTGCGAAAATTTAAGGAATTTTGCTGAGAACGGCGGGATGGTTTTTGCTTCCGGAAACGCACTTTTAATCTTGAACAAATGCGAACTGGTAGATGTGGGCGACAATGTGATGAATGGAGAATATAATATCAGCATAAACGAAGAAATTGGAGAGGAGCAGGAGTTTTTAGTGAGCGGAATGGACGGAGATGTTGTGATAAACAACGCGCCGGAAATCATTTCCGAGGGGGTTGTTGTGCTCGCTGAAGCTGACGGCACTCCGGTGATTGCGTACAAAGAATACGGAAAGGGTTTTATTGTTTTCACAAATGCAAACCTTCTTCCTTATGATGACTATGAAGTTTTTGTGAATGCATTGATGAGCGCAAAGAGCAGCAAGATAGGAATAGAAGCAGAAGTAATTACGAACGCGAGCGCAGAAAACGGACTTGAGGAGAACGATGTGCCTGCATTGGAACCGGATGTAAGCATTCAGGTGATAAACAAAATAACGAACTATTGGAACGAAGATGTGGAAGCAGTTTTTTATGAAGAAATCTCAGATAAGTTTGAGTACGACTCCTCAGAGCCGGAAGCAGAAGTGGATGGAAACAATTTAAACTGGAGCATCGTGCTTTCAGGAGGGGAGTTGAGAAACCTAAGTTATACAGCAAAAACAAAAAACGGCACTGTTGATGGCTATGTTCTCCTCAGCACAGCGCATGCTGAATACGAAAATAAGAGCATAAAAAGGGAGAACCTTTATGTTAATGGAAAAATGAGCGCGAGGCTCGTGGGGGACAGGGATATAGAATTAGACGGCTGGTATCCCCTGCCGGCTGAGGGGGTGTATTTTGACATTGCCCTGCCCATAGAGAACAAAGAAGAAACAATGGCGAAAAACATAACTGTTGTGGACATAGTAGTGCTGAAAAGCCCAATTGTTGATGTCAGCAACCAGTCAAAGCTGGCAAGGGCAAGAAACGAGAGTTTTGTGAAGGGAAACAACACATACGAAGTTGTGCAGGTTGAGGATGAAAACAGAACGGTTTATGTAAACAATACCATTTATTTCTACAAAAAAGACGGCACATTCTTCATGTTCTACGGGCCGGGAGGGATGATAGAGGATTATGCAGGGCATGAGAGCGAGTTTAAGTACCCTGTGCCGGTTTATGTTGAAGAGATAGAATACACGTACGAAAGCGACGGCCAAGAATACACGCTTCCTGCGCTCAAGATGGTTTATGAGTACGGGCAGTTGAACGGGTATGACTATGAGGAGCCGGCGATAAGGTATGGAATTTATTCGCAGGAGGAAGGAGGAAGAACCGTTAGTTTTGAATCAGACCCGATAAACAACACGATCATATGCGAGGGGGGCGGAGGGTCTGTATATACGAATATAGGAATTCATCCAATTCCCTACCACGAATACTTAGATTATGACGAGGTTTACATCCCGGAAACAACAACAGGAGAGATTTCAAGAATGGATTATAGGGATGCGTGGGAAAGGAGCAAAACAACAGAGCTGAGGACTGTTTTCTGGGACATTGTGCCGTTCCCCCCGCCTGAAGAGCATGCTGTAACTTCCACAACATATGAAATAAAGGTTGATGGAAGAAGGGTGCAAATACTCCCGGCAGACCTAAACTCAACCCTTCATTTAAGAATAGGAGTATTCAACGGCTACCCCCCTTACGACCCGGACAACTATCCGTACAACATGACCATTCCATATAATGAAAGCTTGATTGCTGAGTCCATTCCGAAAGGGGTCGGGTTTAAGATAGAATATACCGGCTGGGATAGCCCGCACGACAAAGTGGGCTTGACCGACCAATTCTACACAGACAGCTTGCATACATTAATTTTCAACATTGAGCTTCCGCCAAGCGAATTAAGAATAATCAATGTTCATGCAGATATAGAAACTGACTATGAAACGCAGAGAAAGGAGGGGCTTTTCAAAATAGACGAAGGGGCAAGGCAGGTCTACCACCAGATCGCGGTTGGCCCGAACAGGTACGAGGTTTTGGATTCGAGGGTGAAGGTTGTAAGAGGAGAAGCGCCCTATGTTAAAGGAGAAAGGAGGGTTTCTCCAGTCAATATACACACGCGCGGAGGAAATGTGTATTACAACATACTGCTTTCAGACATCTACGAACCGCATAAATTTTCTGAGCCGATGATACAGAGCTATGGGTTTGGGGATGTTTCTGCAACGACTTATGTGGGAACGAGAATAAAAAACAGAATGTATTATGCGATTATACAGTCGGGAGATGAAACAGTTGTAAGAGTGGAGATTACGAATACGAAGGATGTAAATTTAACTGATGTAGAAATTACGCCCGTTGTCCCGGAAGGATGGGAGTACGAGCGTCTTGAGCTTATGAGGGATGAACTGCCGATTTTCTACGACTGGGAGTTTTTGGCCGAGAGGATAAATGGTAATATACCGCCGGCATGGAAAGGAGTGTGGTACTACAAAATAACCTCTCCAAATGACGCGGAAAATGGAGTGTATGAAATACCTTTTGAGGTTGAGGGAAACAACCTTCCAAACAACTTCGAGGTTCCTCCAGCAAGAATATCCGTGGGCGGAGGCAACGATGTTGTTTACTCAATTCCGAAAGATGTTGTCGTTAAACTCAATCTGGAAGAGCACGCTGATATTGCGGGCGTGAAATTATGCTCGCAGGAAGACACCGAGCAAATACTGGGAACGCTGGATGGGTCGGTTTATGAAGGATGCGAAGAGCTTGAGTATACGATTAATGGAAATGTTTTGAATATTGATGTTGGGGATTTTACAGAGAGCGAAATTATGAATAAGCAGAACAAGAGCATAATTATTCTTATGAATGTAACTCCGCCGCATGGCGGGGTTGTGTATCTCGATAACGGGTATACGATATTGTACAGTTCTGATGATGGATTTGTTAGGGAAAAGAAAGACAGCAGGAGAATGCACATTACGGCAACAGGTCCGTACCTTGTGGAAACAAAGGATTATGAGATATACGTGAATGGAAAAGAGCAGGAGATGCTACAGTACGGAAAGGAAAATATTGTTGTTCTGCACCTTCGCTATTACAACAACGGGAACGATATTGCATATGATTCGAATGCAGGGTATGTCGTAAATGGAATTCCCAACTCGCTGCTGGCAGATATGGGCGCCATACTGCCAACCCAAACCTATCTGTATACAACAAACATTACAGTAATACCGAGAGGGGGAAGGATGCATATTCTACTTTCAAACGGAACGCTTGAATTCTACGACAAACTCCACGACCTACGGCTTAACCTGTTGCTCGACGACCTGCTGATTCCGGTCAACAAAACCAGCGATGATTCTTCTGGAATTACAAGAAGGTTCAGCGTCGCAATCGAAAAGTGCCCGTTGAATATTTCTGTTTATTACGACTCGCGGCCAAAACAAGCCCGGATAAGAGTGTTGAGGATTTTAGGTGGAAGCGGAGGGGTCAGCGAAATTTATGACAACGAAACAAGCAAAGCTGTCCTCGAGCTTGAAAATGGAGACTATAAAGTAGAAATAAGCGATAGCGGGTTTGAAACCTATGAAAAAGATGTATCGCTTAATTGCATCGAAGAAAGCGAAACGAGAGTAGGAAATGCCAGTGAAAGCAAAAATGAATACACTGAACCTCATGAAAATGAGGAGATGAAAGAAAACAGCGAAGGAGTTGAGGTTACTGAAAAAACAGAGGGAAATTTAAGGGTGAAGGAGTACAAAAGCGATGGTAGAAACATAAAGGTTACAGAACAGATAGAGCCGGAAAAAGAACAGAAAAATAGCGACGATAATTCTATGTGGATTTTGGCTCTTATTGGCGGTGCGGCGGTTGTAATAGTAATTCTCGGCGGGTTTGTTTATTCAGCCATAAAAGAATAGTGAAATGATGCTAACTTCTTTCTGCATATTATTTCAAAGCAATATAAATTTCCGGTTTTTCATTTAACGAAACAACAAAACCCCTATCAAAGAATTTTAATTCATCATTGAATAGACAGCTGAACGAAACACAAAAATATGGATTATTTTTTTCATCGTAAACTATGGAATAAACTTCTTCTGTATTTTCAGTTGTTGGCACTATGCCCTGCTCCTGTGCAAGCGTCTTGAAGTTTGTTTTCATTCTCCATTCAAAAGGACGACCATTCGCGTCTATGCCCAAAAAAATAATATGCTCTTTTGTAACGAATAATCCACCGTTGGAAACCAGAAAAAGAGGGCCACTTTCGAGCGCTTCCTCTGGAAGCTCAAATTCGGCAGAAAACAAATTCTTATCTTTGTAAAAAAAGATCATGCCTCCTTTAGAGCTTATAGCCACGCCACTACCCTGCCCTCCGTATAGTTTTGCATCGGTGCCGATGGATTGCGATAAAATTATTTTTTGTAGAGAAATGGAAGATGAAGTTTCATCGCCCGAGATGGTAACCAGATAGCTATTGCTGGTGCCTTTGTCCATAATTAGAAAAACCCAGGAATCCTTGCTCCATAAATTCAAAATCTCAGCATTTTTTCCCAGTTCCACCCCAGATCTATCCTTCAAGTCCACCTCTGCGACTAACCTAAACGGCTGTGAATATTTATCTCCTCCAAAGGGAAGAGGACTATCGTAAATTTGTAATTTATTCCCATCAATAGCAACCAAGACGAATTTACTCAAATCATCACCTAAACGAGTGGCTTTTCCCCCCTTTACAGGGATTCCAAGGTTAGAAAATGGATAAATTTTCACTTCTTTTGTAATTTTTACCTCCTTCGAATCTTGTTCAAGCATAACTTCCTGAACTTTAAACGGTGTATTTACTAATGCCTGTGAAAATAATGGTGAGGTACTCAGAACAATAGGCAATAAAAATCTGCTAATTCCCATTATTTTTCACCGTATAAGTATTTATACCACTCCTCATATTTATACTTTATGGATGATGACACTGATGCCAGTAGTTTGTCCACGTCTGACTCCCTGATGTACGGCATATAAAAAACATAAACCGACCCACCTTTTTGAGAAGTTACTTTACTATAGTATGCCTGGCGCCCGTTGTTTAGATAAACAAAATAGAGGGGGTTGCCATCGGGATCAAATGTTTTTGTATTAACTACTTTTTCGAAATCATCGATACTTCCTATGTAGGAATGAAAGAATTCTTTTAATTTAGTGTTCAATTCGTATAACTCCACTTTAGTTAACTCTATTTCCTTAGGAGCGCATGGGCCAACAACAAGATTGGTCAAAGTTGCCAACGTAGTTAATTTCTCCTTTACTTCCTGCTCACGACTTGCTTCTGGAACATAAAACCATACATGAAAGGTTAAGACCCCCGACTCTATCTTATCTAAACTAGTTGTGGATGTTTCTATCTCTGCAACCGATACAGGTTCGGGAGCAACTCCAACTTCTGGTAGCTTTGGTTTTGCAACACTTATTTGTATAGTAGTGGTCGTTAATTCAAGAGGAAAGTTTTCTTTGGAGACTTCCGTTATTTTTATTTCTTTGCTCCCCTGATCGATAACGGCTCTAAAAAACTTAGTTTCTTGGGTTGTAATATTTTTAAGAAGAACAACAGCAAAAATATACTCTTTTTTCTCTCCTTCTCCGAAATATTCGGCATGCTTCCACTCACCGCCAACAGGATAGTAGAATACACCTGCATGGTTTGCGTCTATGCTGGTTTGCTGCTGAAATTGTTCTGGGTTGATTTCTTTTGGCAAACCAGTTCCAAGCATTTCTTTGTGTTTAACTTCGCCAGAGAAATTTACAGAAACAATGGCCGAATTTCCCAGGGAGTCCACGATGCTTAGATTTTGAGAATATACGCTTAAACTTTTTTCTGTGTCAAGCTTGAAAGCCATATTCAAAAATGAGAACAAAATACATTTAAATGGCTGTTAGAGTTGATATTTTCCCCCCTTCTTCACCATCTTTACTTTCGCTCCCGTCTCCCTAAACATCTCCGGATGAAGGGTATGCACAGGAAAAACTTTCTTGGCGTTTACTTTTTTGACCATCTTGAATATTTCGGATTTAGAGGCATGGCCTGAGGCATGCAACTGATGGTGCTCAAGCCTGAAATGGCTGACCCAGTTGTCCAATACCCTTCCTGCCTCGAGTGAAATCGGGTCCTCCTCAAACGGCTCGCTCATGGAATGGATGAGAATGCCGTTGTGCGGGTCTATGTCTATAAGTTCCGGCAATGTCCAGAAATCAACTTCAAACACATATTTTTCAGGGTATTTTTGAATTTCTTCCGGCGCTATTCCGTTGTCCAGGAATGGCTCCTCCCATGTTGAGTATCTCTTAAGCTCCCTGCCGTAAATCTCTATGTTCGGGTCTTTTACAGGGTCCGGCAGGGAGACCACATCTCCCTTCACGGCCTCAAGGAGATGGGCGGTCTTGCGGGAAATAACGAGCTTTTTGCCCACTTCTTTTGCAACCGTATAAAAAGTCCTCAAACGGTCCAAGTCCTTGGGATATCTCATGACAACAGCCGGCTTTGTACCTTTAAGCGCCTTTCTACTAGCTTCATAAACGGTATTTTCGGTGTAATTCTTTCTTTTTTCCTGGTCCAGAACCCGCGTGCCCTCTATTATCAGGGCCTCAGGCTCGCATTCCGTTGCTTTTTCCAAGAACTCTATGGTCATATTCGCTCTTGGGCCGTGCTTTCTCAAATCTCCTGTATACGCTATGCAGCCTTCGGGAGTTTCCACGATAAACCCGTAGGCTCCGGGAACGGAATGGTCCACATGGATGGGAGTAACGGCAGTGTCGCCTATTTTGATGGTTCTGCCGGTCCTGAAGGTGTTGAATGTTTTGTTTTCATAGTCGCTGGTCTGCCTTGTCGTTATCCAGGTGGAGTCCAGGATCTTCTTTGTGCATTCTCCCATGTAGATGGGAATGTCGGGATGGAGGAACTTGCAATGGTTCCAATGGTCAAAATGGGCGTGGGAAAGGAAAACCGCATCGTATCCCGGTTCCTTGTACTTTACGCCGGTCCGCTCCAATGCTTCCTTTGAATAAAGCCCTTCAAGAGGAGGTATCAGCCCGAATTCAAAATAATCCCTCAACCCGAACCTCTTCCTTGGCGATAGGAAGGATTCAGGAAGGAAATATTCATCAAGGAGTGTAAAGGATTCGCCGAAATCAAAAAATATTCTTGCCTCTTTCGTTTCTACGAGTATCTTGTTTCCGCCTATTTCCTTCACTCCTCCGTAGAAAGTGAGCGAGGTCATGAAAGAAATGGAGAAAAAGGATTAAAAAAGCAGGTGGGTGACTACAAAGGTTTAAAAATGTAGTCACCTATATTTATACTATGTACGTTGAAAAAAGAAAGACAAAAAGAGGGGTAAAATACTATCTTTCGCATACATTCAGGCATTTCGGGAAAGTTAAAAAACTTGCGGTATACCTGGGAAAGGACCTTACAAAGGGAGAGCTTGAAAAGGCAGAAAAAACGGCTAAACGGAAGATGAGGGAAAGAATAAGCAGGTATGTGAAATCAGGAGACCCGTTTTATACCGAAGTTGAATTAGAAGCTAGATTGTTAAAGGAGATAAGGCCGGATGTGAAGATTTTTCATCTTTCAGAAACCGAATGGAAGGTGTTTGCAGAACTTTTTACCTACAACACAAATGCAATCGAAGGTTCAACATTAAGCGAAAGCGATGTTCATAAAGTGCTTAGGGGCAGAAAGATCGAGGCTGACGAACACGATGTCAAAGAAGCGCTGGGGCTTAGAAAAGCTGTGGAGTGGATAAAAAGCAAACCAGAAGTTTCGATTTCCACAATAAAAAAACTTCATGAGATTGTTTTTGGGGAAACAAATCCTTTTGCAGGAGAATTGAGAAATGTTAATGTGGTGATAAAGGATGCGGAGGGAAATGTAGTCCATAAAGGGACTGACTGGAGGCATGTAAAAAAAGAGTTGGATTGGCTTGTAAGGTGGTACACGAAAAACAAAAATAAATACCACCCGGTTGTTCTTGCCGCGGTGGTGCATAACCGGTTTGAGGAGATCCACCCCTTTCAGGATGGGAATGGAAGGGTGGGGAGACTGCTGCTGAACCTTGTGCTTTTAAGCCACGGCTATCCTCCGGTGAATATAGACCTGGGTAAAAGGGAGGTTTACTATAAAACGCTTCAAAAGTACACGAACGAGAGGGATATCAGGCCGATGATAAAGTTAATTGTTAAAGAGTATAAAAAACTAAGGAAGAGAATGGGGAGGTGACTACGCTTTGTTATTTTGTAGTCACCTGAGATTAGTATAAAAATAAAAAAGAGAAAAAGAGATTATTCGGTTAGAGGTCCGCTGGGCTCTTCTCCGCCGTCAGTAAGAGGTCCTATGGGCTGGCCGTAAACTTTGAAGCGCACGGTGTCTGATTTTCCGTAAGCGTTGCCGTCTTTGCAGGCAACATACGCCCTGAAGTCAAGCACTTGGCCAATTGGCACATCGAAATGAACAGGCATGGAACATGTGCCTACGGCCGGGCAGGTGTACTGCTGGCTAGGCGAGCCGTCATTTATTACGTAAAGGCAGGTGACATCTTCCCAGTCCGGGGCCTTTATGCGGGCCTGTATATTCGTATCCGCATCTTTCACCTGCGACCCGTCTTTTGGATATATCATGGTCACTGTAATCTCTCCGCCTCCCCCAACCGTAACCTGTATTGAATCGCCGCTTCCTTCATTTCCCGCATTGTCAAGCGCAGTAACTTGGTAGGTGTAGGTTTTTCCGCTCTGAACTGCGCTGTCTACATAATGTTCTGTCTTTGAGGTTCCTATTTTGCTTACATGGCCTCCGCCGGCACCGCTTCTGTAAATTATGTAATATTTCAAACCGCTTCCGGTGTCCGTGGATGGGTTCCAGCTAAGCTGAACAGAAGTTCCTACGCTTTCTCCATCCAATCCAGTGACCCTCGTCGGCGGGGTTGTGTCCAGGTAGATCGTTGCATGGTCTTTTGAAGTGCCGTAGTCGTTCCTGCACTGCATATCAACTCTTTTGGAACCGTCTCCGCTTGAAAGCCTCCAGTCCATAGAAGTTGTGTATGCCTGCCAGTTCGTCCAGTCGCCATCCTCGTTGCTGAACCTGCATTCATTCGCGTATTTTGCATATATCTTTAGCTCAACATCCCTTGTATTTGTGTATTGGTCGTTGTTGTTTATCTCAAGGTCTAGGTTGGATGGCGGGTTTGGAGGAATAGAGCTTAGGTAGGTTGATGCGCTTGCGATTCCTACGCTCTTGCCCTGCGCGTTGATGCATTCGTAGTAAACTGTCTTGGGTCCGTCTCCCGGGTCCAACTGCCAAACAAGAGAGGTCGTGTAGGGAGACCAGCTTGTCCATGTCTGGCCGTTGTTTGAGTAGTGGCACTGGGATGCGCCGAGAGCATAAAGCCCGAGCGTTACCTGAATGCTGTTGACATACTGCGCTCCGTTGTTTATTGAAACAGAAATTCCCGGACCGCCTGAACTGGAAAGTACTGCTGTATCGTGGGCTACATCGGAAATGGCTCCAGAAGCATCCCTGCACTGCGCATAAACCGTTTTCGTGCCATCCCCGGGTGTGAGCGTCCAGGGCTGCTGTGGCGAATAGGTGTACCAGTTGCTCCACTGAATATTGTCATTTGAGAATTGGCACTGCGCAGCGTTTGATGCTGTTACCGAAAGCGTAACCGTTCTTGTTGCAACATACCCTGTTCCAGAGCCGATCATGATGGAAACATAGGGCTTTGTGCTTGCCGAGATGCTCACCTGCTTGGAAGCTGCATTAACTCCATCGCTGCAGCTCACAACTATAGTATGGCTTCCCTGCGTCGTGGTTATTTCATGCGAAATCTCCTGGGCAGTGTTTATCGCGCCTATCCCTATCTCCTCCCCATCAATAGAGGCAGTGCAGGCAACTGTTGAAAATAGATTGTCCATAACCTTAATTTTAAGCGTAAAATCCGTTGAAACCGATGCGCCGTCTTGCGGTTCAAGTATGGAGACAACAGGAGATTCTGTGTCGAGGTAAATAGCCGCGCTTGCCGGAGGGGCCGTGTTTCCAATATCATCCTTGCACTGAACATAAACTGTTTTCTTTCCGTCTCCGCTGGAAAGCCTCCATGTTTTTTGAGAGGAGTATGGCTCCCAGCTTCCCCATGAGTCCATGTTATCGTTCGCGAACCTGCACTGATCTACATCTGGTGCACTTACTGTAAGGGTGACTGTTGTGGTGTTTGTGTATTCGGCTCCGCTGTTTATTTCGAACGCAGTCGCAGGGGACTGTGTTTTGGCTGTTGCAGATGCCTGGTTTTTGTTTCCATCTTCATTTCCCCCTGCGTCAACCGCCCTTACAGTGTAATAGTAGGTTACGCCGTTTTCAACATTAGTATCTTTGTATTCTGCACCCTGGATCAGCGCTGCATTTATTTTCGCTCCGAGTTCGCCCACAGTTGTGCTTCTGTAAACATTGTACCCTGCCACATTCGAACTGGAGCTTGGGTTCCATGTTATGTCTACTCCATAATAAACCTGCTTTGCCTGAACGCTTGTGGGCGCCTCTGGCCCCAGACATCCAAACAAAAGCAATAAGGCCAATACAATTGGCAGAATTCTTTTCATAATATCACTGTGAATATGTTGACCTGAATGTTTAAAAACCTTCATTTAACGAAAAGCCCTTGATAAAACGCCTTAACCAGTGTTCCAAGCTCCTGCGAATACCCTCCCTCTAAAACCGCAAAGGTCGGCAGGTCCATCTCTTTTAGCATTTTTCCGATTTCCTTATAGGTTTCAATCTTTTCTATTGCAAAACCAAGAACCGGGTCTTTGGAATAGGTGTCGAAGCCGGCTGAAACCGCCAGCATTTCCGGTTTGAATTCATTTATCTTTTTCAGCAAATCCTTCAGAAATTCCACATATCTGCTGTCATCCGTCGCGCTAGGGTCGACATCAATCAGATATGAATTTTTGGTTTTAATTTCATAGCCCGGATACTCGAATGCAACGTTTGCATGTATCGATGAGTAAAAAACGTTTTTTGAATCCGCGAAGATTTTGTGCGTGCCGTTCCCATAGTGCGCGTCTATATCGATGATGGCTGTCCTTTTGTTTGAATTTTTTACCGCAACTGCAATGTTGTTGAAATAGCAGAAACCTTCAAATTTGTCCCTATCCGCATGATGGCCCGGAGGACGGACAGCTGCAAAATCCAACCTCTCCATGGCCTTGACTGAAGCAAATACAGCACCGAGCGCTGCTTCGTAGGTTGATTCAAAAAAAGGGTTATCATCAAAATCTGAGTAAGGATGATTTTTTATATTCTCTACATATTCTTGAGAATGGAGAGACAATACAAGCTGTTCGGCTTCCTTGAGATCCATCTTCACCAAAGGCGCCTGCGGAAACTCCTTTCTTATCAGCTCCACCCTTTTCCAGTTTTCAGGATGGTTTTCGTTCGGATGCGTTCTATAATTTTCTTGGACAAGCATGATTTATGTTAGATGTGTTAGTTTTTTATATTTTACGATATATAATATAGAACATATGAGCCGTTTTTCATATTCCAGATCGATGGCAATAAAGCAGAAGATAAGGGACCTGATGGAAAACCCTGATGAGTATGAAAAAGCCATACATAAGATAATACAATTTCTCAGTTTTCGCGATGTCAAAAAAGTGTTGGAATTAGAGGAGCTAGGAGTAATAAAGATCCCTTTGGATCGTGCTAACGGTATCACTGTATTAAAGTTAAACGATAGCAACAGAGATCGTGTTGAAAGACTGCTAAAAGAACACGGTAAAATCTTGTTTGGTGGTGAAGAATTAGTAGAATATTATGCAAAAAATATTAAAAAAGAAAACCTGGGCGCTGTTTCCGGATTTTTTAATACTATATTAGTTGAAAAGAGAATTAAAGTAGACGATTTCCACCCATTCGTGCTGGAGCTTTATGGAAAATATGAGAAAAAAATCGGAGAAGAGATCGGCGCTTCGACAGTTTATGGCGTCATTCCAAAACCAACTTTCATGGGCGAGATGCTTGCAAAGTTTATTCTTGAAGGAAAGGCAGAAGGAATTGATTTTAATGATAAGGAGCTTCCACTGAAAGAAATGGTTGCGAAAGAATATTTCGGAAGGCTATGGAAGCAGAAAATGCTTTTCCTTGACCTTCTTCAAAAAATCAGAGATGAAGGAAAAATCCCTTATAAAATTATTGAAAAGTTTGTTGATAAAACTTTTGCAAAAAGCGAAAAAAGAGCTTTTATAATAAAGGCATTCGTTGAGACGGCGAAAAATAGGGGGTTTGAGCTTGGAGAGGTCAATCATTATGTGAAAAAAGAGGTAGGTTCTTTTATTCAGGAAATTGACGCGAATAATAAATTTAAAGAAGAGCTCACGGAATCTGAAATAATGCAAGGGGTTGAGGGGTTTAGCTGGGATGCCCCTGGGAACCCTGGGAAAAGTGAGAAAAAAGCGGAAAAAAAGAAAACCATTACCGACAAAGCCAATAAAGTAAATGTAAATAAAGTCGTAGAACTTATAGGAGAGAGGAAAGAAATAACACTGCCGGAAGTAGGAAAAGCTGTTAAGGAAGCCGGGTATAAGGGAAGGGCAGGGCATGCTTGGAACGCCGGATTGATCGCAGGACCTGTTGCTAGGATAATTAGAAAAATTGAATTGCTTGGCATTAAAATAACGCATAAAAACGAGCTTTCAGATGAAGAAAAGAGCCTCATTCTTAAAAAAGCTGATGGAAGGGATAGTATTAAAAGAGATGAAATAAAAGAATGGCTGATGGAGAACGGAAGGGTTCTTGAAGGGTACATCGGGGGCGCTGTGGATGAAGGAATGAGGATGCTTGAAGAAATGGGGTATTGCGTAGAGGGAAAAATAAAGGCTCCGGGAAGAGAAAAAAGAAAATTATTTTAATTTTAAGCCTTTATCTTTTGTTCTTAAGTGAAACCATGCAAAAGAAATACGAATCAAAAAACCTGAAAAATTCAATATACGATGGTGCCGCCTACTCTGCAGCCGTAGGCGCAGGAGAAAACTATGTTGCGCCGTATGCAATATTTAGGGGGGCGACAGACTTCAACATCGGGCTTCTTTCTTCTTTTCCAGCGCTTTTCAGCGCACTTCTTCAGCTGAGCGCTCCTTATGCATTGAATAGGTTTAAGAATAGAAAACAGCTTGTGCTTATACCAGTCCTATTGAATGCGTTATCCTGGCTTCTTATTCTTTCAACCGTTTTTATTTCAGCCGAGATTGCGCTTCCTCTGCTCCTTATATTCTTTACATTCTATTCCGCGACGAACGCGTTTGCCGGAACGCTTTGGGCAAGCTGGATTGCTGATTTGGTTCCGAAAAATGTGCGAGGTCAGTTTTTTGGAAAGAGGAACGCAATCACCCAACTGACATCGTTAGTTTCTACATTGCTCGCAGGAGCCCTACTGGGGTTGTTGCAGGATGGCACAACATTTATGGGTTTTGCGATACTTTTCTTTGCCTCATTTGTTTTCAGGATGGTCTGCTTTGTTTTTCTCAACAAAATGGACGATCCACCGCACTCTGTGAGGATAAAAACAGAGCATCCGCTGAGTTTTTTCAGAACGCGCAACACACGGGAGGCGAAGAATGTAATTCTCCTTTCTGCTCTGTTTCTCTTCTCCGTAACGATAGCAGGCCCGTTCTTTGTTGCGTACATGCTCCGGGACCTAGGTTTTAACTATTTTGAATTCACACTTGTGATAATGGCTTCAAGCATTGCAAGGGTTATTTCTATGCCTTATTGGGGGGGTATAAGCGATAGGTTTGGGAACAAGGTTGTGCTCATCCTGGGCAGTTTTTTTGTTTCTTTCATTCCTTTTCTCTGGCTTCTTTCGAAAAGCGCGTATGTAATCGCGTTGATAGAACTCTTCAGCGGCTTTGTGTGGTCCGCATTTGAATTGTCCATTTTCAACTATCTTATAAGCTCTGTGAGAAGAGAAGAAATCCCAAGCTACATGGGCAATTACACATTCTTTACAGGTATAACCAGGTTTATCGGCCCAAATGTCGGGGCCGCGCTTGCGTGGAATTTCAGCTCGGTTCCTTTCTTAGGGTTTTTTGGAATACCCGCAGTGATACTTATTTCTGGAATGGCCAGGCTGGTTGTTTCGTTGCTTGTTTTAGCATCGCTTAAAGAAGAAAAGCTGTTCTTATCCCCAAAAGCGAGAGAGATGATGGCGCAGATAATGCTTCTTTATCCTATGCGCGGTCTGTTGAACGGACTGTTTTTAGGAATGGGCATGGGAAACAAAATAATACAAACCAGTATAAAGAGTGTTAAGAAAAGGGTGCACAAATAGATTTAAAAATTTTCTTAGCCAACCATTTCATGTGATACTATGGCAGTAAAGAAAAGAAACCCGTGGTTTGTAATCATAGCGAGCTTCGTGACATTCTTTATCTACGCAATCTACTGGTTCTACAGCACAGCCAAAGAAATGATAGAGCTGACAAAAAGCAAGTCCAACCCGCTTTTGTGGACGGTCGGGCTGTTTATCCCGCTCGTAAACTTGTACGTAATATGGAAGTACTGCGAAGCTGCTGGGCAGGTTGGCAACAGGAGCAATGTTCTCTTGTTTGTTGTATGGATAATATTCATTCCGCTCGCTATGTACTGGATACAAACCGATTTGAACAAAAAGGCGGAAGAATAGCCAAATGGCCTTTTTTCTTTTTTTTACTTTTGCAAAAACCCGCTCTTTTAAAAGCATTGCAGATGCATTTAATTCATGGGACGCAATAATCTATTTTTGATTCTTGGGGTTTTACTGGTTCTTCTGTCATTGTTCTCGGGTTTAAGTTTTGCTGAAACAACATGCAATATCGAAAACTGCGGGATGGAAATCACGGTAAAAATAGCCTTTGCCTTTGACCCGGGCGTGCAGAACCAGCAGCAGTACATTCAGAATGCAAAAAATGAGATAGAGAGCGTGTGGAACGGCCCGAACGGATACAGAACCTGCGGCGACTGCAAATGCAAAGTGGCCTACAAAGCGGCGGTTATGAGCACTGCAAGCTGCAGCCCGCCTCCGGCCGGCTACCACTGCATAAGGGTTACTGTTTACAACAACGACCCTCCAAGAAACCAGACCAATTGGACAGGGGCGCAGTTTTACATCGGCTATATGTATCCGCCGGGGGTTGCGACCGGAAACGGAGGAAACAGCATTACAGGATGGTGGTCTGATATAATGAGCAGGCCTACTGGAAGCAACGGGAACTACAAGGATTTTGCGCACGAGGCAGGGCACATGATGGGGCTTGAAGACGGAGACGGGGGGATAATGACAAACACAAGCGGCCCGAATTCAGACCCGACTCAGGCGAATATTGATGAAACTGTTCAAGAAATCTGCGGAGCAAATGCCTGCCCCGCAAGGTGCTGCTGCGGAAACGGGCAGATAGATGGAAATGTGGGCGAACAGTGCGACCCGTTCGCAGGAGGATGCGGGGCGGATGAATACTGTTGTCCGTACTGTTGCCACTGCTATCCAAAAATGTGCATCGCTGCATGGGGAGAGTATGAAAATGCAGCCGACTGCAATTCAAACTGCCAGGGGATGTATGCAAAATGCTACTATAATTATCAAACAGGATGCTGGGATTGTTTAAAGCAGGAGCCGGCGACAACGCCAAATCCGTATGATTCAACCCAAACAAAACAATTGCCTGAAGGAAACCACACAAAACAGCGGATGCTGGCGGATATTCGGGATTTCTACGGTGCGCTTGGGGATGTTGGAATGCTCAAAACCTTGTTTGGAGACGATAGGATAAATCTGTACATAAAAGGAATCGATACGCCTTTCCATGCGGTCACAAAGAACGGCGCGCTTGAGGAAGCAAAGGTCGGAGCACTGGAGGACCCCACAATAAACATGTACACGGACGTGGAGACACTGGGAAGCATAGCGGACGGAGAAACAACAGTGAGCAGGGCACTCATGGATGGGAAGATAAAGTACGAGGGGGTCGGGTTTTTGAACGGATTGAGGCTGGGAATTATGGATTTCTTTTTCAGGATGTTTTCTGTTGGCGAGGTGAAGATTGATAGACCTGCGGAGGAAGGAACCCCACGCGAAGCCCCGGCGGGAGCAAAAGAGGCGGAGAACGGATATACTCCGAACACACCGCGGCACACTGAAATATTCGAGCGGGTGCTTGTGCACACTGAACCGGAATAAGTTTTATATTGTTAGCGTGTTGCAATATAAATGATGAAAATAGAGGATGTTTTTCCGGATTACAATTTTACAATAATTGAAGAGAAGCCGAAAAAAGCAAAGTACGGAGAGGCCGAGCTCAACAGCGTAGTGAGCGAAGTATTCGCCCGCATGAACATAAAAAAACTTTACGAGCATCAGGCGCGCGGGATAAAACTTCTACAGAAGGGAAAAAATGTTGTAATAGAGGCCCCAACCGCGAGCGGAAAGAGCGAGGTGTATATCTCTAGGATGATTGAAAAGGCGCTAGAAGGAAAAAACTCTATAATTGTTTATCCAACAAAGGCGCTTGCGAGGGACCAGCTGAAAAGATTTGAAAATTTCAAGCTTTACGGGATAAGGGTTGCGGTTTATGATGGAGACACAAGCCAGCATGAGAGGGAAAAAATAAGGGCAAACCCACCCCACATCATCATGACCAATATGGATATGCTCCACCACATCCTCATCAACAACAGGCTCTTTACGGAATTTTTGAAGAACCTGGAACTGTTTGTTCTTGATGAACTGCATATCTATTCCGGAATTTTCGGCGCGCACAGCGCGAACATAATAGAGAGAATGAAGAGGGTAGTAAAGAAGAGGTTTGGAAAAGAACTGCAGTTTGTCGCAACCTCTGCAACGATTGCGAACCCAAAGGAGTTCGCGGAAACAATTTTTGGAGAAAAATTTGAGCTTGTAAAGGGGGAGAGCGCTCCCTCCGGAAAAAAGATCCATGCGATCGTTGCGCCGGAGGAAGAGAGCTACACGACCGCGGCTTTGAAAATAGCAAAAAAGCTTGGAAAAAGGGGGCTGATATTTGGAAACAGTCACGGGGTTGTAGAAAGAATGGGGATAATGGCAAAGGATATGGGGGTAGATTTGGCCGTTTACAGGAGCGGTTTGAGCGAAAAAGAGAGGAGAAAGATTGAAGCGGAGTTTAAGGAAGGAAAGTATGATTGGCTGGCGACAACATCTGCGCTTGAGCTGGGAATTGATATTGGAGGTGTTGATGCTGTTATTTTGGCGGGATATCCCGGAACAATCACCAGGGTGAAGCAGAGAATAGGAAGGGCCGGAAGAAAAGGGCAGGATGCGTACGGAATTTTTGTTGCGAGGGAAAGCCCGCTTGACTACTATTTTGTTGACAGGCCGAAGGAGTATGTTGAGGGAAAGGTTGAAAGCTGCTATGCAAACCCGCAGAATGAAATAATAAGAAAATTCCATGTATTGGCAAGGGCAAAAGATATGCTCCTTGAAAAAAATGAAGAAAACGGGGAGATAGTAAAGGAGCTTGTAAGAGAAGGGCTGATGAAGGAATGGGGAAATTTCTATTCGTTGACAAAAGAAGGAGGAAAAATCGTAAGAATGCTGAATATAAGGGGGATAGGCGAGAATGTTTCTATATACGACGAAAACAACGAGTGTATTGGAAGCAGGGAAACGTACATGGCGATAAGCGAGCTTTTTCCTGGTGCGCTCTACCTGCATGGGGGAAAAGCGTACATAGGAAAGGAGCTTGATTTAGAAAAAAATACTGCAAAGGTTGAGAGGTATTTTGGCGAATTGAACGAATACACAAAAGCGTTGAGGGAAAAAGAGGCGGAAGTTTATGAACAGGTCGCGCAGAGGGAGATGGGCGGGTTCAACATCGGTTATGGAAAGGTGCACATAACAGACAGCGTGTTTGGTTTTTTGGTTAAGGACATCTATTCCGGGCGGAGAATCTCTGAGCATATTTTCGAAAAACCGTATGTTTTTGAGTTTGATTCCTATGCAATGTGGATAGATCTGGACGAGCTGGTGTATCGGATAGGGGATTTTGGAAACGGACTGCATGCTTTTGAGCACATGAGCATAAACATCACTCCGGCAATAACCGGAAGCGATGCAAAGGAATTGGGAGGAATAAGCTATCCTTCCGGAAGAATGTACATTTATGAAGGCGTGCCTTATGGAACCGGATTAACTAAGGTTGTTTTTGAGAGGTTTGAGGAAGTTGCGGATATGGCCTGCGAAAGGTTGGAAAAATGCAAATGCGAAAAGGGCTGCCCGAAATGCATCCTTGACCCGAACTGCGGGAATGACAACAGGCATTTGAGCAAAGAGGCTGGAATTGAGATAGGAAAGGCGATATTAGAAAGGATAAAGAAAAAATGAATTACTTTTTTATCGGTTCAACTTTTCCGCCGGCCACTAAACTGCCGTTTGGGTTTAATACAATAAACTTTTCGTCTCTGCAATCATACTTCAAAAAAAGTTGAAGCATCTCTATACTATTATCCAATGCAAAAACAGAATCGTTCGCAGCAACAATAAGGTAGTCTGCATTCGGGTCTATTGCTCCCGGGCAATAATAAAACTGCGCTTGATTTTTAGTCCCGCTTTCTTTAACAACAGCTCTTATTAAACCACCACCGGAATTTATCAAATCTATCCGGAACATTTTAAAATCATCGGCTCGGGTTAGAGGCTCTTCGATTGGAACAAACCCGCCATTCCGCCATATTCCTGTTTCCGGGTTTGGCTTTGAGCATCCCAATCCAAGTATCAATGCTCCAACAAGAACTACTTTTCTCATAATTTTATTTTATATTTTGTTATTTAAAAAGGTTTCGGATGGGTAATGGGCGAGGAAAGTTTAAAAATCCTTTTGAAGTGAGAGGTAAGAAAAGGGAGGGTGAGATGATGTCGGATTTGAAAAAGGCGGACCTTGCAGGTCCGGGAATAGGGAACTACGCCGATGTGGAGAAAGTTCTGCCTACAGACTATGAATCGCTGCTGGACAGGAAAGAAACGCAGCAGGCGATCTATGCCGTCAAGAACTATATCGAAGAAAACCTGTGCAAGGAGCTCAACCTTATGATGGTGCAGGTGCCTCTTATAGTTGAGAGAGACAGCGGGTTCAATGACATGCTGGACCGGGACGGCTCGAGGACACCGGTTTCGTTTCACATTAGTAATGATTACAACAAAAACCCGGTTGAAGCAGAGGTAGTGCAGGCCGCGACAAAGTGGAAGCGATTTGCACTGAAGCAATATGGCTGCAAGGTTGGGGAAGGAATCTGCACGGACATGCGGGCAGTGCGGAAGGACTACTTTTTGGACCATGACCACAGCGCCTACGTGGACCAGTGGGACTGGGAGAAGGTAATTGCTCCAGAGGACAGAACCCTTAAGACATGGAAGAATATTGTTAAGAAGATATGGAAGGTGCTTACGGGGGCGGAAAAGCACGTCCAAAAAAAGTTTCCGCAGCTCAGAAACAAAAAATACCCAAACCTTCCTGAAGAGATAAAGTTTATGCATGCCGAGGATATATTGGATATGTACCCGGACCTTCCGCGCAAGCAGCGCGAAACTGCGATACTGCAGAAATATCCTGCGGTGGCGATAATTGGAATCGGCTGGACGCTGAAGGACGGCTATCCGCACGAGATGCGCGCGGCTGACTACGACGATTGGGTGACCGAGACGGTTTCGGAAGACGGCAGGCCGATGCACGGGCTGAACGGCGATATTTTGGTGTGGAACCATGTAACCAAACGCAGGCACGAACTTATGTCTGGCGGCATCCGAGTAACCCCGGAGACGCTGAAGCTGCAGCTTAAGATGACTGGACAATTGGACAAGCTGAAACTTCCATACCACAAGGCAATTATGAACGGCGAGATCCCGCTCAGCGTTGGCTCTGGAATAGGGCAGGGCCGCACCCAGATGCTACTCCTGCGCAAGGCGCACATCGGCGAGGTTACTGTAACGGTCTGGCCAAAGATACTGAAGGAAATCTGCGCGAAGAAAAATATTTATGTGCTCGAGTGATTGAAAAGAATTTAAAAGCCTAAAAACCGCTTGCAAAAGCGTTTAAATTCTTTTTGCTGAAAATAGAGCACTTTTAATTTTGCTGGGGTGTGGGTGTGACGGTAACGAAAATAAAGAAGAGAGATGGAAGAGTTGTCCCATTTGATAAGGAAAAAATCACGAATGCCATTTGGAAGGCGGCGCAGGCAGTCGGTGGAAAGGACAGGGAGGAAGCCGAAAGGCTTGCGGACGCTGTTACAAAAGTAATAAACGAGAAATACAGCGACCAGAACATTCCGGGAGTAGAAGATATTCAGGATATTGTTGAAAAAGTGCTGATTGAGGAGGGGCATGCGAAAACAGCAAAGGCGTACATCCTTTATAGGCACAGGAGAACCGTGGAGAGAGAGCTTGCCAAAATAATGGGCGTAAGGGACGATTTGAAGCTTCCTCTCAATTCACTGCAGGTTTTGCAGAGAAGGTATCTTTTGAGAGATGATACTGGCGAGATAGTGGAAACGCCGAGCCAGATGTTCAGAAGGGTGGCGCATTACATAGCATCTGCTGAGCGAAACTACGGAGGGGACGAAACAACCATAAAGGAATACGCGGATGCTTTTTACGAAATAATGGTAAATTTTGAATTTATCCCCAACTCGCCAACGCTCATGAACGCCGACACACCTTTGGGCCAGCTCTCCGCATGCTTCGTGCTGGGGGTGAAGGATGACCTGAATGATATTTTTGATGCGGTAAAATACACCGCGCTTATACACAAAACAGGAGGAGGAACGGGTTTTGCGTTTTCATTCCTCAGGCCAAAGGGCGACAGGGTTAAAGCGACCTCAGGGGTAGCCTCAGGTCCGTTGAGCTTCATGCGGGTTTTTGATGTTGCAACGGATGTGATCAAGCAGGGAGGGAAGAGAAGAGGGGCGAACATGGGGATCCTGCATGTTTGGCATCCGGATATTGAAGAATTCATCACCATGAAGCAGACGCCCGGGGTGATGGAAAACTTCAACATAAGCGTTGCTGTTGACGATAGGTTTATGAGGGCTGTTGAAAATGACGAAGAATATGAACTTATAAACCCAAGGAACGGCGAGAGCGTGAGAAAGGTGAGGGCAAAAAGCATCTTCGAGCTCATTACATACTCGGCATGGAAGAGCGCTGAGCCCGGAGTGCTGTTTATAGACACCATAAACAAAACGAACCCAACTCCGCAATATCCGATAAATTCAACCAACCCTTGCGGCGAAGTTCCGATGCCGGACTACGAGTCCTGCAACCTCGGAAGCATAAACCTTGAAAAGTTTGTGGAATTGGATTGGAGCAAAACCGACTGGAGAAAAAAAGTGAATTGGGAAAGGTTGAGGTATGTTGTGAGAATAGCTGTGCAATTTCTGGACAATGTAATCGACTTGAACAAGTATCCGCTTCCCATAATCGAAGAAGCTACGAAAAGGCACAGAAGAATTGGGTTGGGCGTGATGGGTTTCGCAAATATGCTGTACAATATGGGGATCAAGTACGGCAGTCCAGAAAGTTTTGAGGTTGGCGAAGAAGTGATGAGGTTCATAACAGAAGAGGCAAGAAAGATGAGCGTTGAGCTGGGAAGGGCAAGGGGATCTTTCCCGGAGTTTGAAAAGAGCGTATGGAAGGGGAAATACGATGCGATGAGGAACGCAACGGTGACGAGCATCGCGCCCACCGGGACAATAAGCATGATAGCGAACACAAGCTCGGGAATAGAACCTGCTTTCGCTCTCGCTTATTTCAAAATTGTGATGGACGGAACAAGGCTCTACTATGGAAACAGCATATTCGAGCATGCCCTGAAAGTGAGGGGGCTTTATTCTGAGGAATTGATGAAAAAAGTGATAGACGAGGGAAGCGTTCAGAATACAAACCTTCCGGAGGATTTAAAGGATGTTTTTGTCGCTGCGTACGATATCACGCCTGAACAGCATGTTAAGATGCAGGCGGCTTTCCAGAAATACACTGATTTGGCTGTTAGCAAAACAGTGAACATGCCTCCTGAAGCGACTGTAGAAGACGTGAAGAAAGTTTACATGCTCGCATGGAAAAGCGGGTGCAAAGGAATAACAATTTACAGGGAGGGAAGCAGGGGGATTGCGGTAATAGAAAGGGTTAAAACCATAAAAAAACAGGATGAAAATGGTGGGAATGGAAATGATGATGAGGTGGGATAAATGACGACTATAAGCGTAATTAAGGCGGATGTTGGGGGATTTCCGGGGCATAGCAGGGTGCATGAGGAGCTGATAAAGATTGCGAACAAGGAGCTTGCCAAGGAGAAAGGAAAAATTTTGACTGATTTTTTTGTTGGATACTGCGGGGATGACCTTGAGCTGATAATGACGCATAAAAAAGGAGCGGACAGCAAAGAGGTGCACGGGCTTGCCTGGAATGTTTTTGAAAGAGCAACTGAGAAGGCTAAGGAGCTGAAACTGTACGGAGCCGGGCAGGATTTGCTTGCGGACGCGTTCTCCGGGAACATAAGGGGCGCGGGTCCCGGAATCGCAGAGTTGGATTTTGATGAGAGGAAGAGCGAGCCGGTAATTGTTTTCATGGCTGACAAAACAGACCCGGGCGCATTCAATCTGCCCATGTACAGAATATTCGCAGACCCGTTCAACACCGCAGGCTTGGTGATAGACCCGAGCATGCATGATGGTTTCAGGTTTGAGGTGTGGGATGTTTACGAGAGCAGGAAGGTTTTCTTCAACACCCCCGAAGAAACATACGATATGCTGGCGCTTATAGGGGGAAGGAGCAGGTATATAATAAAGAGGGTGTATCCGAGAAAAGGAAACAAAGTCCCGGAAAATGAAGCGGTTGCCGCTGTGAGCACTGAAAAAATCAACCTGATCGCAGGAGAGTACGTTGGAAAAGACGACCCTGTGGCTATTGTTAGGGCGCAGTCAGGCCTGCCGGCTGTTGGGGAGGTTTTGGAGGCGTTTGCGTTTCCGGAGCTTGTGAGCGGATGGATGAGGGGAAGCCACTGCGGTCCTATAATGCCGGTTGCAATGAAGGACGCAACGCCAACAAGGTTTGACGGCCCTCCAAGAATAGTCGCGCTTGGCTTCCAGATAGCGAACGGAAAACTCGTTGGGCCTGCGGATATGTTTGAGGATAAAGCGTACGATTCAACAAGGATGAAAGCGCAGAAGATTGCGGAGTACATGAGAAGGCACGGGCCGTTTGAACCGCACAGACTGCCCGCCGAGGATATGGAATACACGACGCTTCCAAAGGTGCTGAAAAAGCTTGAAGGAAGATTCCAAAAGATATAATATTTATAAAACTTACTGCGCTATAATGTATGCAAGTGGTGGGGATGTTAAGAGAACTCCGTCCAGAAATTGTGATATACAAAATGGGCGGGGTTCCGACCGTATTTTCTTCAAAAGAAATTCTTGAAGAAGGAATAGGCAGACACAAAACCGGAAAAGTTCATCTCGCTGTTTTCAGGCCGATAAAAGTAATGCCGAAGATATTCATTTTTGACCAAAACAAATGCTTAACAAAAGATAGTGTATTTGAGCTAGAGTATTACAAAAAAATTGTAGAGCTCGCAGGAAAAATATTCTCTGTGGGAGACAGAAAAAAATTTATAACAAGCGTAGAGATGTACGGGAAGGATGGATGCCTTTCAACTGAATACAACGGGTTTTTTCCAGAGGACGGTGCGGTTTGCGATTTTCGGGTGGATAGAAACGGGAGGTCGATTATTGAGGAAATAATGTTTCCAAACGGCACGGTTATTAATGATCCGCAAATAATAAAGGAATATATTAGAACGAGGTCTGCACCTGTTCCTTTTTTGGGCAGGTATGATCAAAACTCTCTTTTTTGGCTTTTAGTAAGAAGGGGTATAGATGAGAAGCAGTTCAGAAAGATTTCCGCTGACGCATACGAGGAAACAATAGCAAACTACACTCTCCTGGTACCTGGCTTTAATGACCTTTTATGCGATTTTTTTGAAAGATTTAATCACAAAAAGAGCATTATGATGGTCGCCACGGACAATTCACTGGACAACACGCTTGCAGGGCTTAGACGCAT
Source organism: Microcaldota archaeon (assembly GCA_964467175.1). Taxonomy (GTDB): domain Archaea; phylum Micrarchaeota; class Micrarchaeia; order Anstonellales; family J096; genus JAWAFD01. The sequence continues at coordinate 2,644 of CAYXNY010000011.1, read as the reverse complement.
GGGATTGCATAAGGATATCCACAAGGTGTTTGCAAGGGTGGATAAGATTCACAACTATCCGGCCCTGATAAGGTATATTATTGATAAATATCATGTCGGCCCAGACGAGATTGTTGTCTTTGGGGATAGATATTGGAGCGATATCCACCCGATTCTCCAATCAGAATTTAAGGCCGTTGTTACGGTGCATATAAATAGCGGCGAAGATTATTCCCGCTTGTATTTGGAATACGGCGCGCCGTCCATAGCGGCCGAAACGCTTAACAGAGCGTTTAGATATATGCTGGAAACGATCCCAGAAAGGCCAAAACAAATTATAATAAGGTAGCGGGTCATTCCACAAGAATAGAGAGGACCTTAATTTTTGCGCCCCCTTTTCTGACTACAAGCGTTGCGTTTAGAAGAGACTTCGCCATTTTAATAAGCTCCTGTTCATCAACCGGATAGTTTTCAGGTATGGAAATTTCCACTTCAGTGATTTTTTCCTCAGCATATGGCTTGAGCATTTCCATTATCTTCATCAGAATGGAAAGCTCGTGCTCGTGCTCCATGGATTCTCTTCGCCTGTTACATTTTTAATCGTTTAAGTTAGGCAATCAGCGAACGTATTTGTAGAAAAGCTTAAAAACTTTTTGGTTTAAAAAAACAGCGCGTTGGAACAAACCAATTGGTTTGTGGTTGCCTGGAAACAGGTCCTATCTCTTAACTTCCTTCGGGAAGTTCTGAGAGATTTATCTTTCCTTCGGGAAAGATAAAGCGGATCAATTGGGTTTAAACAACGCCTGTGTTTTTTTCTTGTTTTGAAGGTCTAGGTTTATTCTTTCCTACAAATTCCTTGTGCTTGTCCTTAAGCTCGCTAACCCCGTCTTTTATCAGCTTCATGCCGACCGGCAGAACTGCGACCCCAAACGGAGCAATCTGGGGAAGAAATACAAGCCCGAACCCGAATGCCGCCAATCCCGCAACCTCCGCCGCAACCCCGCTCCAAAACTTAATTTTGTGTTTGATTACCTTTGTTTGTCCGACTGAATAAAGCATATCTTTAGCGAAGACAGCCGTTAAATCCTCAAGGCGCTTCCTAACATTTTCATACTCGCCGTTGTCAAAATTGTGCAGATGGCCGCCAAGCTCCTTTATTATGCTGTATTTTTGTTCCGGGGGCAGGTTGCTTTTATCAATCCTCTCCATTGTTTTGCTTACCAGCGTCAGGTATGATGCGTATAGGCTCCTGAATTCCTCTACTAAAGAGACATAGATTCTATTCTGCATTTTAACAAGCAGGCATTCCATTTCTTTTGCGAGCAAAATGCCTTCGTTGATGCCGGAGCACGCTTGGGACCTTTCAGCCAATAGGCCAGCACATTTTTTTGTGGCTTCAACATCCGCGATGGCGATTGCTTTTTCAACCATGTCCCCCACCATCGCTTCGACATTCTTCCACGGAAGAGGGCATGAAATTTTCCCGCGCAGAATGTTCTCCACCGCTATGTTCGCGCATTCCTCATCGTACCCTCTTTCCAAAATTTTTCTCTTGACATAGTCCAGAAACTCTGTGCGGGCTATAGGTCCGCTTATGGCAGCATAAACAGCGCCGTTCCGCTCGATGACTGAAAAGAAGGCAAAAGGCCTGTAGAACCTGCCTTCTATGGATTTTATTACCTTTTCGCCTTCGCTCCTCTCGGTATCGGCAAGCTTTTCCTCTACTTTTTTGAAAAATTCTTTCAATTTATTAAATTTTTCTATGAGATCTCTTGCTTCTTCATCGGTAAAAGGAATATCGCTGTTGCAATACTCCTTAAAATATATACTCAAAGAATAATAATTCAAAAGCTCCTGCGGAATTTTGTCTATGTTTTCGTAGATATTTTTGTTTATCATTTTTATCTTCTCTGAATCCGTGCCGGTAGCCTTTGCTACTCTTTTTATAAACACTTCCATGTTTGCGTACACTTTCTTTGCAAGTTCGCTAATCTGGTGCCTAGGCATATTGCGGCCAGCAAGTTTGGATTCTATATCGTGCAGGATAAAATTTTCATTTATGCTCAATTCTCCATTTTCTATGGTTATGTACTCGCGATTATTTATTTTGTCCCGGATTTGTTTTGTATGCCCAAGCACATAATCTTCCAACTTATCTTTTTCTGCGTCTGCGTCCAGCCCATCCAAACGTTGCACACAGGATGGAACATCTCCTTCATTAAACAGCTTCTCCGCCTCTACTATGCGCCTTCCGTACTCCAGAAGTTGTCTTTCCACTTCGTAATCTTTATCTTCGGGATTTTTTATGAATTCATTCCAACGGTCGCGTATATAAGAAGGGATATCCCTCATTTCCGGCGGAAGGTTCAATTTTTTTCTCCCATAGCTATCTAATACATCAAATATATCATCGGCGATGAATTCTTTTACCAGCTTGTATTCCGTTCCCTTCGGCTCGAGAGAAGTTAGGAATTCAAATATCTGCTCCTTTGTTTCTAGTTTTACTTTTGTCATGGTTATAATTTATGAATAATAATGTTTTTAAAGGTTTGTTGTAAATGCATCGGGGGGTTGAAGCTAGGGGGAGATGAGAATTACCTAAAGCTCCCCCTGGCTCCGCCAAACCTTCTAATAACATAAGGGGGTTGAAGCTAGGGGGAGATGA
>CAYXNY010000010.1:0-2228 GCA_964467175.1 Microcaldota archaeon | reverse complement strand
AATGCTATGAGAAAATAAAGGAGAGGATGCATGCAGAGGTGCGCGGGGTGAAGTTTCCAGAAGAAGAAAAACCGGAAAATGAGAGATGCGTTGTCTGCGGAAAAACCGCTAAACATTTTGTGTATCTTGCGAGGCAGTATTGACGAAATAATCCGGTGAAATCATGCTTGCTATTTTAACGGCTAATCTGGATAACTCTTTTTTTATTTCTTTGCTTTTGGAGATTTTTTTGTAAGCTTTTTTTAATTCCTCTTCGTTCAACCCGGTCTTGTGTTTCAGCGTGAAAAATATATCGTACAGCAATTCTTTGAATGCCACTATCCGCGCTTCGGCAATAAAATGCTCTTTGTATTCATACCTACCGAGCCTTTCCTTTACGCTCTCTCTATAACCGACGAGCAGGTCATCGTGGTTTGTGAGAATGCGAAGAATTCCTTTTATGGCCTCTTCAAACATCCACAGCATCGAGTCGTTCTGCACACCTACCCTTTGTTTTATCACCCAATTTAAGAATTCGCAGTGCTCCTTTATCCCACAGGCAAAGAGCACATCCTTTCTTAAACCCCCCATCCACCGCCAAGAATCTTTCAACCTTTTGAAATCGTTATTTCTTTCTTTTTCGAGCACCGAAAAAATAAGCCTCCATAATCCATCCGCATATTTGTACCTGTCAATTCCTTGAGATTCAACCCAGCTCCATACCTTGCTTATCCTCTGCCATGCTTTTGGGTCGTCATAAACATACTTCATGAGGCTTGTCTTTCCTAAAACTATCGCCTTGTACATTCCGAATAGCTTTCTTTCTTGCGCCTCTGCCGGTTCTTCATGCAACGGTTCCCTTCTTGGTTGCGGTGCTGGAAATAATTCTCCAATTTCATGTGTCCGTATATGTCTTGCCATGTGTTTATTATACACAACCTTTTTTTAACCTTTTCGGTTATCAAAATAACTTAAGCCCCGTCGTCTAGCGGCCAAGGATAGGGGACTTTGGATCCCTTGACCCCGGTTCGAAGAGCTTTCTTCCGGCTAGCTAAAAGCGCTTCATCGGAAAAGGTTCGGGAATCCGGGCGGGGCTATCCATCATCGTATGCTCCTTATCTTTTCCCACAAAAATTCCTTTTCCTTTTCGGTAAGCTCTGGGTTCGGCCTTATAAAAACATGATAAAAATGCTCCAACAACTCCTTTGTTCTTTCCCGGTCTTTTAAATACGCGAGGTTCATGTACTCCTTTGCGCTTATGGGGTCGTTCAAAAATATGCTCGATATCGCAAGAAGAAAATAAGCATCAACATCTTTTTTATCTATCTGCTCCAAATGCTCCTTTGCCTGGAGAAATTTTCCCTGCTCTATGTACGCAGATGCCATCGCCCTCAGAATCTCCTTCTTATCCCCACCGTCAGCCATCGCCCTTTCCAAGCATTCGATCGCATACTCGTAATTTTTTAAACGCATGGAGATTATTCCGCGCAGGTAGTACAGCTCAGGCGCCTTTTCTTTTGCAAGCACCTCATCCAGCAGAACGGCTGCTTCTTCATATTTCTTTTTTTCCACCAAGTCGAGAACCGCAGCCACTTCTGTCATGCTTATAAATTTTTCCATTCTTTTTATAAACGTTGCGAGGGTTTGATGATTAAAAGTGTTAGAAAATGGAAAGGTATATAAAACCTTCGCTACATAAAGAATAGTGTGGTGAAGATGGAAACGCAAGCATTCAAAAAGAAAGAACGACCGGAAGAAAGAATGAGAAACGACCAAAAGATATATGATACCGGTAGAAACGCCATCAAGCCTGAAACTACTATAGACACCTTGGCGAGATTAATCAAAATTACAGGTGAAACTCAAGTTTATAAAAATCTGGTTAAGGCTATTAGGGGGGTAAAACAATTATCCGATACTATTGGAAAGAACGAAAACGTTGTTCCATCCGCTTCTGAAATTGCAAATAATCTTGCTTATTCTATTAAGGACCTAAGCGAAACCAAAGGAAAAGCTTAATCCTACTCATACTCTATTGTCCCGGGCGGTTTGTTTGTTATATCGTAAACAACCCTCCCAACACTTCTTATTTCATTCGTTATTCTAGTCGAAATGGTTTGCATAACCTCTTTTGGTAGATAAACAAAATTTGCAGTCATTCCATCCAAGCTTTGAACAGCCCTTACAACAACGGTCCATTTATACACCCTCTCATCCCCGGCGACTCCGACGGTTTTTACAGGAAGGAT
>CAYXNY010000009.1:0-20901 GCA_964467175.1 Microcaldota archaeon | reverse complement strand
CGTACCAAAAAGAGCTTAATCCTACTCATACTCTATTGTTCCGGGCGGTTTATTTGTTATATCATACACTACTCTTCCCACAGCCCTTATCTCGTTCGTTATCCTTGTTGAAATGCTCTGCATAACCTCTTTTGGTAGATAAACAAAATTTGCAGTCATTCCATCCAAGCTTCCAACAGCCCTCACAACAACGGTCCATTTATACACCCTCTCATCCCCGGCGACTCCGACGGTTTTTACAGGAAGGATGGCTGCAAAGTACTGCCATGGCCTTTCCATCTTCCCTTCTTTTACAGCTTTATCTATCTCTTCCTCAACAATGGCGCAGGCTTCCCTAACGATTTCAACCTTCTCCCTCGTAATCTCCCCAACAACTCTTACAGCGAGCCCAGGTCCTGGGAACGGCTGCCTTTCATAAACATGAGCCGGAAGCCCAAGGAATTTTGCAATCTCCCTTACCTCATGCTTGTAGTACTCTCTAAGAGGTTCGCAAAGCTCCATCTCCATTCCCTCAGGCAGCCCGCCGACATTGTGGTGGCTCTTTATGGTATCCCTTCCCATCCCACCGCTCTCTATCCAGTCCGGCGCGATCGTTCCCTGTATAAGAACCTTTGCACTAAACTTTCTCGCTTCATTTTCAAATATTCTTATGAACAATTCGCCGATTTTTTTCCTTTTCTTCTCCGGGTCGCTTTCTCCTTCCAGTTTTGCCAAAAATTTTTCGCGCGCGTCTATTATTTTTACAGGTATTCCGACCTTTTTGCAAACCTCTTCAATCTCCTTTGCCTCGTTCTTTCTAGCGAAGCCGGTATCAACGAAAAATCCCTCAAAATCTACCCCTGCTTTTGCGGCGAGGGTAGCGGCGGTCATGGAATCCACTCCTCCGCTCACAGCAACTATCGCCCTTCTTTTTCCAACCCTTTTCCTTATCTCCTCAACCGCTTCCTTAACAGCTTCTTCAGGATTGAACATGCGTGAATTTTCCCATTTATATTTTAAATGTTTTCTCATCCAACCTGTTCATGTTCATTGCGGATTTGCACATCCACTCAAAGTATTCCAGGGCGACGAGCATAAACGCAGACCTCGACGGCTATTCTAAGTGGGCGAAGATAAAAGGAATAGAAGTGCTCGGCACAGGAGATTTCACCCATCCAAAATGGCTGAAGGAATTGAAGGGAAAAATGTTTTCTCTTGAAAACGGGCTGTTCGAGTATGAAGGAACGAAATTCCTTCTAACAGCCGAGGTGAGCAATGTTTTTGAGGGGAAAGGAAAGACAAGAAAGGTTCACACGGTCGTCCTCGTGCCTTCCTTTGAAATTGCCCAGCAGTTCAACGATGAAATAAAAAAATTCGGCGACTTGGAGAGCGATGGAAGGCCCACTCTGAACATGAGTTTGGCCGAGCTTGCAGACATCGTTTCAAAACTAAAAGATGTTTTCTTAATTCCGGCGCATGCCTGGACCCCTTGGTTCGGAATTTTCGGCTCAAAAACAGGTTTTGATTCTGTTGAGGAGGCGTTCGATGGAAAGACAGAACGGATAGTTGCCCTGGAAACCGGCTTGAGCAGCGACCCTGCGATGAACTGGATGGTTTCAAAAATAGACAAATACTCTTTGGTCAGCAACAGCGACTGCCACAGCCCCCAAAAGCTTGGAAGGGAAGGAAACCTTTTTGACTGCGAAGTAAGCTACAGCGGAATAATCAACGCTATAAAAACGAGAAAAGGTTTTGTGAAAACATACGAATTCTATCCTGAAGAGGGAAAGTACTACTACGATGGCCATAGAAACTGCAATGTTGTTATGCATCCGGAAGAAGCGATAAAGCACAAAAACATCTGCCCCGTATGCAGGCGTATGCTAACCATAGGTGTTCTCCATAGGGTGTATGAGCTGGCGGACAGAAAGTTCGGCTTCAAGCCGGAAAACGCAGTTCCATTCCGGCATATCGTTCCTTTACCCACGGTAATTTCGAAAGCACTAAAAAAACCTGAAACCTCCAACTCAGTCCAAGGAGTATACGAAAAAATTGTTCGGTACTTTGGAAGCGAGTTCACTGTTTATGAAATGAAAGAGGATGCGATAAGGCTCGCAACCTCTCCTGAAATTGCAGACGCAATAATAAAAGCGAACAGAGGAGAGGTTAGGTGGAGGCCGGGATATGATGGGTTTTTTGGAGAGCTGATTTTAGATGAAAAAGAGGAAGGAAAAGAGGAAGGAGGCGATGAAAGAAAAAAACAGAAAAGCCTCATGGATTTTTAGATTTAGTCCTTTCCACAATTTCTTTTTGCACAATTTTTATGTCTAAACCCTCTAGTTTAATGAGGTTATTTTCATCCGCCATCAGCAGTTCCATTATCCTGCTCCAAGGCTCACCAAGAACAATAGCCATATCCTCTAGAACATATTTGTGAAAAATAGTAGAAATCCTATGGAGAATCCGCCTGTTTTTCTCGTCAACCCTGTCCTCCCTGCTGCCAAGCTTGGATCCAAGCATCTCATCAACCATTTTCAAAAAATCGCAAACTTCGTTCAGGCCATATTTAGAAAGAAATACCTTCACTGTTCTAATCCTCAATTTTGCCGTTGCATAGTCATCGTACGTTATCACGCTCTGGTGGTTTAGAGCGCTAATAAACAGCAGTTGGTCGTTTAATTTCTCCGCAACCTCTTCTATTCTTTTTATTACAAGCTTCTTGTCCATAAATTTTTTCGCATCTATTTTTTTCAACTTTTCAAAAAGCGCTTCATCAATCCCAAGCTCTTTATAAGTGTATGTTGTTTTTAGGTATGCCCCGCCGAGTACTTTCGTAATTGCTGAAAACACGCGGTCATCAAAAAGATATTTCAAACTTTGATCGTGCTCTGCTTCTTTGAAATATTTGCAGAGCAATTCTCTGGCTCTTTCTTCGCTCTCCATTTTTAAAGAGAGCGCAGAGACCATGTTCTCTATATCCTGCTTATAATCGTTTCCGTCCGAGAGAACCGGACCCCTCAAAAAATCCGCTATCTTCCTGGGCGCTTCTATCTCCACTCTAAAACTCTTAGAACTGGTTTTTCTCCTTTCAACCCCAGCTACCATATATATATTATTTCTAACAATATGTTTAAATATCTATGTTGCTTCGCAGTTCATTCTTAGTTTAGTAAATACTTTTAAACCTAATTCCAAAAACAATACCATGAAGCTGTATGAAAGAATAATGGAACTCGCGCTTACAAGAAGCTTTTTCTTTCCGAGCAACGAGATCTACGGAGCCCAGTCCGGTTTTTACGAATACGGGCCCACAGGGAAGATGATAAAGAATAGGCTGGAAGATTTGTGGAGGCAAATGTTTGTGCGGGAGGAGGGCTTTTTTGAGGTTGAAACAGCAGTGGTTAATCCCGAAATGGTTTTCAAAGCATCCGGCCATGTGGATGAATTCACGGACCCGGTTGTGGAGTGCCAGAAATGCCATAAAAAAGTTAGGGCGGACCATTTGGTTGAGGAAAGGTTAAATATAAAATGGGATGGAAAAATACAAAGCCTGGAAAAGCTTATTTTTGACAATAATATAAAATGCCCTTCCTGCGGAGGCCTCCTCTCAAAGCCGTTTCTCTCAAACCTTATGTTCTCAACTCAGATAGGTGCGGACGGAGAAAAAGGGTACCTCAGGCCTGAAACAGCCCAGGGAATCTTCACCTCCTTCCTGAGAATCTTCAGAAACCACGGAACAAAGCTTCCGCTTGCTGTCGCGCAGATAGGAAAAAGCTTCAGAAACGAGATAAGCCCGAGAAAGGCGCTCGTGAGGCTGAGGGAATTCACCCAGATGGAGCTCGAATATTTCTTTGACCCGGACGAGCAGAAAATAAACGGGTTTGAGGGAATAAAAAACGAAAAAATACGCTTCCTTTCACGGGAGGCTCAGAAAAAGAAAGGGAAGCCAGAGTGGCTGACTGCGAAAGAAATTGTTGAGGAAGGGTATGCAAACGAAATAATGGCGTACTTTCTAGTAAAACAATGGAAATACTATGTTCGCGTGGGGCTGAGCCCGGAAAAAATGTGGTTCAGGCATCTCCTTGAAAATGAAACACCCCATTACTCAAAATCAAACGTTGACCTTGAGGTTGAAACATCCTATGGAATTATTGAAATTTCTGGAAATGCTTACAGAACGGATTATGATTTGGGCCAGCATGAGAGGTTCAGCGGACAGAAAATGGAGGTTGCTGTAAATAACAAAAAATTTATTCCACATGTTTTTGAGGTTTCCATGGGCGTGGACAGGCTTTTTTTCTGCCTGCTTGAGCACAGTTTCAGGGAAAAAAGCGCGGAGAAGGACTGGGAGTGGTTTGATTTTAAGCCGGAGATTGCGCCATTTGATGTAGCAGTATTCCCGCTCATGAAAAAGGATGGGCTTGCTGAAAAAGCCGAAAGGGTTGCGGGCGGATTGAGAAAAAATTTCAACGCGCATTACCAGGAAAGCGGAAGCATAGGAAAGAGGTACGCGAGGGCGGATGAGATAGGAATTCCGTACGCTGTAACGGTAGACTATCAAACCCTAGAGGATGATACAGTGACGATAAGGTTTAGGAACTCAGGAAAGCAGGAGAGGATAAAAATAACCGAACTGGCGCAAAAAATAGAAGAATACAAAAAAGAGGGAAAAATGGGTTAAAGCCCAAGAACTTTTTTTGCCTTTTCAAAATCCATATCTGTTGGTTTTAGCGCGACTTCTGTATACTCCTTTTCCTTGCTCAGGATGTATGCACTCTCCAAATTCACGCCATTCTTTGAAAGTTTTTTCGTTATTTTTGCAAGCTCCCCTGGTCGGTTGGGCATTTTTACAACGATTATATCGCTCTCGCTCACGCTTTTTACATGCGGGACTCTCGAAAGGATTTTCCTTGCTGTTGCCGAATCGGTTGTAACAATCCTAAAAACCGCTTCATTCGGCTCTCTTGCGTACGCGGTTATTGTTTCTATGTTTATTCCGCTTCCCCCCAGCGCTGAGGCAACGCTTTCCAGTGCGCCTATCTCATTTTTTGAAACAACTGTTACCTCCTTCATAATATACACCATGTTGTCTATTTTGCAAAGAATTGTTTAAAAAACTATACATATATCGGGAATTTTTCTGTTAGTTCATGCACCTCTTCCCTTACCTTCGCGCAGACGCCCTCATCGTTTATGTTGGAAAGCACCTGGTGTATCATTCTTGCGATCTCTTTCATTTCGCTCTTTCCCATCCCCCTTGTCGTCACCATGGGAGTTCCTATCCTTATCCCGCTTGTTTTTACTGGCGGGAGAGGGTCGTAAGGAATCCCGTTCTTATTCGCTATGATGTCTGCTTTTTCCAGCGCTGTTTGCGCATCAACACCAGTAATATTTTTGCTTCTAAGGTCTATGAGCATGAGGTGGTTGTCCGTCCCTCCGCTTACAATCCTGTACCCCAAGCTGGCGAATTCGTCGGCCATTGCCTTTGCATTTTCAACTATCCTCTTTGCATATTCTTTAAACTCCGGCTTGAGGGCTTCCTCAAAGCACACCGCTTTTGCAGCTATTGCGTTTTCCAACGGACCGCCCTGCGTTCCTGGAAAAACAGCGCTGTCCACCTGCTTTGCATACTTTTCTTTCGTTAGTATGAGAGCGCCCCTTGGCCCTCTCAATGTTTTGTGCGTCGTTGTTGTCACGACATCCGCGTAGGGGACCGGGGAGGGATGGACTCCTCCTGCAACTAACCCTGCGATGTGCGCGATATCCGCCATAAAATACGCCCCAACCTCATCTGCTATTTCCCTAAAAGCCCTCCAATCTATGAGCCGTGGATAGGCACTGTATCCTGCAATTATAAGCTTCGGCTTTTCTTCAATCGCCTTTTTTCTTATCATATCATAATCCAGCATCTCTGTTTCTTTGCTTAAATAATACGGCGCGGGAACAAACCATTTCCCTGAAAAGCTTACTTTGTACCCATGCGTAAGATGTCCTCCCTGGTCCAATGCGAGCCCCATTATTTTGTCGCCCGGCTGGAGAAATGCGAGGTATGCGGCAAAATTCGCGGTTGCTCCCGCGTGCGGCTGGACGTTTGCATGCTCGGCTCCAAAAAGCTTCTTCGCTCTTTCTATCGCAAGGGTTTCCATCTCATCCACAAACATGTTTCCGGCGTAGTACCTTTTTCCGGGATAGCCCTCCGCATACTTGTTCGTCATTATGCACCCGCTTGCCTCCATCACCGCCTTGCTCGCATAATTTTCGCTCGCAATCAACCCAAGGCTCTTCTGCTGTCTTTCGAGCTCTTTCATTAAAATTTCATAAGCGCCGCTATCCGTTCTTCTTATTTCTTCATACATGCCATCCCCCACGCAATAAAAGTTAAAACATTTTTAAAATGTTCTGTTCAAGCTCTCTTCATGATAGCTTTTATGGAATTTTTTCTCTCCCTACCCGGAGGACAGATTACAGCAACCATAGTTCTGTTTGCTGTTGCGTGGGTTCTTTTTAGAATAGCCCTCGCAGCGCTGTTTGCGATGTCTAAAAAAGTCACGGAAAAAACAAAAACAAGGCTGGACGACAAGATCCTTGCAAGTTTGAGTGGCGTACTCAACTTTTTTATAATCATACTTTCGGCCTACCTCTCCATATGGATTGTTTACGGCGCAGTTTCTGTTTTCGGCATTCCTATTGCAACTGTTTTTGCAGTCATCACAATACTGCTTGCAGGCTACGCCTTGACTAAGTTTGTTGATATCTCCCTGGAATGGTACGAACAGGAAATCGCCCCCACGACAGACACGAAGTTTGATGAGGAGTACATGCCTCTCATAAGAAATATAGTTAGAATAACCCTCCTCATAATTACTGTACTAGTTGCCCTCAGCTATCTTGGCGTTGACATCACGCCTGCTTTGGCCGGTTTGGGTATTGCCGGGCTTGCTGTCGGTTTGGCTCTCCAGGATACCCTCGCCAATTTCTTCGCAGGCATATACCTTCTGGCAGACAGACCGGTGAGAATCGGGGATTACATAAAAGTCGGAGGGGAGGAGGGCCGCGTTGAGGAAGTTGGGTGGAGGAGCACAAGGCTTACTACATGGGACAACAGGCTCGTGGTCCTTCCCAATAAGGTGCTGGCCGAGCAGACAATAGTAAACTACTTCGGACCAACAAAGCCGATGAGGCATGTTATTGAGGTTGGCGTTGCATACGGAAGCGACCTTGATAAAGTTGAGAGCGTTATTCTGAAAGCGATAAAAGAAGTTCAAAAAACAGACCCGCGCATGGACCCAAAAGAGGAGCCCTCCGTAAGGGTTGACAAGTTCGGCGATTTTGCCATCACCTTAAAGGCAGTGTTTTTTGTTAGGGACTATCTCCAGCGGCTCGGGGTGGCGAGTTCTATAATGAAAAAGATATACAAAGAATTCCAGAAGGAAGGGATATCCATACCTTTCCCGACCCGCACACTATACATGGCTGGCCAGGCCGGAAAAACCGAGAAGCCTGGAAAAACCGGGAAAAAACCAGGAAAAAAGCGCTAGAAAGTGCTAGACGAGCGATTCCACATCCTCCTTTTTCCTGTAAACTTTGATATGCTTTCCCTTCACTCTCACGGGCATCGCAATCGCGACTTCCAGAGGCAGGACCGTGTACTCATCCTTGTCCTCCTCGGTTTTTGTAACCTTCGCCTTCTCGCCCTTGAAGGGACCGGATGTGATTTCAACAATATCCCCTACTTCAACAACCACTGCCTTTGGCTTCGGCGCCTTGAGCATTTTTTCAATTTCCTGAACCGATATGGGCGTTTTCAGAACGCCCTTCACGTGCTTTGTCTTCGTCGCAAGTTTGAGCGCAGTGTTCTCATCATCTGCCTCAACAAAAAGGTATCCCCGGACGTTTTCAGGATAGAAAACAGAGTAGACATTCAGCTTTTTAGATTTGACCTTTGCAACAAGCATCTGCGCAACAACCTTCTCCTGCCCGGCTGTAACCCGGAATACAAATATCATTCTCTCCCCCTATATCATTTCCGTTATCACAGACACTATGAGGCCTATGATCCCGGTTGCAACCATTCCCGCTCCCGTGACCTTCGCTATAAACGCAAACTCCTTTCTTGTCGGCTTTCTCGCCTGAATAAGAAGCCGTCTGCTCCTCTGCACAAGTTCAACTATGTTCATTCCACCACCTATCCTATGAGTTCAAGGTCAAGGTTCTCTATGTCAAATGTTCCTTCAACGCTGTACTTCGGTATGGTAACCCCTGCCAGGACTACGAGCACCCTGATTGCCGATTTCTTCATATCCTCCTCTATCCTTGACCCCTGTATTATATGCGCATCCGGGTAAATCCTTCTGGAAGTTTCCTCAACTATGTAGTTTGCCTCCTTGAGCGTCATGTCGCTTCCGCCGTTTATGTTTATGAGCGCCCTTGTTGCGCTGCTTACATCCGCATCCAGCAGAGGAGAGTTGAGCGCGGTTTCTATCGCTATCTTCGCCCTCTCCTCATACTTAACCTCCGCGCTTGCCTCGCCCAAACCTATTACAGCGGTTCCGGCGTCTTTCAGTATTGTTGTCAGGTCGGCAAAATCAACATTGACCATTCCTGCTTTTGTAACAAGCTCGGTTATTCCTTTCACAGAGCCGGCAAGAACTTCATCGCACACCTTGAACGCGGTGTTCAGAGGAAGGTCCGGCGCGATCGTCAAAAGCTTGTCATTCCTTATAACTATTACAGTGTCCACATACTTTCTGAGCTTCTCAAGCCCCTTTATCGCGTTCTCCATCCTTATTCTCCCTTCGGAAGTGAACGGGAGCGTCACAACAGCAACCGTGAGTGCGTTGATATCATTCTTCGCTATTTTTGCTATTATCGGTGCAGAGCCGGTTCCGGTCCCTCCGCCCAATCCGCACGTTACAAAAACAAGGTTCGCATCCTTTAGCACTTCCTTTATCTGCTCCGCGCTCTCCTCCGCCGCTTTCTGGCCTATCTCCGGATTGCTTCCTGCGCCCCTACCTTTTGTGAGGCTCTTTCCCAAAACTACCTTTCTATTCGCCTTTACCTGCAAAAGATGCCTTGCATCCGTGTTCATGGCGACAAGCTTCGCGCCCTTTATCCCCAGGTCGAAAAGCCTGTTTAGGGTGTTGCATCCGCTTCCCCCTGCGCCTACAACATAAATCTTCGGCTCGCTTTCCTCAACGAATTTAAGAAGCTCCTCCTCATCCGAAGCCGCGAGAAGCTCCTCATCGCCTTCCTCTTTTTTCTTTTCCTTTTTGTGCTTCTCTTCTTTATGCTCCTCTTTCGGATGCCCTTTCTCTTTTTCAACTTCCTGCATTACTTCTTCTGTATCTATTTCCGGTGGTGAATTTTCCTCAATTTTTTCTTTGGCATTCTCAACATTAACATCTTCTTCCATTTAACCACCTTGGGGGCAGTTAATATTTAATAAAAAACCTTTAAAATCTTCGCCCCTGCCGAAATTTTCCAACCCTTTTCCGCTGAAGCGCTTTTAGGCAACCGAAAAGGGCTCTTTGAACTCTCCTCGTTCAAATCTCTCTTCTAACCCTATTACGCCCCTGCCGAAATTTTCCAACCCTTTTCCGCTGAAGCGCTTTTAGGCAACCCGAAAAGGGCTCTTTGAACTCTCCTCGTTCAAATCTCTCTTCTAACCCTATTACGCCCCTGCCGAGATTTGAACTCTCCTCGTTCAAATCTCTCTTCTAACCCCATTACGCCCCTGCCGAGATTTGAACTCGGGTCACAGCCTCCGCAGGGCCGCGTTCTATCCAGGTTAAACTACAGGGGCAGTCTAATTTTTTTGCACCCCGCAGGTTTAAAAAATGTTGTACAAAAATGTAAAAGCCATGAAAACCTGCATTACATGCGGAAGTTTGGTGAAGGATTATGTTGAATTCCCGTGCCCGAGCTGCGGACAAAAAATCGTGCGGTGCAACCACTGCAGGGAAATAAGCAACATATATGTGTGCAAGAAATGCGGTTTTGAAGGGCCGTAGGAGTTGAAATTGATGGGAGAGGTAGCCGTCACCGTGAAAATATTCCCGGAAGATGTCGAGAAGCTGGAAGAGATAAAAGCAGAGGTCAGCAAGATTGTAAAAATAGCAAAAAGCGACGCAGAGGACATAGGGTTCGGTCTCAAGGCGCTTAAAATTGTTTTTGTGATGGACGATTCAGGCGGAGTGGATGAGATAGAGCAGAAGCTTTCTTCTATTCCTGGGGTTTCTCAGGTCCAGGTTGAGGACGTGAGGAGGATATAAATTTTTTTATTCCCTCCAGCCCGAAAACCCGCACAGCAAGAATGAGTACGACTAAACCTGCAACCAAAAAAATAAGCATGATGGGCGAGCCCTCTACATCAACATAAATTTTCTTTTCGTCAAAGCCCTCCTTTTTGAAAATGATTTCAACCCTCCCCGCGCTCCTCATAGTGAGGACGGCGTTTCCGGTTTTTTTGTACTGCACCCCGCCCATTTCAACTATATAATCCCTAACAGAATTTCCATCCTCATCCGTTACAGCAAAGGTTGCCTTCTGGCCTTCTTTTATTTTTTCAGGATAGGAAACCACAAATTTCCCTTTGGGCATATCAGGGCTTCTCAGGAATTTTTTGTAGGTGAACGGAGCATTTTCCTCTCCGGAACTGTCGCTTATTTTGCACTCAACCACCATCTCTCCAAAACTGTACCTGTTTGGGTCTAGCCAAAAGCTCCACTCTTCACTTCCCTCGGCTATTTCCCATGCGCCATTATTCACCCTTACATACACGGTTGGCTCTCCTTTTCCGTGTGCGTTTCCCTCTATCCTCACAT
The DNA here is from genome assembly GCA_964467175.1 of Microcaldota archaeon. Classification (GTDB taxonomy): domain Archaea; phylum Micrarchaeota; class Micrarchaeia; order Anstonellales; family J096; genus JAWAFD01. The sequence continues at coordinate 10,099 of CAYXNY010000009.1, read as the reverse complement.
CCTTGTACCCGAACACTTCGCTTTCGGAAGTTCTTATCGAGCATCCCTTTAATGGATTTGAGGCATATACCCTGCTCCGGGTTGAGAGTATCGCTGGATTGCTTCCCGCCTTTCCGGTTATGCTTTCTTTTGGTGTAAACTCCGCAATAATTTTTCCGGTCTGCGCATTGACAACATGTAGCGCCTTGGCTCCGAAAAACAGGGCGTACACGTTGTTGCCGTCAACAAGAATATCCGGTTTGTAGAAATAACTGTCGTCCATTTCGACCTTCCATATAATGTTTCCATTTGCCATGTCCAATATGTACCCTCCGCTCCCCGTTCCGACGCATACTATATTTCCGTATGCTTTCGGGGAGTAAACCCAGTCGTTGAATTCCTTTTTCCACAGCATCCTGCCGTCGCTTGTGAAGGCATAAAGGTTTCCTGCGCTGTTTGCGTATATCATCCCTCCTTTTATTTCAGGCGCAGAGTTCCACCATTTTCCTATCTTCCTCCTGAATTTTAGATTTCCGGCATCCCCATAGACAACAAGCTCATCGCCGGAATAATACGCAACCGTTCCTCCATCGTACACCGGAAGGGATTTTGTGGAATTTTCGCTCACATTCCATACGCTTCTCCCATCGTAATCAAACGCATAAACGCCCGTCTCCGCGGTGACAAAAAACCTGTTTCCTGCCGCGGCAACGCCGGTAAGATTTGTCATATTCTTCTCCCATTTTACATTCCCAATTCCATCCAGATAGTATATCCTGTCTTTTGAAAGCACCACAAAATTCTGCGCTCCGGCAATCGCTATGCTGGGGATGTTTTTTTCAAAAACGACCTTGCCGTTGCTGTTTTCCAGAACAACTGTTTTTTCGCCCGCAACCCCCACCCTGGTTCCCAAGTCGAAAATCTTCCCTCCCTCGCTTGCGGTCCAGTAGGTGGTTGCTGAAAAAACCGAAAGAAAAAGAAACAAAATGAAAATTTTTTTCACTTTCATACGCTCACTTTAAGAGGGAGTCGTGCTTCCCTTCATCTATCTCCTTTGCAATTTCCTTTGCATTCTTTCCCTCAACTGTTATGCCCATGCTTGCGCAGCTTCCCAAAATTTCCTTTACAGTCGCCTTCAAGTCCTTTGAGAGGTTTTTTCCCCTGACGCTTTTTGCGACCTTCACCGCGCTTTCAAGCTTAATATTCCCCTTCGCTTCTTTCCCGGCCGTTCCGCTTCCCTTCTCTATGCCCGCCTCCTTTTTAAGCAGTTCTGAAACCGGAGGAGACCCGACCTCTATTCTGAAGGATTTTGTCTTCGGGTCGGCGATTATTTTCACGGGAACCTTTGTCCCGGCGAACGCGGCCGTTTGCTTGTTTATCTCGGCAACCACCGCGCCCGCATTTATCCCCAGCGGACCGAGCGCCGGGCCTATGGGCGGCCCAGCCGTCGCCTTCCCCCCTTCAACTATCGCATTTATTATTTTTTCCGCCATAAAAATCACCTCATCTTCTCATATTTCTAACAACTGTTTTTTAACTCTTGCTCTTTTTCCCCACCATTCTAACAACTTCTTCTGCCTCCACCCGCGCGCCGTACTTCTGCATTATTTTTTTCAAATCCCACTTCTCCGCTCTCGCTATTATTTCAAGCTCCTTTCCGCTTATCCTTCCCAGCTTCCTGCAAATCTCCTCTTCGCCCTTCCCCGCCGCCATCATCCTCAGCGCCTCCTCAACCCCATTTTTCGCTAATTTTTTTTCGCCGTACATCAGCAAAGCTTTCTCAACCATCTCGCCGCTTATCTTCAGCCCTTCCCTGCCAAGCGCCCTCCATTTATCCTCTATTATGCTCGCCGCAACCTTCCCGTCCACGCCTTTCGCGACAATCCTCTCAAACATTTCGTAGTGCCTGCTCCTGATCATTTTCTCGGCAAGGTCCCGGCTCAGCATCTTCTCCAGCCACACCTTTTTTTCCTCCAGCCCCTTTCCCACCCTTTTCATCACGCTTTCCATTCTTTCTTTTGTTATTCTGATAGAAACAACATCTGTTTCCGGATACATCCTTGCCTTTCCGGGAAGTGGACGCATGTACGCGGTTGTTCCGTTTGGAAGGGCTTTCCTTGTTTCCCCCGGAATAAAATCCATCCCCGCCCTTTCAAAAACAAAGTTCAGCGCATTCCTCGCCTTCTCCTCATCCGCAACAACAATAACAAACGCATCCTCCTCTTCGCATTCCAATGATTTTGCGATTTCGCCCGCATTTTCAATTCCGTATTTTCCCAACTCTTCATCCGAGTGTATTATTCCATTTACCCCGGCTTTCTTTGCATAATCGCTGAGTTCGCTTCCATACCTCCTGTTCTCCCCCAGCTCGATTCCAAGCATCCCCTTGTGCATCGCGAGTTTCAAACCGAATACCTTCCCGCCTTTTTCAATTGCATTTTTTATAAACCCGCCCCTCACCTTCATAATGCCGGTAACATCCTTCGGCTCGAATTTCAATTTTGAAAAAGCATTTTTTTCCTTAAGTTTTTTTATTATCTCAATAAGCTCTTTCTGCCTCCTCCCCTCGTTTTTTATCCATTCTGGAAGCATACTCAGCTCCTGCGCCCCCTTTATCTCCACCCTTGCCCCTCTTTCTATGCTTACATTAAGGTCCTGCCTTATCGTTCCTATCCCCCGCATAACCCTTCCGGTCGCCCTGAGCATCAGCCCGATCTTTTCAGCAACCTCCCTCGCATGCTCCAGGTCTTTTATTTCCGGCGCGGTTGCAACCTCTATGAGCGGAATCCCCAGCCTGTCCAGCCTAAAAGTGTTCTCACCGACTATCCCGGCGCTTTCCTCCTCCAAACAAAGGGTTTCTATCCCAACCTTTCCTTTAGATGTTGCGAGCTCTCCATCAACAGCAATGAGCGCGGTTCTCTGAAAACCCGCCGTGTTGCTCCCATCTATTACTATCTTCCTCATCACCTGAACTTCGTCAAAAATCTCCATCTTCATCCGGGTTGCCATCTCTATCGCGACATCCAGCGCGTCTTCATTGATGGAATGGGGCGGCTCCTCATCCATCTCAACCAGGCATGAAGAATCGTTGAAGCAATGGTACTCAAACATCCTCTCGTTCATGGCTTCCAGAAGCGCAGCCCGGTCTATCTCGCCAACTTCAGAATAAACCACATGGAGGTTTCTTTCTATTTTCGCATCCGGCTTTTTCTTTCCCTCTTCAAAAAGCGAAGGGCAGTTGCAGAAAAGTTTTTTCGTTGCCAGCCGCTGGTGTATCTCTATGCCTATCTTCATGAATGCCATTCCACGCTTAAATTTAAAAACAATTGTTGGCAAATAATAAAACATGGCAAATCATGTTGATGACTATAATATTGAGCCGCTTGCCCGGGTGAAGACGGCTGTTGAAAGGGCTAGAAGGGAGCTCGGCCCGTTTTCTCTCAATGTCAAATTCATGGGCTGGAAAGGAAAGGAGATAAAAAGAGTGTTGGGAACTTACGATGTTCATTGCGAAGAGCTTTGTAAAGAGGGGGTTGCGCATCATCTTCTCGAGTATATCTGGAGAAGATACCGCTCCACATATATAGAAGATATCTATCTTTTTCTGGTGGAGGCGTACGAAAAAGGAGACCTCCTGGGAATTTCCATTGCGCTCAACGATGATGGAACGGTCAGCATAAACAACAAAACCGCAGGAAGCATTCAAAGAGCGGCAAGGCAGAAAACGCATGTTATCGTTTGGGAGGAAAAAGACCTTGCGGAAAATGGCCTCATAATTTTTATGCTTGAAGACATCATCCAGAATATAACCACAAGCTCATGCTCATTTTATTTTGAAAAACTTAAAGAGGCGGGCGAAAGGTTGAAAAGAAAAATCGATGAAAACAAGGTTGAGGCGAGGGAATTTGTAGAAGGAAGCCTGGAGCTTATAGAGAAAAAGAGAAACTGGCCAGCCGCGCTTTTCAAGCTTTGGGCTGCGGTGGAACGGCTGGAGAGAAGGAAAGAAATAATTGAAGGAAAAATTCTTCCGAAATTTGAGATGGAAAGAAGAGCCATTCTCCACTACCTTTCAAAATCCATGGAAGCGGATTACTTGGCTTTGAAGGCGCTCGAGTTGAAAGAAACTGAAACACTCGGGAAAGCGAGGGAGGCGCTTCTGATAATAGGGGGCGAGTATGCGGAAAAAGTTTCAAATATGCTTTCAAGAATAGCCGAGTTGAAGGCGTACGGCGATGAGCAGGTCTCCTCGCTTATAGCCGATGAGGCCCGAGGTGTTGTTTCGGCCCATCTAGAGCTCCTTCTCAAAGAATAATTTTCTCAACTTTTTTAACAATCTCTTCAACTTTGTTTTTTTCCTTTCCCTCAACAGTCACCCTCAAAATAGGCTCTGTTCCGCTCGGCCTTACCAAAACCCAATAGTCCTCCCCATCAATTCTTATTCCATCACTTTCATTTCTTCTTCCTTCAACATCAATTTCTTTTTTCACCCTTTCCATTGCTCCTTCTCTATTCTCCACCCTGTATTTTTTCCTTATAATAGGATACTGCCTGAACCTCTTCATCCTCTCGCCCAGCTTCTCTTTCTTTTCCATGTTCAATAAAAATACGGCTGCGAGGATTCCATCCGGGCATAGGGAAGATTCCGGAAATATGAATTCTCCTGCCGGCTCCCCTCCAAACAGCGCATTCTTTTCTTTGACCTTTTCTCCGACATATGTGCTTCCCACCGGGGTTATTTCCAGCCTTCCGTTCATTCTCTCAACCGCCTCCCTCACCGCCAAGCTAGCCTCAACCGTTGTGACCACTGTTCCTTTCTTTTCCTTCAAAATTTCCTCAACCAGCATCCCCAAAAGAACATCCCCTGGAACCATTCTTCCGTTGTAAAAAACCATCACCCTATCCCCGTCCCCATCATGCGCAAAAACTATTTTTTTGTTGAACGCCTTTAAATGGGCCAAATTCTCCTCGTTCGGTTCTAGTTTTCTGTTGAACCTCCCAAAGCAATTTATCGCAAAAACTTTTGCGCCCATTTTTGAGAGCACTTTTGGGGTGAGGAGGGATGCAACGCCGTTCCCATCAACCCCGACAACATCGCTGTATTTTTTTGCTTTGCTCAAAACAAAATCCACATATTCGCTTTCATCCTTTTTGAAAAGCCTCCCGCCTCCATACACAGGTTCTTTTTCCAAAATTTTGTTCGCCTTTTCTTTTGTGAGCTCCATTCCGTTCTCAAAAATTTTTATTCCATTGTACTCGGGCGGATTGTGGCTTGCGGTAATCACAATTCCCTTCGCCCTGTTTTTTTGAGAGTAAAAAGAAACAACCGGGGTTGGTGCAAACCCAAGGGAATAAACATCTGCGCCGGCAGAGAGCGCCCCGGATACCGCCGCATGGTATAAAGCCGGGCTGGAGCTCCTCCTATCCATTCCAACATAAACCCTTCCTTCTGAAAAAGTGTTCGCAACTTTAAAAACAAACTCAGGGGTTATCTCCTTTCCGTATACCCCCCTTGCTCCGGAAGTGCCGAACATGTTTTGAAAAGAGAAGCGAAAACATTTAAATACAATTTGTTTAAAAAGAGAAGAAAAGAGGGAGCAGCTATGTATAGATTGATTACCGCAGAAGACCGGGTGAGGGTTTCCCCCCAGCTTCTTGTGATGGAAAGGGAAGATGCGGTTAAAAAGGTCCTCAAGGAAAAGTACGAAGGAAAGATGAACAAGGAGCTCGGCCTGATACTAGGAGTGGTGCAGGCAAAGCCGAAGGCGACTGGGGTGGTTTTTCCGGGCGACCCATACATCTATCACGAGGTTGAGTTTGAGGCAATCGCCTTCAACTTGGAAGTGAACGAAGTTTTCAGAGGGGTGGTGAGGGAGGTTATGGATTTCGGCGCTTTTGTTTCCATAGGCCCGTTTGAAGGCCTTCTCCACATCTCCCAGATAGGAAAGGAAAGGTTTTCCTATGATAAGAAGAGCAAAGTGCTTTCCTCATCCGATAAGAAAAAAACTCTGAAGAAGGGCGATGAAATAATAGTAAAGGTTTCTACGGTCAGCTTAAGGCAGTCCCCGCAGGATACTAAAATCGGCCTGACCATGAGGGCTGAAGGGCTGGGAAGCGAGGCATGGATGGAGGCTGAGAAGAAAAAGGAGAAGGCAAAGAAGAAAGAGGAAAAGGAGGGTAAAAAATGAAGGCGTGCAGAAACTGCAACTATATTGTTGAAGAAGGAAAGAAATGCCCGGTATGCCAGAGCGAGGACCTGACCGACAACTTTTCCGGGTTCATATACATACTTGATACAGAAAAGAGCGAGATTGCGAAGATGCTTGAAATAAAATCTCCGGGGAAATACGCGGTCAATGTAAAATAAACATTCATTATGAAATCCATTAAGCTTATTGGCGGCGAACCGGCCCTTGTTTTCTATGATGCGCTCGTTGTTGCGGACACGCATTTCGGCATAGAGGAAAAATACCTTAATTACAAAAATTACTCTTTCTCCGGGTGGCTTGCGGAAAAACTCTGCAGCCTTGCGAAAAAACACAGGAAGAAAAAAATATTCATTCTGGGAGATGTTAAGGACAACATCCTCTCCACTCCACGGCCTGTGCGCGAAATTCTCGCTTTTCTTTCTAAGAATTTTGAGGTGTGGATTGCAAAGGGAAACCACGACGGAGGCCTCCAAAAACTGAGGATGAAAAATGTAAAAATTTTTCCCAAGGGTTTTGTCTACAAGGGCGCGGCGTTTTTCCACGGCTATGCAATGCCACCTAAAAATTTGCTGCGAAAAAACCTTCTCGTCATGTCCCACGGCCATCTCGAGTATAACGGAGAAAAGGTGTGGCTTTTTTCGCAAAAGGGAAATAAAAAACTCATCGTTGTGCCCTCTCTCAATCCGCTCGTGGGAAAGAATATAAACTCTCCGGTCGGGCCCCTCTTTAGGACTAAGATATTTAAATGGTTGCCCTCAAAACTCTATACTCTAAATGGCGTTCTGATTGGAAAGGTTGAAAAACTTACAGAAAAAATCTGAGGGGATGAAATGGGAAGGGGAAGGGAGCCTTTGGTAAGATGCGATGCCTGCGGAAGAAGGATACCTAGGGACAAGTCTGTTGAATACGTAAAAGGGATCAGCTTCGACACCGGCGACCAGAAAGACATTGTTATCGACCTGACCGCGAGAAAGGTCTACTACTGCGTAAGCTGCGGCAAGCACAGAAGGATATTCCAAAAAAAGAAAGAGCGGGCCGAGCAGATAAGAAGAAGGAGGGAGGAGGGAGTATGAAAGCACGGGTAAACGGCAGGGATATGCCTTCTTTTACCGAGAACCTTGGCAACATGCCCCTCATCATAATAAAAGCAAAGAGGGGGTATGTGGCTTGCTCCTACATAAGCAGGGAAACGGCGGAGAAAGTCGGGGATGTCGCCGCATTCGTCGCGGGAGTGAAAAGCGTGGATGATATGGTGAATGCAAAAATAAAAGATGTCACCAGCTGGGCCGAGGACCTTGGCCTGAGGCCGGGAATGAGCGTTAAAAAAGCGCTGGAAATTCTTGATAAAGAGCAGACAGAATAAAAATCATCCAAATTCCATGTTTTTCTCAACTATTCTTATCACATCCTCAGCATTATGGCCTATTTTTATCAGTCTCGTTCTCCCCTTTATCCCCTTCCCGCTGAGCATCGTTGAAATCAGCCCCAGAACCTCAAGCTCGCTTAGGTACTCCCTGTACCACCGGGCGCTCTTCGGCTTCCTTCCGAGCTTTCTCGCTATCTTCATATAGTTGTTGTAAACATCCCCTGAAAACAGATAGCCGTCAAGTTCTGGCTCAAGGAACTTTGTTGATGCTGAGAGTTTTGCTATTGCATAAAGCACAAGCTGCTGGTTTATGGGGAGGGTTGTGATGGCTTCGGAGGCAATATCGTACTCCACGCGCTTTCTTGCCTCCTCAACGTCCTTCTCTTCGACGAATTCCTTCTGCCCGTTCTCTGCAACCTCGCCGGCCCTCTCAAGAAGCTTGAGCGCATACCTCGCGTCTCCGGTTTCATGCGCGGTGATTGCAGCGATCAAGTTTATCGCACCCTGGCTTACAGAATTTTTTCTGAACCCCATCTCCACCCTCTGCTCCAGTATTGACTTCAGCTGTGGCGCGGTGTAAGGCGGGAAAATGGTCTCGCTTTCATACAAACTGCTCCTGCTTCGCGGGTCAAGCTCGTTCTTGAATGAGAGTTTGTTTGAAATGCCTACTATTGTCACCCCTCCTTTTTTTCCGCCGGCATCGCCCACCTCATCGTTGACTCTCGTAATGGTGTATACAAGGTCGTCTAGGTCTTTTATCATGTCTATCTCATCCAGGACGACAACAAGCTGCATTCCGGTGTTCAGTAGTTCTATCATTTTTTCGTATATAAAAGTAAGCCCGAAGCCGGTTTTCTCAAGCTCGGGCGCGAAGAATTTCATCGTTTTGTTCATTATCCGGTACCGCGAGTTGTACACCCGGCAGTTTATGTATATCATCTTTGCGTTTGCTTTTTTATCCTCGCCGAATCTGTTGAACCGGTCCAGGACGAATTTTATGCTGCATGTTTTTCCGGTGCCGGTCGTTCCGTATATAAACAGGTTTTTTGGCTTCTGCCCTCTAAAAGCCGGCGAAAGGATTTGCATTATCTGCTCCACGTACTCCTCCCTGAAAGGAAGGGTTTTGGGTATGTAGTGGGGGGAGAGGACATCCCTGTTGACGAACAGTGTGCTCCTGCTTAATATCTCCTCAAAATTAGCCATGCTCATTTTAATTATTAGAAAGTTTTATTAATTGTTTGGTGGAATTCCTCCATTGAGGTGGCAGTAATGGGAATACTTGATGGCATTTTTGGAAAGAAGCGCGACGATACTGGCATAGAAGAGTACTTGGACATAAGCCTAGAAGAGGGAGATGTTGTTTCCCCGCCTCCGAGATACTACATACGGAGAGTGGACCTGAGGAACGAAGGGGACGCGGATTTGGCCCTTAAGGAGATAAACTCGAACAATGTAATCATCCTTAATGTCAAGCCGCTTTCCAACCAGCCGAACAGGCTCAAGAGCATAATAGCGAAGCTGAAGGTCAACATAACCAAAATAGACGGAGACATCGCGCTTTTGACAAACGACTATGTCCTCCTTGCGCCCTCTCGGGTAAAGATAGTGAAAAGCAAAAAGAAGGCGGAAGAGGGCGGCGAGGGAGCGGCTTCATCCGCGCTGGCATAGTTATTTAATTCTTTATTTTTCTTTATTTTTGCATGTCCGCAATACTTACTTTCTTGGGCACTTCTGGAAGCGTCCCCTCGGTTGATAGGGGAATGCCTTCTTTTGCGCTGAACTGGCAGGGTGAGGTTTTTCTTTTTGACGCCGGAGAGGGTTTTCAGAGGCAGATGATGAGATGCCGGGTCGGATACGGAAGCGTCAGGCATGTTTTCATAAGCCACCTCCACTTAGACCATTTCATAGGCCTTTATGGTTTTATAGAAACCCTCAGGCTTTCTGGAGCAAAAAAACTTTGTTTGCATGCGCCCCGCGGCTTCGAAAAGCTTCTCATAAACACATGGCCTTTCCTTGAGATAAACGAACTTAAAGAAGGGGAAGCGCTTCTCGGGAAGGACTACTCTATCTCTGCTTTTAAGGTAAGGCATGGTGGAAGGGCTTTCGGTTTTGTTTTCAAAGAGAAGGACAGGATAAAATTTGATGAGAAAAAGGCAAAGGGGCTTGGAATAAAAGGAAGGCTTTTTTCTGAGATAGAGAAAAAAGGAGAGGTTGTTGTGAATGGAAGAAGAATTCTTCTCAGTGAGGTTAGTTGGGTGAAGCCCGGAAGGAAGATTGTTTATACTGGGGATACTTCTGAGGATGAGAATGTTGTGAGGCATGCCCAAGATGCAGATATTTTAATACATGAAGCTACTTTCTTGGAGGAGCATAGGAAAGAGGCAGATGAGAGGATGCACTCCACGGCTTCTTCTGCCGCGAAGATCGCCTCTAAAGCCCGCGTAAAAACCCTCATTCTAACCCACATAAGCCCCCGCTACCATCTTTCCGAGGAGCAGAAATTCCTCAAAGAAGCCCGGGAGCATTTTAATGGGAATGTGCTTGTTGC
>CAYXNY010000008.1:0-13500 GCA_964467175.1 Microcaldota archaeon | reverse complement strand
AAGCGTTATTTCTCCCTTTGCTACTTTTTCCGCCAAATCGAGCACTATTTTTTCTTTTTCCTCTTTATTTTTTTCTATGGCAAGCGCTATTTTTTCTCTTCCAACGATTCCTATACTTCTTGTTTTGCTAGGGTTGAAAGAAGTGGCGAAAAGCATTGTGAACAAGAGAAAGGAGTATCCAAGAACCTTTTTCCAATCAACATCTATTCTTATCTTGCCCGCAAGATTCGGCAGAGCAGAAAAAAAATAAGAAGTGCCATCCTGAACTTTCCTTTTTATTTTTTCGGCATACTTGGCCATTCCCGCTCTTTTTTCTATCCATTCCAAGCGCAGATTAAAAGAAATAGAATCCAAGTATGCAAAAATATTTTTTGATGCTTCAACTGCATTTCTAAACATGCTTTCCGCACGGGCGCTTATCCATTCAGCAACTATTCTTGATTTTTCAATCGCTTGATTTTTAATAGCATCGAACATTTTAACTTCGGCGGGTTTTTGTTTTTCGGGGTGTGCTCGCTTCGCGGCTTCAACTGCATTTCTAAACATGCTGCGTGCATGAACATTCACTGCCTCAATAATTTTTGCCGAGTTCTGTCTTGTTTTTTGTATATGGGCGTTCAGCCATTCAGCAGCTATTCTTGATTTTTCAATCGCTTGATTTTTAATAGCATCGAACATTTTAACTTCAGCGGGTTTTTGTTTTTCGGTTTTTATTTCCAATGTCTTCGCGAGCCGTCTTGCCAGCGCACCACATTCTCCTATTTCAGTCCTCGCGAATTTTTTTATCCATTTCTCTTCCTCTTCATTTATTTCGGGCCTGTATTTTGAAAATGCCTCGAGCGCAATTTTTCTTTCCTTGTACCATTCTGAAAAAAGCATCTCCCGGAAAATCTCGCTCCATCCTCTTTTGAGCAGGATTTGAAGGGCCAAAATTCTTTCATTCAAATTCTCGCTTTTCAAAACTTTTTCGACATCTATGTTCAGCTTAAAATCTCTGATGAGCATAAGGGCTTTCTCCCTCGCTCTTTTATCTCCATTTTCAAGCGCATGCTTTATTACGGCTGTAAGAAAGGGGCTACGAACGCGGTGCTTTTCTATCATGCGCAGATAGTAATAGACGGCTTCTTTGTTTTTGAAAAGGCAGGCATCCTCAAAGTATGCCCTGTAGAGCGCGAGCGAAAAATCGTCCTCGCAAACTTTTCCATCTTCATTCTTTGCAATTTTTTTGAGTTCTTTTTCCGCATCGGATAAAATTTTATTTGAATACTCCTTTACAGACTCTTTTTTTCTGTATTCGTTCCTAAGCATTGTGGTCGTTTTTTCTTTTGCAACCAGAAGGGCGACCGCATTTTTTATTCCATCCACATCCTCTCTTCCAAAATGCTTCTCCCGGGCCCTAAAAACGAACTCGTAGGAGGGAAGAACAGAAGGGGAAAAAACAGAATACACCGCGTCCATTTTTTGTGCAAATCCTTCTTCGCAAACAACATCCCGGATTTCAAAAATGCTCGCGCCCTTTTCAAGCGCATATTCAACAGCGCTTTTCAGGATCCGGTCGTCGCCGAGCATGAGGGCGAGCTTCAGGGCGCCGACATGGCTGTTCCTGTTTAACATACCGAGCTCAACAAAAATAGGGGCAAGTTCGCTCACCTCCGCCTCCCCCCCTAAAATCAAATCCCTTGCATTTTCCAATAGGAGCGTTTTTTCAGTCGCGGCAAGCTCTGCTCTAACGCCTTTCATTCTCTTTTCTAGCAGGTTCCGCGTGGTGGCGGATTTTGCATTCTCTATCATAACTGGAAGCAGCATAGCTTCTTTCAATGGCGCCATATAATCGATATATTTAAGATAGAAAGTGTTTTTAAATGTTTTTATATGAAATTATTCCTTTTACAACTAAAATTGGAAAACATTAAAAACACAGAAAGAGATATAGGGGCATGGATGATGCAAAAGAGGCCGTGGAGCTGCTGAAAAACCTTGTTTCGTTCGACACGAACGCCGAGGAGAAAAAATACATTCCGCTCGTGAAATTTCTGGAAAAATGGCTGAAAAAAAACAGAATGAAATTCAAAACAATATCGCCGAAAACTCCGGACGGAACAAAAAGGCCGACGATCGTTGTTGAGAAGGGGGAGGGGGGAAAAACCCTTCTCGTTGCAACCCACTACGATACCGTTCCGACTGAAAAAAACAAGTGGGATACAGACCCATTCAAACTAACCGAAAGAGAAGGGAAACTCTACGGAAGCGGCGCAACCGACTGCAAGGGGAACATAGTCGCCGGCCTGCTCGCGCTGAAAAATTCAAACCCGGGATACCGAGTAAAGCTTTTGATAGCACCTGATGAGGAGATAGGCGGAGAATTTGGGCTGAAGTATCTGCACGAAAAGAAACTTCTGGAAGGAAACGCGGCGATAGTTTTGGATGGGGGTTTGGAAGCGACGGTCGGAGCGAGCGGGTGCATCTTAGGCGAGATAACTGTCAAAGGAAAGGGGGGGCATGCCGGAATGCCGTTTCTGACTGAAAACCCGATAGAAAAAGCGATCCTGCTTATGCAGGAGCTGAGAGCATACGAATTCTTGAGGGAAGGAACATATTCCAAGTTCACGGATGAGAAGGGCAGGCCGATATACGGAAGGTTTTCGTTCACTGTTCTGAAAGCAGGGAGCAAGGAAAATGTTGTTCCTGAGAAAGCAACAATAGGTTTTGACCTGAGGGCGCTTCCGGAGGAAAACATAGACGATGTGGAGCTTGAATTCATGAGTTTTTTTGAGAAGATTGCCGGAAAAATAGGCGCAGATGCGGAGATAAAGATAAAATCAAAGAACAAGCCCTACATTTCAAAAGGACCGTTTGCGGAGTACATCAAGAATGTTTTTGGAATGAAGAAGGACTGCGCAGAATGGGGAAGCAACGATGGTATTTTCTTTGCGGACAGGATGCAGACGGTCTGCTTCGGGGTCGGGAGGGACGAAAACAACATACATGCGCCGAACGAATTCGTCTATCTTGAGGATATCATGGGGATAAAGGAAAAACTGGAGAAAATTTTTGGGGATGAAAATGCGCTCGCTTGAAAGGTTTGAGTACCGGCATATGATAAAAGAGCTGAAAGGCGCCGAGCGGAAGCATTTCACAAAAGCGTATTTTTTAGGCGGGAAAAGGATAAGATTGAAATTTGAGAACCTGAACATCATCGCGGATTTGGGGATGAGGATAAATATTGCGAAAAACATAGAAGAGAAAAGCGAAAAAAACCATTTCACGGATTACATACGGAAGGCGCTGGAAAACAAAACCCTGAAGGAAGTTTATCTGCACAACGGAGACAGGGTTGTTGTTTTTGATTTCGGCGACGAGAAGCTGATTTTTGAAATGTTCGCTGAGGGGAATGCGGTTTTTGTGAAGAACGGAATAATAGAAATTGTTTTCAGGAACGAAAGCTGGAAGGACAGGATTTTGAAAAAGGGCGAAAGATACAGGTTCCCCGAGAGCAGCCCTCCGGAATTTGAGAAAAATATTTCTGAAAAATATGTTGTTGTTTCGCTGATTTCTGTTTTGGGAAAGAGATATGCAAAATTGGTTCTTGAGAGATGCGGGATAGAAGAAAAAACGCCCGGAAATAAATTGAGCGCGGAGCAGGTTGAAAGGATAAAAAATGAAATTGAAAGGCTGGAAAGCGAGGCGAAGCCCTACGGATTTTTTGAAAACGGAAAGCTTGTGGATTTTGGCTTGGCGAAGTTTGGCGAAAATTGGAAGGAGTACAAAACGCTGAGCGAAGTTGTCGATGATTATTACCTGATTTGCGGGGAGGAGAGAGAGGATAAGGAGGTTGAAAAACTCAGGCGCGCGATAGAAAAACAGAAGGAAAGCATAGAGGAATACGAAAAAAAAGCTGAGGAAGCGGAAAGGATTGCAAAAACCATCCATGAAAAATACGGCCTCGCTGAGGAAATAATAAAAGAAGCGAAAAATGAGAAGGAGAGCGGATTTTTGAAAAAAATAGGCGCAAGATTAAACAAAAAAGAAAAAACAGTGGAATGCGAGATTTAGACTTCTGACATATATGGTTTGAGCAGCTTTGCTGCTTTTCTCGGCCGGTCAACGATTAAGCTGAGTATCGCCTTCCCTCCGCCTTTTGTAATCGCATATACATTCTTGATGTTTATTTTGTTTTCTGAAAGCATCTTCGCTACTTTATGGAGTTCTCCGGGCTTGTCTGAAAGCGCTATCACGAACGCCTCCTCGGACATTACGTTGAAGCCGTTCTTTCTGAGGATAGCGGATGTTTTCTTCGCGTCCTTAACCGCCAGCACTATTACTGCGGTGGTGCCGATGCTGTTTGTAGAGATAGAGTCTATATTTATCTTCTCTTTACCCAGTATGTAGGAAATGTCCGCAAGCAACCCCACTCTGTCATCTGCAACTATAGTAACTGTCTGCATACTGCTCACCCAGCCTAATTTTAATGCTAAAATTTATAAATCTGTATGTGCGGAATTTTGGCAATCGTCCGTACCTCTGATTTTTCGCACAGGCCTAGCCGAACTGCGAGGGAGACGGATTTTTTTCCGACCATGTTCGCGGAATCGAAATTTTCCAGGTGTTTTTTGGCCTCCTCCTCATCCACGATTTTTCCGGCATAAAAATTTTCATATTTTTTCAAATCCAAAACCAAACCATCCCCTTCATAAACATTCCCCAAAAGCTCCTTGTCGCAGAGCGCAACAACCTTTTTTCCCATTCTTTCGTGCACTTTTATATACATTGTAAAACCCCTACAAAATTTTTGAAGATCTGCTCTCCATTTTCTGTATGCCAAACCTCGGGGTGGAACTGCGTGCTGAATATTCTCGCTTTTGCGTTTTCCATCGCCTCAACCCCGCAGGTTTCGGATTTTGCAACAACCCTAAACCCGGATGGAACTTTTTTAACCTCGTCAAAATGGCTTGCCCACGCCCTGAATTTTTCCGGCATGTTTTTGAGGATGACGCTCTCCCCTGTACGCTCAATCTCGGTAAAACCATACTCCGCACTCTTGCCCCTCTCAACTTTTCCGCCGAGAACATGGGCTATGAGCTGGTGGCCGAAGCAGATCCCAAGAAGGGGCTTTTTCCACTCACCCGAGAATATTTTTTTTATGATTGCCTCGTTTATTTTTTCGTAGCCGGAGAGAACGCTTGAGGGCCCTCCGCTCAGCACAAACGCTTCTGCATTTTTGATTTTTTCGGACGAAAGCCCGGCCGCGCTGAAAATTTCCGCTTCTTTTTTTAGGTATTTGAATGAGCGCTTTATGAGGTGGGTGTACTGGCTTCCGTTGTCTACCACTGCAATCATAGGCAGTTAGCAAGAAAGCAAAATGTTTAAAAATGTTTCCTATTTAAAAGTGAAGAGCATCTGCGCAGCCCTTGTGCTAAATGGTCCTCCGGAGAGTGAAACATTGGCAAAAAAACAAAAATTAGAAGTTGATGTTTTGGAACATTTTTTAACTCCTAAGATGAAAATAGCCGGAGAGAAAAAAAGAAAGGAAATTATTGAAAATTACGGAGAGCAGAACCTTGCAAAAATACTCTCCTCGGACCCGGCTGTGAAGGCGCTTAATGCAAATGTTGGGGACGTAATAGAGATAGAGAGGGAAGGGCCCAGCGGAAGCTATTTTTATTACAGAATTGTTGTGGGTGGATAGGAATGGTCAAGGGAATGATCGAAGCATATTTCGAAGAAAACAGCCTTGTGAAACAGCATCTGGATTCATACAATAAATTCATAGAAAGCGGGATGCAGGAAACAATAAACAGGGTTGGGAAGCTGAGCACGAATGTCGAGGGGTTTGAGATACGGCTGGGAAAGGTGAGGATAGAGCCGCCAAGGTTTTACGAGGTGAGGGGAGGGTACAGGGCGATCCTTCCTTCTGAATGCAGGTTCAGAAACATCACATACGCAAGCCCGATTTTTCTTGAGATGACTCCTCTTTTCAACGGAATAGAAAGGCCTGTGTATTCAGATGTTTTCATAGGCGAATTGCCCGTGATGATAAAATCAAAACTCTGCCACCTGTCGAAAATGTCAAAAGAGGAGCTTGTGGAAGCCGGGGAGGACGCGGAGGACCCGGGGGGGTATTTCATAATAAACGGAAGCGAGAGGGTGCTCGTGAGCGTTGAGGACCTTGTTCCGAACAAGATTCTCACAACAGCAGAGGAGGGGAAGGAGGTCGTCGCCAAGGTTTTCTCAACAAGGCACGGGTTCAGGGCGAGGTGCGTTGTTTCAAGGAACAAGGAGGGAAAATGGGTCATCGATTTTCCTGCCTCGGCTCCGGGAATATCCCTTTTAACAGTTCTGCAGGTTCTCGGTGCGGATATGAAGGAAATAAGGAAGATTTTTACAAAAAACATGCTTATACAGAACGACGTCATGCTCAACATAGAATATGAAAAAGCGATGAATTACGAAGACCCTGTGGATTATTTGAGCAGGAGGCTTTCACCGGGCCAGCCGGAGGAATACCGGCTGAACAGGATGTGGAACCTCATAGACAGCTACCTTCTTCCGCATCTTGGAACGGAAAAGGCGGACAGGGAGAGAAAAATAGTCTACCTTGTGAGGATGGCTGAAAGAACAACGTACGTACACCACAAAAAACTTTTGCCCGATGACAAGGACCATTACGGAAACAAGAGGGTAAAGCTCGCCGGAGATTTGATGGAGGAGCTTTTCAGGTACGCTTTCCAGTTCCTCACAAAAGACATTGTCTATCAGGCAAGCAGGGCTGATGCAAGGGGAAGGATGCTTCAAGTGCACACGCTTGTAAGACAGGATGCGCTCAGCGACAGGATAAGATATGCGATGGCTACGGGAAACTGGATTGCGGGACAGACGGGCGTGAGCCAACTCCTTGACAGGACGAGCTATGTGGCAAGCCTTTCGCACATGAGGAGGGTGATCTCCCCGCTGAGCAGAAGGCATCCGCATTTCAAGGCAAGGGACCTGCACGGAACGCATTACGGAAAAATCTGCCCGAGCGAAACTCCGGAGGGACCGAGCTGCTCGCTCGTGAAAAACATTGCCATTTTTGCAGAGATTTCGGTTGGGGCTGACGAGGCGCCGGTTGAGGAGCTGCTCAAATCATTCGGAGTTAGCGAAAAATAGGAGGAATAAAAAATGAAAAAAACAGAGAGGACAATGGTCTATCTGAACGGAAGGCTCGTTGGATACTACAAGGATGGGAAGGGGCTCGCAGATAGGTTGAGGGAGAAGAGGAGAACGAACGAGCTCAACCCGCAGGTTAATGTTTATTTCAAGGAGCAGACGAACGAACTTTTCATAAATACGGACAGGGGAAGGGTTAGAAGGCCGTACATTGTTGTTGAGAACGGAAAGTCAAAACTGACTCCTGAGATTGTAGAGAGGCTGAAGAAAAAACAGCTGGGCTGGAACCATCTCATAAAAATGGGGGTTGTGGAGTATCTGGACGCTGAAGAGGAGGAGAATGCGTATGTGGCCGTACGCGAGGAAGAGCTTAAAAACGAACACACCCATCTCGAGATAGACGGCTCAACCATATTCAGCGTCGTTTCATCGGTTCTTCCATACCCTGAGCACAACTCCTCTCCAAGAATCACGATGGCATGCTCCATGACAAAGCAGAGTTTGGGGCTTTATGCTTCAAACTACAACCAAAGGTTTGACACGCGCGCGTATATAATGTACTATCCGCAGGAGCCGGCTGTTAGAACCGACCTGCACAAGGCTCTGAAGCTTGGTTCAAGGGCGGCGGGCCAGAATTTTGTTGTTGCTGTCGCGACATACTCTGGCTACAACATGGCCGACGGGCTTGTGATTTCAAAGGGAGCGATAGAGAGGGGGCTCGGAAGGGTTGCGATGTTCAGAACATACGAAACAGAAGAGAGAACATACCCCGGAGGCCAGAAAGACAAGGTGGAAATTCCAACCCCGGATGTTGTGGGCTACAGGGGAGAGGAGGCGTACAGGCATCTGGATGAGGACGGGGTCGTGATCCCTGAAAGCGTTGTAGGCCCGAGGGATGTTCTCGTTGGAAAAACCTCTCCTCCGAGGTTTTTGGAGGAGGTCTCAATATTCGGAGTGATAGAAGAGAAAAAGAGGGAGAACTCGCTCGCTGTGAAGGCCGGCGAGAGGGGAAAAGTGGACGCAGTCATGATTACTGAAGGAGTCACTGGGAACAAAGTAATAAAAGTCAGATTGAGGTCTGTAAAGGTTCCTGAGGTCGGGGACAAGTTCGCGTCAAGGCATGGGCAGAAAGGAGTCATAGGCCTTCTGCTCAACCATGAGGACATGCCTTTCACAAAAGACGGTGTTGTCCCGGACCTGATAATAAATCCGCACGCAATACCGAGCAGGATGACCGCAGGCCATCTGCTGGAAATGCTTGGCGGAAAGGCGTCTGCGGTCGGCGGAATGCTGATGGACGGCACCGCGTTCAGCGGAAACAAGGAGGAGGAGTACACAAAAATTCTGAAGGATGCTGGTTTTGACGAGTATGGAGAGGAGGTAATGTACGACGGCGAAACCGGCAAACCACTGAAAGTGAAGATATTTGTCGGTGTTGTGTACTACCAGCGGCTCCACCACCTCGTTTCAAACAAGATGCACGTAAGGAGCAGGGGGCCTGTCCAACTGCTCACCCTGCAGCCAACAGAAGGAAGGGCAAGGGAAGGAGGGCTGAGGTTCGGAGAGATGGAGAGGGACTGCCTGATAGGTTACGGCGCGAGCATGCTCATAAAGGAGAGGCTTCTTGAGGAGAGCGACAAAACATCCATGCTGATATGCAAGGACTGCGGCGGAATAGCGGTCACGGACCATATAAAAAGGAGGAGCTACTGCGGTGTGTGCAAGAGCGAAAACATAGGGGAGGTTGAGATGAGCTACGCGTTCAAGCTCCTTATAGATGAAATCCAGTCCATGGGGATATTCCCGCACATAGTAATAAAGGAGAGGGGTGAATTGTAGATGTTGCACTACGGTCCGTCTGAATACAACATAGAAAAAATAAAATTCTCAATATTCTCGCCGGAAATAGTAAGGAAGATGGCGGTTGCGAAGATAGATGTTCCGGATACCTACGATGACGACGGCTATCCGATAGATGGAGGGCTGATGGACCCGAGGATGGGGGTGGTGGACCCCGGGCTGAAGTGCAAAACATGCGGGGGAAGTATAAAGGAATGCCACGGCCATTTCGGGTATATAGACCTTGTAAGGCCGGTTGTGCATGTGCAGTTCGCAAAAATTATATACTCCCTGCTTAAAGCAACGTGCCCAAAATGCCACAAAATTGTTCTCACAAAAAAAGGCGAAAGGCCGAACAAATGCCCGGAATGTGGTGCAGAACTGGAAGAGCTTAAATTCATAAAACCAACCTCGTTTTATCTGGGAAAAAGGGAGCTTCTGCCGAGCGATATAAGGGACTGGCTCGCGGCGATAAGCAACGAGGATGTAAGAGCTCTTGGTATAGACCCCGAAGCATCAAGGCCGGAGTGGATGGTTTTGACAGTTCTCGCGGTTCCGCCGGTAACAGTAAGGCCGTCCATTACGCTGGAGAGCGGGGAGAAGAGCGAAGACGACCTGACGCACAAGCTCGTTGATATCATAAGGATAAACCAGAAATTAGAGGCGAACATAAACGCAGGCGCGCCACAGCTCATTATAGAGGACCTCTGGCAGCTTCTCCAGTACCATATCACAACTTTTTTTGATAATGAAACCGCGAACATCCCTCCGGCAAGGCACAGGAGCGGAAGGCCCTTGAAAACACTGGCCCAGAGATTGAAGGGAAAGGAGGGAAGGTTCAGGTACAACCTCAGCGGAAAGAGGGTGAACTTCTCAGCGAGAACAGTCATTTCGCCGGACCCGAGAATATCGCTTGGCGAGGTGGGCGTCCCGCTGGCTGTTGCAAATGAACTTACTGTTCCTATTCCGATTACTGAATGGAATGTTGAGTACGCGAAGGAGCTGATAAAAAAAGAGGACTATCCGAGAGCAGTATACGTAATAAGGAGCGATGGAAGAAGGATAAAGGTGAGCGAGCAGACAAGGGAGAAGATTCTTGAAGAGGTTAAGGTCGGGTGGGTTGTAGAAAGAAACATAAAGGACGGGGATATTGTGCTTTTCAACAGGCAGCCATCCCTGCACAGGATAAGCATGATGGCCCATTCTGTAAAAATACTCCCGGGAAAAACATTTAGGCTAAACCCGGTTGTCTGCCCGCCATACAACGCTGATTTTGACGGAGATGAGATGAACCTTCACGCCATACAGACCGAGGAGGCGAGGGCAGAAGCGTGCGAACTTGCGAAGGTGGAAAAGCAGATAATCTCGCCAAGGCATGGGCACGCGATCATAAAGCCGCAGGAGGACCATGTTTCAGGAATCTACTTTTTGACAAGGGAGGATGCCGAGTTCACAAAGGACGAGGCGGCAAAGCTCCTCTATCTGGCAGGAATAGATAAACTTCCAAAGCCGGACAGGGGGAAGAATTATTCAGGAAGAAGCATTTTCTCGCTCCTCCTCCCCAAAGATCTGAACGTTACATACACCTCAAAACTCGGCGAAAAGGTGGTCATAAAGAACGGCGAACTGGTGAAGGGCGCGGTGGAGAGCAAGGGAGCTGAGGGCGAGATGCTGGAAAAAATATTCCTTAAAATGGGGCCGGAGCACACAAAATGGTTCATGGATTCGCTTACAAAAATGGCCCTTGAATGCCTGACTATGCACGGGCTGAGCGTTTCCCTGAAAAGCTATAAGCTCGACCCTGAAGCGAGGAGCGATGTGAAAAAGCTGGTTGAGAAAATGAACAGGGAGATAGAGAACTACATCCTCCAGTACAAGAACGGGACGCTGGAAAGAAGCCCGGGGCTTACATTAAGGGAAACACTTGAAAGCCATATAATGAGCATCGGCTCGAAAACAAGGGATGCTATAGGCGAGATTGTGGAGAACTCTCTTGGAAAACAGAACGCATCCATAATCATGGCCAAAATAGGTTCAAGGGGTTCTCTGCTGAATGCAATCCAGATGTCCGCCCTGTTGGGACAGCAGGCGGTGAGGAACAAGAGGCTGAAGAGAGGGTACAACAAAAGAACTCTCGTGTTCTTCAGGCCCGGCGAACTTACAGCAAGGGAGCGCGGGTTCGTGGCAAACGGATTCAGGAAGGGGCTGGACCCGGATGAGTTCTTCCACCACGCAATGGGAGGAAGGGAATCGCTCGTGAACACCGCGATAAGAACGGCCAGGAGCGGGTACATGCAAAGAAGGCTTATAAACGCGCTCCAGGACCTCATAGTCGCCAGCGACCTAAGCGTCAGGGACGCGGATAGAAAGGTAGTGCAGTACATTTACGGGGGGGACGGAAAGGACCCGATGCTCGCAAAAACCGAGGCGTTTGATGTTGCCCCGAAGGAAGACGATATCGATACTGTTTGAGGGGATTTCATGATGAAGCAACCGAATAAAATATGCCCGTACGATGCTGTTGGGATCATCGCGGCCCAAAGCATAGGCGAACCAGGCACCCAGATGACGATGCGTACCTTCCACTACGCCGGGGTTGCCGAGCACGTGCCAACAGGCCTGCCGAGATTGATAGAGCTTGTGGATGTGAGGAAGGAGCCAAAAAAGCCGACAATTGATATTTATCTCAAAAAAGAGTTCTCAAAGAAGAGGGAGATTGCTGAGAAGGTTGCGTATCAGGTGGAAAGCATCGTGGTTGACCAGATTGCAAAGGTAAGGGAGGA
Organism: Microcaldota archaeon; assembly: GCA_964467175.1. Taxonomy (GTDB): domain Archaea; phylum Micrarchaeota; class Micrarchaeia; order Anstonellales; family J096; genus JAWAFD01. The sequence goes on along the minus strand of CAYXNY010000008.1, from coordinate 1,732 downwards.
CATGCCGGAGAGGGTTGTAAAAGTAACTTATGACGAGAAGCTTGGAAAAAGCTACCGTGTGACATTTGACCAGCTCGAAAGGGCTTTGGAAATGAGAAAAAGGGTTGACAGAAGGAGCAGGACGATAATCGTGAGCGCTGAGGAAAAAAAGGTCAAAGGAGGGGGGGCGCTGAGAGCCGTGAGAAAAACCTACGAGAGAGTGAATAAAACCATTGTAAAGGGAGTGGCCGGGATCACGAGGGCGGTTGTTGTCAGGGATGAAAACGGAGAGTATTTCGTGAGGGCAAGCGGCTCGAACATAGAAGGGGTGCTGAAAAACAATTATGTAGACCCGTCCAGGATATACACAAACAATATCAAGGAGATAGAACGGATCTATGGAATAGAAGCCGGGAGGGCGGCGCTTGTAAGGGAGATGAAGCAGGTAATGGAACTGCAGAAATTGGCGGTTGATGTGCGGCATCTCATGCTGGTTGCGGATGCTATGTGCTCCGAGGGAAAAATAGTGAATATAGGAAGGCATGGGTTGAGCGGGAAAAAGCCCGGAGTTCTTGGGAGGGCGGCGTTTGAGGAAACCGTGAAGCACCTTATCAACGCTTCAGCAAAAGGCGAGGAAGACAGGCTTGTGGGAGTAACCGAGAATATAATAGTCGGACAGACCGTTCCGATAGGAACCGGAAAAATCATGCTTGAATTCAAGCTCAAAAAATAGAAGGGGATTACATGGCTGAAGAAGAGGGAGAAAAGAAGAAGGTAAAAAAAGAAGCAAAAGTTACAAGGAAGAGAAAAAAGAAGGAGGGAGAGGGAGAGATAGAGGGCGCGCTGAAGCTCATGGTGGAAACCGGCAAGTACGAGCTGGGCTTCAGAAAAGGGCAGGCCAATGCGCTTCTCGGAAAGGCAAAGGCGATCGTTCTCGCAAAAAATGCCCCGCCCATAAACGCCGCAGACATCCAGCACTACGCAAAGCTTTCAGGCATTCCTGTGTTTGTTGTGGACAAGACAAGCCTAGAACTTGGCTCGGTATGCGGAAGGCCCCATCCGGTTTCGGTCCTCTCCATATACGATGAGGGCGAATCCAACATTCTGAAGATAGCAGAAAAGAAAGGCAAAAAATAGACAAAGTGAGCGCATGGAAATAGGAGAAACCGAGCTTTTTTACCTCAGCGAATTTGAAAAAATAACTCAGGTAATGCCTTCGGATGTTGCAGAAGTGGATGGGTCGCTTTTCTTTCTTGTTCCAAAAATTCTGCTCGGAAAGGCGATAGGAAAAAAAGGAATTATGATTTCAAAATTAGAGAAAAAATTCAAGAAAAAGGTCCTTATTTTTGCTGACAGCGACGAGCCGGAAGAATTTATAAGAAATTTCTTCAACAACGTGAAGCCAACCGAAATAGAGGTTCGGGATGCGATGGGGGAGAAGGGAGTTTTCTTTTCCATAAACGAGGCGGAGAGGGGAATTGCTCTCGGGAAGGGAGGGGCGCGCATCAAGGCGGCGAGAAAATTTGTGGAGAAAAAATTCAACGCAAAACTTTACCTGAAAACAAAAAAGAGCGCAATTTTTTAAACACAATAAAAAACACAAAAATAAACATTTAAATATGTTTTTATGCAGAATAGTAGTATGGCAAAGCTCAGAACCGCTCTTTTTACAGGAATCTTCACGCTTGCCTTGGCAGGAGGAAAAGCATCCGCACAGGGACAGTGGAAGTATGAAGGCACACCGCTTGAAGAA
>CAYXNY010000007.1:0-25014 GCA_964467175.1 Microcaldota archaeon | reverse complement strand
CTAAGTTTTTAAAATACTATCAGCGCAAGCAAGAATATGCTTTTTGAAATCGGAATTCTGGGCCTTCTCTTAACGATCCTCTTCTCCCTTCCACTGATCCTTTCGCCGCCGTTGCAGCAAAAAATAAAAAAAACAATGCCGGAACCGGTCGATGTCGTTCTTTTTGCGCTGAACGAACCGGAAGAAATAGTGGAAAAAAGCCTTCTCTCGCTGAAAAATCTAAAAGGAAAAAAACGCATTTTTTTGATAAAAGGAGGAAAAGAGAGCGAAGCGCTGAAAAACTTTTGCAAAAAAAACAAAATAACCTATATTTTTGATGAAAGCCGGGGAAAGGCGAGTGCGTTTAACAATTTCATCAGAAAACAAAAAACAAAAAATTACATTGCCGTTTTCGATTGCGATGAGCATGTTGTAGACGAAAATTTCCTGCCCGATGCCTTCGCGCTTTTTGATGAAAAAACCGCTTATGCCCAAACGGTAAAAATTTTTCCTGCAAAAAACATGATTGAAAAATCCATGCGCATTACGAACGAAACCTTCCTCGCGAAAGTTCAGGAAGCGGAGGGAAAAAAAGACAGGGCTTTTTTTGCGGGCAGCGTTGCCTTGCTGAGCAAAAATGCCATTGTTGATTCCGGCTTTTTCAGCGAGGATGCGGCCGTTGAGGACATAGATTTCTCATTTAAAGCGTTCAAAAAGGGATACCGCGGAATGTTCATCCCGAAAATCTACGCTTTGGGAAGAACCCCTTCCTTTTCAGCTTTTGTGAAACAGCACCTCAGGTATATTTACGGAAACGGCCAGCTTTTAAGAAAATTCGGCTTCAACAGGATTCTGCTCACCCTTCCAGCACTCAGCGTTTTTAATTCTCTCCTCTTAATTTCTCTAAACCCGTTGGCTTACGCGGCGATTTTTTTTGAAATGCTTTTTGCCGCCCTCGTAGGAAAAGCAGTATTCAACGAATTTTTTGCGAGCTTCCTCTCGGCATTTATAAACTTCGTTCTCCTCTCCATTCCGCGGTCGGTCTATTTTGTGCTCGGTCTTCTGAATGCAGACGTGATTTTCAGAACAACCCACGGAAGTTAGATAGTTTTAAAAATTTTTCGCGATTAGAAAGAAAGACGCAATATTTTTTTGTGAGTTGTAATGCTACAAAAAATAAATATAAGGTGAGAGTATGGCAAGAATAAGCGGAGAAGGAGGAAACGTAATGGGCGAGGGAGCCCAGAGGATTATAGGAAGGGACGCGATGCGGTTGAACATAGCAATAGGCTATGCGATGGCGAACATAATAAAGACAACGCTCGGACCCAAGGGAATGGACAAGATGCTGGTAAGCGACTTGGGCGACATCGTAATAACAAACGACGGCGCAACCATTCTTGAGGAGATGAACGTCGACCACCCGACAGCGAAGATAATGGTCGAGATTGCGAAAACGCAGGACAAGGAGGTCGGCGACGGAACAACCACGAGCGTTGTTATAGCCGGCTATCTTCTGAAAAATGCAGGCCAGCTTCTGGACAAGAACATCCATCCTACCACGATAATAAAGGGTTTTGAGCTCGCGGAGGCAAAGTGCATTGAAGCGCTCGCAAAAATTTCCGAGCCAGTCAGCCCAAAAGACACAAAAGTGCTCAAGCAGATCGCTATGGTTGCCATGGGAAGCAAGGGGATAGGAAGCCAGAAGGAGAAGGAAAAGATTGCGGATATTGTTGTTGAGTCAATAAATCAGGTTGCTGAGCAGATAAACGGACAAACAAAAGTAGATGCCGATTTCATACAAATAGAGAAAAAAGCAGGCAGCGAGATAATGGATACATCGCTTATAAAAGGCGTGATCGTTGACAAGGAGATTGTAAACGCGAGCATGCCGAAGAAGGTTGAAAATGCCAAGATAGCGCTCCTCGATGCCGCGCTTGAAATAGAGAAAACAGAAACAGACGCAAAAATAGAGATTACATCTCCCGACCAGCTTGAGGCATTTTTGAGGCAGGAGGAAAAGATGCTGAAGCAGATGGTGGACAAGATAAAAGCAACCGGAGCGAATGTTGTATTCGTGCAGAAGGGAATAGACGACCTAGCCCAGCATTACCTTGCGAAGCAGGGAATAGTTGCTGTGCGAAGGGTTAAGAAAAGCGACATGGAAAAGCTGGCAAAGGCGACCGGTGCAACGATCGTTTCAAGCCTGGAGAGTTTAAGTGCAAGCGACCTTGGGTATGCTGGCGCTGTTACAGAGAAGAAGATTGCCGGAGAGGCAATGGTTTTTGTCGAAAAATGCAAAGACCCGAAGAGCGTCTCCATATTCGTGCGGGGAGGAACCGACCATGTTGTGAACGAGGTTGAAAGGGCTATAAAAGACGCCATAGGGTCTGTTGCCTCTGCGCTTGAAGAGGGAAGTTACACAACAGGCGGAGGAAGCGTTGAGATGGCGATCGCAAAAATACTCAAGGACTATGCCACGGAGATTGGAGGAAGAGAGCAGCTTGCGATTGAAGCCTTTGCTGAAGCGCTCGAGTCCATCCCGATAACTCTTGCTGAGAACGGTGGAATGGATGCCATAGACACTGTCGTAGAGCTTAGAACTAAGCATGGAAAGAAAGGGACAACTTGGGGGGTGGATGTCACGAACGGAAAGATTGCGGACATGAAAGCCCTCGGCGTTTTGGAGCCTACAAAGGTCAAAAAGCAGGCGCTTTCCTCAGCAACAGAGGCGGCGAGGCTCATACTCAGAATAGACGACATAATAAGCTCAAAAGGAAAGTCCTCCGGCGGAGGAGCTCCGGGAATGGGCGGGCCCGGCGGAATGGGCGGAGGAGTGGGGGAGGACTAAATTCTTCTTTACCACCTTCTTATTCTTCCTATTCCTATTTCTTCTAACCCAGAGATACTAATTGTTCCTCTTCCTCTAAGACCAACTCCTTTTTCTTCTGGCTTATCGCTTTCATTGATCTTTTCGTTGACCTTGGATATAATCATTTTTAATATGGCCTTACTCTCGTCACCCCACGTATTTTTAACAGCTTCTTTCAATTCATTAAGTTTTTCAAGCACTTTGCCCAAATAAAGTTTCTTCAATTCAGGTATTTGTATTTGTTCCTTTAATTTATTATCTAATATAGTGTCAAGAAGCTGAAGAGCAAAACCAATATCTTCTTTTTTATTTTTTATTGCGTCTATGATGCGTAATAGTGGCTCCTCATACCTTTCATCTGCATATTGTTTGTATAGGCCAGTTCCAGCATATGCAGAAGCAATATAGAGTATGCTTATCATTCTTAACTGATCTTCCTTACTCAGGCTCTCGCCTTTTTTCTCAAGCTCAAAATCAATCGCCATTACTTTATTCGCTATGTAACAGACTGTCTCGGCCACATCTTTTTTTATCTCTTCGCTCTCGCCGACCCTTCTTGCAATCATATCAACCGCTCCATACGCATCTTCTATATTAGCTATTGCCGGGCAGAGGGTTTCTTCTGTTATTCTTTCTATCGTCTTCTTCGTTTCAATTTTGTAATTATAGTACGGTGTGCGTATCTTTTCCCATCTATACAAGACATCAAGAAAATCAATTAACCCTCCAAGCATAAAAACACTTTCACCATAATTCAACGGCCTTACCGCCGCCCCTTTCCCCTCCTCTTTCAATACGTAAGGTACCTGGAACCTAGCGACAAATTTTGAGAGCAGGATCGCAGAAACCTCAAAAAGTACTTCCAACCTTTCATTTTTCCCTTCGTCATCTTTATGTTCCTCCTTTATCATCTCAATGATTTTTCTCATATTCTCGATTAGCGGAAATGCCTTATCCTTTGCCCCCTTCAGCAAAACTTTATCCGGGTCGATGCTTTCAGCTTCGCGGAAAAGCGCTTTTTTTTGCTTAGGCCCGAGAAAATTTTCGATCTCATCGATTCTTTCAAAACACATAGTAATCATATCGGATACGGTTTCAACAGCCTCTAGATATGTTTCCTTTTCAGACCTTAATCGTAGGATATTCTCTTTTTTTGCCATTATCCACATAGAATACATCTCGTCCTTCATTTTCGACCCAATCCTTTTTGCCTCTTCATTCTCCGTTTTCATTTCTTCTATATACTTTGCAGTTGCAATTATCCTGCGCGCAATCTCATCTGATTTGAGTGCGAATTCTTCATCTTCCTTTTCTTTCCTCTCCTCTTCATACATCTCTTTTAATTTATTCCATACAACCTCCTCAAGTTTAATTATTTCGTAATGTTGGGACTGCTGTTTTAATGCGAGCCTTCTCCCTATGCTTTCCAAAAGATCTGAGAGTTCTCTACTATCCATTCCTTCAATGTCTTTTGCTAAACACTCTCTGATATTTTCGAATGCAAATGTTCTTTGTGTGTTAAGCTCGCGGATAGCGGTCTCTCTTTCTTCAATTATATGCCCCAATCTTATACGCCCTCCATCTGCATTCCATAATTTAATCGAGGGAGTTTTTAGGTAAGCCACCCCATCCTCTATTGTCCAGAAATTTCTATTGTGCTCCTGATTAATTATCCCTGTTTTCAAGAGGTGCAGAAGCTCCATCGTTTCTGTAATGGATGCAAACCTCACCTTCGTTTCATCGCTCAACCTCATCCTTTCAATCTGCTTCTTCAACCTTCTTATAACGCTTATATCTTCAATAATACCTTCCAATTCCTCTCTAACCATCCCCCTGCTAATCTTTCTTATTATCTCCATTTGTTCTTTTGCTTTTTCTTCCTCCCTCCTCCAAAAATATTCGCAGAATGTGTTCTCTGCTCTCTTCTTATTTTCATTAAGTTTTTCAATAATCTCCTCTTTTATACCCACTTTTTTCTCCTTACTTTTTGGGCTAAGCATTTCCAGTTGATCCACCAACGCATCCATAGTGCTTTCTTCTCTATCGGTTTTTATACCGAGAATTTGTGCAAGCAATCCATTAGGGTCCGTGTAGTAATCTGGCATAGTTTTGTAAATTTCATCTAAATACATGTCCAAATCAGCGGCCTGTGCGTTCAACAGCTCTTTTAACCTGGCCTCAAATGACCTATTCTTTTTAATAAACATGTACTTTTGGTACAGCCCGTTCGCTTTTTCTATTTCATCATCAATCTCCCTGTTGAATCTCCCAATTTCTTTCTGCTGCCTATTTTCGATTATTTTTTTTATCGTTAGATAGACACTCTCCAAACTTGCGTACATCTCTTCAAAACTTCCAGACAGGTCTTCTTCATCGAAAAGAAATCTCTCGGCGATATTCCTTAACATCACTGCGAATGTTTTGTTGCTAATTTCGCAAATCTTTCCGTTTTCTTCTTCGTTTACTATATCATCTAAAATAGAAACAATGTTGATTATTATTTCCCTTCTAATTTCTACAAGCCTCATTATAGTTTCCTGCTCTCTTATAAACCCTATTGCCGTCCATTCCCCCCCAATTTTTACATACGCGGTTCCGCGCTCTATTTTTGTGTATTCATCTTCATAATCCCATGGAACATAATGCGTTATGCTACTGACTTTAAGCTGGCTGAGCAATTCTCTTGTTTCGGTCAGTATATTAAAGTATGTTTTTAGTTTTGTGGGAATATCTTGTAGCTCGTTAATTTCATCATGCAACGCGTGTATTTTGGCAACATCCTCAACGATCCTCGCGATCCTAACCAATCGTTCTTCATTTATTTCGCTTTGTTCATTAACCATAGTTATAGATTATAAATAAAAGTGTTTTTAAAGTTTTCTGGTTTGTTCTACAATATTTTTATTCCTTTTTAGCGGAAAGAAACTAGATGATAGACCATATTACGCTGTACGCGTTTATTTTTATATCCGGTGCCCTGCTTGCCTCTTTTTTGGGCGACCTAGTATACAGAATAACGCGAATCCCAAACATCCTTTGGCTAATGCTCATCGGCTTTGTTCTCGGTCCGTATCTTGGGATCGTCGACCAAACAGCCGTAAGAGGGCTTCAGCCAATAGTCGGACCGCTGGCACTAGCCGTGGTCTTCTTTGATGCCGGGGCGATGCTCGATATCTTCAAATTCTTCCTCCGCTCCTTTCGGCCTTTGTTTTTCAGCTTCATCGTTGTGGCGTTTACTATAGTCGGCGTTTCGATAGTGGCAAACGCGATATTCGGCTGGAACTATTTGGTCGGCGCAACGTTGGGCGCGATATTCGGCGGAACCGGAACCGCAGTGATAGTGCCGATCTCAAAAAAGTTGAACCTCACTGAAGAGGTTAATAGGTTTTTGACTATTGAGGGCGCGATAACCGGGATACTTGCGGTTGTTTTGACCGCTGCACTCACCGACGCGTTGATATTCGGGACTGCAGACATCCAGAGCGCCGGGTGGCAGATAGCCCTTTCGCTGGGCAAAGGCCTTGGGCTTGGGTTTGTAGTTGGGATAGGATGGGTAATGGTCCTCTATCTATTCAAAGATTTGGAATATCCGTACATGATAACGCTAGCGGTAAATTTCCTTGTTTACGCTGGTTCAGACTACATTGGAGGAAACGGGCCTCTCTCCTCTCTTATATTCGGTATGATAATGGGGAACAATCCGGTAATCGCCCAGATGCTTAAGCTTAAACACGTTCCGATGCCTGTTCAAAAAATCAAAGAATTCCAGGAGGAGATCATGTTCTTCCTACAGTCGTTTTTCTTCATATACCTCGGAAGCCTCATAAATTTGGGAAACGAAAAGACGCTTCTTATAGGCGGCATCCTTGTTCTCGTTATATTGGTCGCGAGAATATTCGCAACATTTGTAAGCACCATTGCCGCCGGCCCGCTTTCCTACTACCGGCTCATCATCTCTATTTTGTTTTCAAGAGGACTGAAAACAGCTGTCCTTTCCACCCTGCCATTAACCATAGTGCATGGATACATAAAAACCCAGCCGTACATCCCCCAGCTCTATCCCCTCGCCTATATCTTCCGGCAGTTTCCAGATATAGTTTTTATAGTCATAGGGGTTTCCATCGTTCTTACAACGCTGCTCGTCACGCTTTGGAGCATAACGCATGGGCCGAGGAAGGAGAGGCAGCCGGCCGTCCAACCAAAAATTATTCATGAAGAGGAGGGTTTTCAGTGATAATATACACTGATGGCGCATGCTCCGGCAACCCAGGCCCGATGGGGATCGGAATAGTTTTTGTGAAAAATAATAAAATAATAAAAAAGATAAGCCAGCACATAGGTCGGGGAACGAACAACATAGCCGAGTACATGGCTGTTTTAACTTCGTTGCAGGAAGCAAAAAAAATGAGAGAAAAAAACATAACCATCCGCGCAGACAGCCAGCTTCTTGTAAAACAGCTTAACGGAGAGTATAAGGTAAAGGCAAAACATCTAAGGGAGCTGCACGACGCGGTGATCGTGCTTGCAATGGAACTGAATGCAAAATTCGAGTGGATTGAAAGAGAGAAAAATAAGATCGCAGATAGTCTAAGCAAAAAAGCCATCGAGGGCTAAAAAACAGAAGCAAACTCCCTCAAAAATTCCTTTGGGTTGTCAGCTTTTACGAATGCGGAAGCGAGCAAAACTCCTTTTGCCCCGAGCTTCAAAGCAACCTCCACATCCTCTTTGGTGCTGACACCTGCGCCAGCGAGAACGGTTCCATCTATTTCATTCACCGCATCCTCTATCAGCTCAGGCCTGTATTTGCTTATGCTCCTCCCAGAGCCTATCAACTCCGGCGGTTCTATTGCTATGAATTCAGGCCTTGCCTTTGCAACCTCCTTTCCTTCCTCTACTTTTTCTACGCAAACGACGCTCTCCAGCCCATGTTTTTTCATCAGCAAGACTGTTTCCTTTGCTTTTTCCACTCCAACCCTTTTCTCCGAATGGTTTATCATGCTTCCTTTTGCTCCTATCTCTTTAAGCGCAAAAGGAATGACTGCACCTGTATTCGCTCCAGGTTCAAAAGGGTCGGCATGCTGGGCAAAAACATCAGAATAGATTTCCGCCCCTTCTTTCAAGAGCACAGCCGGAACAGCGACCGCTATCCGCACCCCGCTCTCTTTGCTTACCTCCTTCGCCGCCTTAACATACCCCGCAGGTTCCCTTATGCTCTGCTCATAATTCTTCAAATTCAGCAAAATCATACCATCACAAGATTTTAATTTGTTGCTTACATATTTTAAATATTATACTGTTCTGCCGAGGTCGCATAATCCGGTAGTGCGTCGGTCTCGAAGAAACTCTTTTGGGATGCCCTAAAGAGTTTCATCAGAAAGAGAAAACCGATCCCGCAAGGGATTGCAGGTTCAAAGAACCCTTTTCGGGTTGTCTAAAAGCGCTTCAGCGGAAAAGGGTTTGGGAATCCTGCCCTCGGCGATTTTCTTTTTCTCCTCCTTCTCTCTTTTTTCCCTTTCCAGCATTTTCAGCTTCCTAGTTAAAAATTTCCTCATTGCGTCCCTGTTGTTTCCGGCGTATTTTGTATAAAGCGCAAGCATAACAAATATTTTGTTCGGAAGGAAGCTCAGCTCTTCCAGAGTTATCTCTCCCTTTGTTTCAAGCATCGCAAGCGCTTTTTTCACAAGCTCTATCCTGCTCGTCCTTCTCCCCATCCTTTTTTCGAGATACTTCAGCAGCCTTTCCGGATTGTCTATCTTTTTGAAGAGAAGCCACTCATAAATTTTGAACCTCTTTGCGCCTATTTTATGCAGCCGGTCTATTAGAACATCTATATTGTGATTCTGCCGTATATGGTGGAAGTGAGAATATATTATCTGCTCCTTTTCATGCTTCCTAAGGTTCAAATAGTGCTCGTAGTTCATGGGAATGAGAATATGGTGTATCTCCATTTCCAGCTCAACTTTGCTCTGCTTCCTTATCTCCTCTTCCACGGGCTCGGTGATCTGCAAGGTAAGAGGTCGCCTATTCTCCTCTAATACTGTCACGGGGGAGTGACTTAGCACGCTAAGTATTCAATGAGAATTTTTTTAAACCCTTCTGCGGACTTACCTTGGCCTGTCGCAAAAAACAAAATTAAAAAAATAAAATAAAAAACCCGCATTCGCCTTTCTTTCTCTTCTACTCTCTTTATCTTTTACGAGAAGCGAAGCGAATAATATTTATTTTTTTGTTTTTTATTTAAGCGAATACCGGTTAAAAGTGTTTTAAATTTGAAACAGCCTATTACCTTCTGCTCCTTTCAACATATCCAACCTCTTTCTCCTTTGGCATGATCCTATCCATGGCCGATTTTTCTATCTCCTTTATCGTTTTATTTGAGTGTAAAATAAGCTTAGTGTAATCGTAGTGAAGCGCTTTTGGTATGACCCAGGTCATGAGCGAGGAAATAAAAACAACCCCGGCTGTAAGGCTTATGATGTCAATGCTGAATGCCGGCGAAAACTCCTTTGCCATTATCATAGAAAACTCACCGGTTGATATCATCAGCAGCCCCATGAGCGCGGATTTTGCCAAGTTATTGTTTGTCGCTATAAGCATCATCGTTGAGGAGGAAAGCTTCGCAACAGAGCTTACCAAAGCGATTACTACTATTGCAATTGCAAACGGCGGGTTGAGTAAAGAAAGAAGGTTTGCATTCATGCCCAGCGAAAGGAAGAATATCGTTATCAAAATGGAGGCAAGTAGGTTCATTTTTTCTACAGTATTTTTCAGTTCTCTCTGCCTGGATGACAGAACACCAGCGATGAACGCAGCAACGCTCTCGGGGACCGAGAAGACATGCGCCACGAGTATCACTATCACCGCAATTGTTATATAAAAAAGAAAATATGTCTCGTCGCTCTCCGGGAGATGCCTCGCAACCATTTTCGAAACCCAGGTTATCAGGAAAAGCGGGAATGCAAACATAAGCATACTGACCAAAACAGATATCCCCAAGCTGCCTGTTTTTATGAACGACACTAGAAGAAGGGTGAATAAAACTGCAAACAGGTCCTCCCATATAAGCTCAACATACATCGTTGTCGTTTCCCTTCCATAAAAAATCCTGAAATCCTGCAGGGCTCTTGAAAATATCGCGGTGCTTGTAATGGAAAAAATTACGCCCAAAACAATTGCTTCAAACAGAGAGAGGTTGAATAAAAAAAAGGATACGAATGCAACAACAAAAGCAGAGAACCCCATCTTCAAGAGCGAGATTGCGAGCGAGCTCACCCCCACCTTTTTTATCAAATCTGTCTTCATCTCAAGTCCTATCAGATACATCAAAAGAACAGCGCCAACCGAAGAGAATATATCAATGCTTTGCTGATTTATGATGGAAAATCCGTTCGGCCCGGCGACCGCGGCGATTATAAGCAAAAGCGGTATTGATGGAAGCCTGAATTTTGCAGATAGGAAGCTTACTATAAAAGCAAGCGTTAATGCGATGAGGAAACCGAGCGCCGCTCCGGAAATATCCATAAGCCCAATTCTCTCGTTCAGTTTAAAAATATTGTTTTCCATAATATGTTTAGCCCCAGTAGCTCAGCGGTAGAGCGACCGCCTCGTAAATAAGGGCACCTAACCCTTTTAGGTGCTGTGCCCTTATCAACAACGAGCCAGGGTGCGCGCAAGGTTCGGTTTTCAAACCGAAAAGCGCACCCGCAATAAATGGGCTTGCGCCTAAAGCCAAGTTATGCAAGCGCAGGGGCTTTAGCCCTGGCTCGTTGCCCTTTCGCCTTTTGGTGGAAGGAAGGAGGTACGGCGATCGGCACCTAACCCTTTTAGGTGCTGTGCCATTATTTGGAAAGCGGTAGGTCATGGGTTCAACGAACCTTTCTTCGGGTTGCCAAGAAAGGTTTCATCCAAAGAAGGTTTGAAAATCCCATCTGGGGCTATTCATCCTCGTATATATCTCTGCTGAAAACCCGTTTAGCAAGAGATTTGTACATAATCATTCGAAATTGATTAGAATTAATTTCCCTGGTTCCGCTGACAAATTCCGTATCTATATATTTTTTGAATATCTCAATGTACGCGTCAATTCTTTGTGATGCGTCTCCATCCCGAATGTTTGCAAGAATACGCGCACCTTCATAATATTTGAATACTTTTTCTAAATAATCAACCATCTCAACAATTAGCCCCCAATCCACTAAGGTTTCTAGCGCATCCATAATCTTTGGGTTAGGCATCCATACTTTCTTCCTTATTTGATAAATATCATCGCCATATCCCTCCCATACATCATTATACTCCTCAACGAGCGGTAGCTCATTTTTCAAAATCCCTGGAACTTCCCCCAGCTTTTTTGCTTCTGAACGTAGGTAGGCGATGATTTTTGCATATTTTTCACGGTTTCTTTCTTCTAAGCGGTCTGCAGTATTTTTAGCGCGTGCGATTGCGTCGTTGATACTCTGACTTTTATACCCATGCCTGGCCAAGCCTCTTATAGCTTTCATGTTTGTTGTTTTGTAAAAAAAGGTTTTTAACCTTTTTTATAACAAACGACCACGGTGCGTAAGCCTACTGCTTTGGCTGTAGGAAAGCACCGTGGCGAGAAATATACGTAGAAATTAATCTATGGCGGGCTTACCCTAAAGGCCTTAGATAAGCATCCACAAGCCACGACCTTTAGGCCGTGGTCGTTTGACAATCCCGCTTGATTTTTAAACAGTCTCTCGCAAGTTTATTCATGCATCCAGTAATTGTTTTTTCCTCAAAAAATGTTGCGAGTAAAAATATCGCCGAGCATTTGGCTGGGCTCGGGTTTGAAAAAAAAGGCGAAAACGAACGGCAATATAAAAAAATCCGCATGGTTGACAGCAAGGTTGATTCCATTCTAGATGTTCCGACCGATTTTGAAGAAGACTACATAATAGTTCTGAGCACGCACAAAAGCGAGATGTCCCTTCCAACCCTAACCGTCCATACTCCCGGGAACTGGGATTCTGCAGATTTCGGCGGGGAGCCAAGAACCCTGAACACCACCTACGCCAGCAAGATGCTCCAGATTTTAAAGGGCCTGAAAAAGCATGGCTCTGAGTTGGAAAAAAACGGATGGCAGATTTCCTACGAGGTTGACCACCACGGCCCGACATGCAAAAAGCCGATAATGTTCGTTGAGATAGGAAGCGCTGAAAAAGAATGGGAAAATGAGGGGGCGGGCATGACCGTTGCGAAGGCGGTTTTTGATGCGATAAACAAAGATGAAATGCACGAGTTCTGTTGTTTTGGAGTTGGAGGGGGCCACTATGCGCCAAAATTCACAAAACTTGCCCTTGAAAAAAACATGGCGTTCGGCCATATGCTTCCCAAATACCGCGCGGATAGTATCGCTGAGGATACTTTCAAACAGGCGCTGGAAAAGAACGTTGAAAAGTTGAAAGCGCTCGTCCTAGATTGGAAGGGCCTTAATAAAGAGCAGAGAGACAAAATATTATCCCTTGCGGAAAAATTCTCTGTCGCTGTTATTAGGGAGTAGGCTAAACATAATGAAAATGTTTTAATACTTCTTTCATAAAAAACAACGGTGAAAAAATGAGAAACTTTGCGGTCGCAGTTGTGTTGTTTATTCTTTTCTCCGGCTGCATCCAGCAGAGCGGAAACGTTTACATGACTTATACTATTGATGAGTGTAGCAAGGAAGAGCCAACCGGGGCAACTGTTGAAAAAGCCGGCGATGTTTTTTATATAAAACAGGTTGAGAGCTATGTCTGTTGCGCGAACATTACGCTTACCATGAACGCAAGCGCGAAAACAATAAGAATATACGAAGAAAACGTTGGCGAAATGTGCAGGTGCCTATGCCCTTTCAAGGCAGAGATATACCTCTACAACGCAACCGGCTATGAGAATGTTGAAATATACGGAATAAAATTCAAAGATGTTTATGATTTTGAGCTGATGTACAACTATTCTTTAGTTGAGAAAGGTTCAGAGAACAAAACATGCAAAGACATGTGCGGAGATGGGATATGCCAGGAGATTGTCTGCATGGCAATAGGGTGTCCATGTCCGGAAACGCCGGAAACCTGCCCGCAGGATTGCGGGAAACCAGCAGAAGCAGAGTGCAAGCAAGACTCTGACTGCGTCCATGCTCCTTCCTGTTGCCATCAAGATTCTATGGAATGCATTCCAAAATCTAGAATAGAATACTACCCAAATTGCGAGGGGGTTGCATGCACGCTGGAATGCAGGCAATGTACCGAGTGCAGATGCAAAAATGGAAAGTGCGAAACTATTCCATTACCTATAGACGTTTGTTGTGGCTGACCCCCCAAACCTAAAAACACCCTCTACAATCTCTTCATAAGCTGATGGAGGTTCGAAAACCCAAGGGAGAATCCCCAATGTTTCTATAGCCAGCTCAATAGTTTTCTCGGATACATCGAGCCCGTATTTTTTTATTCTGTGCAAAATTAGAGGGACAAGGTCTGCTGGAACAAAATTTTTTCTAGCAACAGATCTTAAAAATCCCACTTTGCGCGTGCTTCCTTCAACTGTTGCGTGTGCCTGAAGAAAAACATTTTTCATAAAAGAAGATTCCGGTTTTTGAGCTTTTATCATGCAATATAGAAAACTTTCTGGGTAAAATAGTATGGATACCCTTCTTTCCTCTGGCTGAAAAAATTTGCAATAAGATCTTAGAACTACCATGAGGTCTATGTCTGATTTTTTATGGCTTTCAAAAGGCGCCCTCATTATACCCCCAAACAGTAGAACAAAAGATAGGTTTTCGCCCATGTCCTCTTTTAGTTTTGAAGAGTAATCAAGCGCAGTTAGGAGGTCCTCAAAAACATCTTTGTGCATCCACTTTGGAATGTTCGCCTTTTTGTCGCTCTTTAAATCTTTGATAAACCGCCGCATTTTTTGTTCGTATGTGTTAGCGAATGTCAGACGCACGAATTTATTTAAGAACTGAAGAATTTATATTCATTCCTTTTGAACCATGGCCTGTTCATGCCAAAATAACCAACATCCCAAGAATAAGACAGTAAATCCCGAACAACCAAAGTTTGTTTTGCTTTATCATCCCAACCAAAAATTTCATCGAGAAATATCCGACGATTGCGGAAACAAAAAAACCAACAAAAACAGAAATTAAATTTTGCTGAATAAATTCAAGGGATGCGCTTTCCATCCCCTCAAAAATACCGGCCCCTAGTATCGCAGGCAAAGAAATTAGAAAAGAAAATCGTGCAATTTTTGCTTTTTCATTCCCAAGAAGCATCCCCCCGGCCAGCGTGGAGCCGCTCCTTGAAATTCCCGGAGCAACCGCGAAGCCCTGAAAAACCCCCATCACGAATCCATCCAAAAAAGATGGTTTCTTGCTTTTTATCGTTCTTGTTCTCTCTCCGGCGAATAGAAGCGCAGCCGTGATGATAAGCGCAGCACCAACATATTTTATTTCGAAAAACATGCTCTCAAAAAAATCCTTAAATGCAAAACCGATTAGCGCGGTTGGAACCAACGCGACAACAACCATAAGGGAAAGTTTTACTCCGTAGTTGTCGAAGTTTCCTGTTTTTACCGCCTCAAACCAGCCGAAGAAAATCCCAGAAATTTCCTCTTTCAAAAAAACAACCGCGGCTAACGCGGTCCCGAAATGCAGGACTATATCAAACATTATCGGCACTTCTAAACCGAAAAAATTTTGTGCGATCGCAAGATGCCCGGAGGAGCTTACAGGAAGCCATTCTGTAATTCCCTGCAACATTCCTAAAACTACAGCGTAAAAAACATCCATTCATATCCCCATCGGATTATCCATCTTTCTCCCTTCAAGGAACTTCTCGGTGCATAGGATTTTTAATCCCCAAACACCAAAACCTATAAGGGCGGATGGGAAGACTTCATTTATGGTCTGTAGTATTTCGAACTGCGCCATAGCCAAACCATACCTCCTCCTCCACTCCTGCTCATACCCGGATGGGTTGTTTATGAACTCGGCAGAAAGCTCAGCGCATCTCAGCCCGTAAGCAAGCCCCCCACCGCTGAATGCCTTCACGTGCCCGGCAGCGTCCCCAACGAGCAGAACATTCCTCCCTCCTATTCTTGCCCCTGTTTTTTTTCTTGCCCTCAAAGGAATTATCGCGCTCTCTTCCAGCTTCGCTCTTATCCCAATATTTCTAGCAAATTTTTCAAATGCATGACGAACATTGTTTGGTAAAATCACTCCACAACCAACCTCCTGCACCCCTCCTTCATCAACAATCCAGGAAAAAAATCCCCGTGTGTATTCATTGAAGTATAGATGGACGCTTTGCTTCTCAACAACCTTCTCATCAATTTTGGCCGTTGCTGCTAGAGCGTATTTTTCAATTTCTGGAAAACCAAAATGCTCCGCAACAGTAGAATTCGCACCATCTGCGCCGATAATATTTTTTGATTTGTACTGCGAAATTCTTCTTATCCTCTCACCGAAATTTATTTTTGCCCCCTCCTGTTCGGCTTTTTCAGCAAGCAAAAAATCCATTTTTTTTCTGTCTATAATATACGCGCCCTCTCTATGTTTTATGTTTATTTCGTTTTTCCCAAAGTGCAGAACCGCATGGTTTATCCTGTTCTGAATTATTCTTTTTGTGCTGAGATATTTCGAAAGAAACCCGACCGTTTCCTTAGATACAAGGCCCGTGCATACTGTGCTGTTCCCCGCCCTCCTCCCCCGCTCAGAAACATGAACCTCATAACCTTTTTTTAAAGCAGAAATTGCAGCAACAGAGCCGGCACAACCCAGACCTACGATATGGGCATCCATTATATCACATCAGCAGAAAGCGATTAAAAACATTCGCAACAAAACCATTAAAAACATTAATTTCCAAGAATACTGCTATGTTATTCGAAATAATCGCATTCATTCTTGCAGTTCTACTTGTTGCAGCAGTATTCAAATTCATATACGAGTTCAGCCTTAAGAAGCTCATTCTTAACGCGATAGCCGGCCTTGTTTCCCTATTCATCCTAAATCTTTTCGGAATCGGAATTCCGATAAATGTGCTAACGGTATTCATAATCGCAATAACAGGCATGGTTGGGCTTGTGCTCATCCTTCTGTTCCACTTCCTCGGGATTGCGTTCTAGGATAAGTGAGAGGTATGGATTTAGGAAAAGGGCTCAGGGAAGCGCTGAAAAGGTTTGCCGGCAAATCCGTTATTGATGAGAAGGCAGTTAAATCCTTAATAAAAGAGTTGCAGAGAATTCTGATCGCGAGCGATGTTAATGTGAAGTTGGTTTTTGAATTAAGCAAAAGAATAGAAAAAAGGGCGCTTGAAAGCGAAAAATTAGAGGGGCTCACGCTGAGAGAGCATGTGCTCAAGGTTGTTTACGACGAGCTCGTTTCGTTTTTGGGGGAAGGATACGAGCCAAAACTTTCCCCGCATAAAATTCTGCTTGTTGGGCTGTACGGAAGCGGGAAAACAACAACCGCCGGAAAGATTGCATATTTTTACAAAAAGAAAGGTCTGCGGGTCGCGCTTGTTGGCGCGGATGTTGACAGGCCGGCCGCGAGGGAGCAGCTAAAGCAGTTGGCAGAAAAAACAGGCGTTTCCTTCTACTCAGAAGGAAAAAAAGAAAACGAAATAATAAAAAATGCGCTCGCAAAAGCGAAGGAGGACATCATAATCGTTGATTCAGCCGGAAGGAGCGCTTTTGATGAAGAGCTTGCAAAAGAGCTTTCTTCGATATATAAAACAGTAAAGCCCGAAGAAACATACTTAGTTATAAGCGCGGACATCGGACAGGTTGCGAAAAAACAAGCAGAGGAATTTTCAGCCATCTCCCCGCTTACCGGAGTAATAATTACGAAGATGGACGGCTCGGGAAAGGGAGGAGGAGCATTAAGCGCTGTTGCCGCAACCGGCGCAAAAATTGCTTTCATAGGAACAGGAGAAAAGATAGAGAATTTCGAGGTATATGATGCAAAAAGGTTTGTTTCTCGATTGTTCGGAATGCCGGATATAAAATCCTTAATTGAGAAGGTTGAGGAGCTGAAAAAAGAGGAGGGGTTGGAGGAGCTTGCGGAGGAGGAGTTCACAATAGAAGCATTCTACAAGCAGATGAGGGCTGCCAAGAAAATGGGCCCGCTGAGCTCTATTCTCGGAATGATAGGGATGCAGGACCTTCCTAAAGAGATGGTTGAGAAAAGCCAAGAGCAATTAAAAAAATACGAGGCGATGATAAACTCCATGACTCCGGAGGAGAGAAAAGACGCCCTGCTTGTGAGAAAAAGCAGGGAGAGAATAGAGAGGATTGCGAAAGGGTCCGGAACGGATGTAAACGAAGTCCGCGCATTCCTCAATCAGTTCAACAGAATGAAGACGATGGTGGAGAGGTTCAAGCACGACAGAAGCTTCAAGAAAAAAATAGAAAAACTAATGGGCGGAAAACTGCCAACCTAAAAAATGCCAGTCGGCTCTTTTACGGTTTTTAATACCACTGCGGTGTTCGTTCTTTTTACGTTCGTGCTTGATGCTATCTCATGTATGATGTTCTTAAGCTCGCTTCTATTCTTCGCAATAATCATGCATATGGCATCATACTCGCCAGTTATCTCGTAGGCAGAAACAACCCCTCTTATTTTTGATAGCTCTTCAATTGGATATTTCCCGGATTCATATTGAATAAAAACAAAAGCAGCCATCATATAGCCTAGTTTTTCGTAATCTACATTTATCGTGTATTTTTTTATTACCTTCTCCCTCTCCATCTCTTTTATCTTTTTCATCACAGTTGCCGGATGCATCCTGAGCAAACTTGCTATCTCTCTGCACGAAAGCCGCGAATCCTTGCTCAGAACTTTGAGTATGTACAGGCTCTTTTCATCAATTTCTTCTGCCATGCTGCTAATCAGTAGAACAAAATATTTAAATACTTTTGTTTTTTTATGCCAACTGATATAATTTTTTTACGAAACATATAAAAATAAACCCATTGATATACTGCTGGTGGTTTTATGCCGCAAAAGAAGGGGGGTAAGGTTAGGTTGAAAAAGCCGACGGCAAGGAAAAAATCTGTGATTAGGGTGGACGAACACGCGCTAATTCTTAAGATAATAAACGACGCTAGCAAGGAGCTGAACAAACAGAACGACAAAAATTTTCTGGAAATGGCCTATTCTCTGAGGGACAATATAAACAAGGCAAACGGCGAGGGCTTTTCGGAAAAGGAAAGGAAGGAAGTGAAGGAGTTTTTGAGAAGGGCGAAAATAACAATGCTCCTGAGCGATAAGGAGCAGGAGTTCAGGGCGCTCTCCGAGATAGAAAAGGACATAATGAAGGCATTCCGAAGCTAAAGGAAAGGCCCTGCTGGAAGCATTAACGATCTCTTTTTAAATATATAAGTTTAAACTAATATTCGTGAAAACTAAAATTATTAAAATTATAAAAGCAGTTGCCGACAAGACCAGGCTCAGGTTGCTTGAAAGAATACGAAGGAGAGAAGTCTGTGCTTGTGAGCTGCTTTTTTTTGTGAAAGTAAGCCAGCCTGCAGTTTCGCAGCACTTAAAAGTGCTTTTGGATACCGAACTTATAAAAGTGCGAAAAAAAGGCGCGAAAAGATTGTATTCGCTCTCGCCGTTAGGAGCAAATGTGCTGAATGATATTTCTAAATGGTGATGTTATGAAAATAGAAATTTTGGGAACCGGTTGTCTCAGATGCAAAAATCTAGAAGCCAACGTAAAAATGGCTGTTGAAAAGGCTGGAAAGAGAGCAGAGGTTATTAAGGTAACTGACATTAAGGAGATTCTCGCGTACGGGGTTATGGGCACGCCCGCGCTTGTCATTGATGGCAAGGTTATGGCACAGGGAAGAATCCCATCTGTTGATGAAATAGTAAAGATGCTGGATTAGCATGGGAGTGCTTGAAGATTTTGGCGCGTGGGTTGTTTATTCGCTTATCGGCATGTCCAGAGGAGACCCTTTGGCCGAGGCACTGGATTTTTTTATCTATGATACATTGAAAATATTTCTTCTCCTCTTTTTTATAACATTCTTTGTAGGGATTTTAAGAACCTACGTAACGCCCGAGAGAATAAGGGATTTTCTTGCCCATAGAAAATACGGAATGGGAAATGTGCTTGCGGCCCTGTTTGGGATACCGACTCCTTTCTGCACCTGCTCAGTTATCCCGCTTTTCATGGGGTTCATTCGCGCCGGGGTTCCGTTGGGGGTAACATTTTCCTTTCTCATCGCATCGCCAGTGATAAATGAGGTTGCGATCGTAATGCTCCTTGGATTGGTAGGCTGGAAGATTACAGCATTATACATAGGCATCGGC
This sequence comes from Microcaldota archaeon, assembly GCA_964467175.1. GTDB lineage: Archaea > Micrarchaeota > Micrarchaeia > Anstonellales > J096 > JAWAFD01. The sequence continues at coordinate 5,845 of CAYXNY010000007.1, read as the reverse complement.
TTTATAATTGCGGTTGTTGTTGGGTTTGTTCTTGGGCTTCTGCATCTTGAAGACCAGATAGAAGAGTTTGTTCTTACCTCAAAAATCAGTACGGTTGCTGAAAATTCAGGTAAAGAAGTATTGTCACTCAGTAAACGTGCGTCGCTCGCGTTTGAAGAAAGCAAGGAAATAATAAAACAGGTTTGGCTTTACATAGTTGCCGGTATTGGGATCGGTGCTTTTATACATGGCTACGTACCGCAGGACTTTTTCTTGGAATACGCAGGACCGCAAAACCCGTTTGCCGTTCCCGTCGCAGTTTTAATAGGGATCCCCCTTTACTCAAATGCAGCCGGCACCATACCAATAATACAGGCCCTGATGGCTAAGGGGATGGCTGTTGGTACTGCGCTGGTTCTCATGATGTCCATAACCGCGCTTTCATTCCCTCAGCTCCTCATACTCAGAAAGGTTGTTAAACCAAAACTTCTCGCAATCCTAGTAGGGATACTTGCCATTTCATTCATTCTAATAGGATATTTGTTTAATTATCTCCTGCAGTAGTTTTTTCAGCCCACTACAATAATTTTAAAACATTTTGGTGCTATTCCTCCTCCATGGCTGTTAAAATAAACTATGAAGGATGTATCCTTTGTGCCGGATGCGCTGCTGTCTGCCCAAAAAGCGCGCTAGAACTTGTAGGCACAAGAATAGAGCACTATCCAGAGAAATGTATAAGCTGCGGAATATGTGTAAAAGCATGCCCGGCAAATGTTATCTCGCTCGTCAAAGAAAGCAAACAAGCTTTAACTGAAGCTAAAAAAATAAAAAAATCAAAAATGAAAACTAAGAAGAGAAATAAGAAAACAAAAAAAGCTAAAAAGAAAAAGTGATTATTATGGAAGAGCACGATATTCTTGTTATAGGTTCCGGCCCAGCCGGCTCAACATTCGCGAGGGTTGTCGCAGAAGAAAGAGACGTCCTGGTTGTTGATAAAAGAAAGCAGGTTGGGGTGCCGGTAAGATGCGGAGAAGGGCTCGGCGCCAGAGAGGTCATTGCCCAGGGGCTTGAACTCCCAAAACATGTGATCTCAACAGAAATTGTTGGCGCGAAGGTTGTAGGCCCGAGAGGAGAAAAGATTGTATGGAAGGATGAGGAGACGAAAGGATGGGTGCTTGAAAGAAAAGCTTTTGACCAATGGCTTGCTGAGCTGGCCACGAAAAAAGGCGCTAGAATAAAGGTTTATACGCGCGCCGTAGATATCAAAAAGGTTGAGGATGGCTTTGTGGTAAAACTTCAGCATGGAGCGGATGAGCCGTACGAAGTAAAAGCAAAGCTTGTTGTATCCGCTGAAGGGATGGAGGCGCATATCGCAAGAAAATTTGGCTTCAATGCCGTGCATTCTCTTTATGATGTTGACACCTGCTATGAGTATGAAATGGCACCGTACAATCATGAAAATTTGATCGAGCTTTATTTCGGAAATAATGTGGCACCTCGCGGGTACTGCCTCACTCCGGATACAGAGATAATTGCAAAAAATACAGTTAAGCCGATAAATACTGTTAGGGTTGGAGAGGAAGTATTAACACTGAAAGGATGGGTGCCTGTTGCCGCAACTTCTGAACGAGAGTATGAAGGTAAAATAGTTAGGATAACGCCTTTTATGCTTAACCACACCGCCGGTCTAACAGAAGACCATCTGGTTTATATATGGAACAAAAAAAACGGGTTCCATTGGAAAAAAGCCGGTGAAATCAAGAGAAGCACACGAGGGAGCCACAGGGATGGAGACTATCTAGTTTTTCCTGTTCCAAAGGAAGAGAGTATAAAATATATCCAAGTAAGCAGATATGTTAAGGAGGGATACATAAAAGAAAACGGATACCTTTATCCAAAAGGAAAAAACCAGTTTGGGGCGGAGTTCAAGTACAAGCTGAACCATAGGATAAAGGACCGGCTCCCCCTAACGCCTGAACTAATGGAATTCTTTGGGTATTTTGTATCTGAAGGAAACGTGAGCAAAGGCGCAGTGATAATAAGTAATAGCGACCCGGAAATCGTGAAGAGAATAACCGAGATAGGCGTAAACATATTCGGGTTAAAACCATACATTTTTGAGCAAGAATACCCGGACCGCTCAGGCAAAAAATACTATCAGGTGCAATTTACTTCTCTAATTCTGAGAAAATTATTCAAAGCATTGTTTGGAGAAGGATGCGAAAACAAGAGACTTCCTTCTTTTGTACATGGGTTGGATCCCTCCCTAAAACTAGCGCTCCTCAGAGGGCTTATGAAAGGGGATGGGTCAAAGTGGAAATCGAACGATGGAAAAGATGTTGTCTCTTATGTTTCAATTTCAAAATCTCTTATTTTTGACATATGGATGCTTCTCGCGAGCATGGAAGTAATCGGCGCGATCAAAAAAAACAGGAAGAAGAATGCGTACGAAGTCAGGATAAGAGGAAAGCAACTTCTTAAACTCAAGGATATTTTCAAAGAATACAAAGTTAGTAATAGGTGCGGGAACAGGGGATTTTTTCTAATGGATAATTACATTCTTCTTGGGATTAGGAAGTTGGAGGTAGAGTATTACAGAGGGAAAGTATACGATATACAATCCGAAGGTTCGTTCTGCCCGTTTTTTGCGGTTCACAACTGTTGGATCTTCCCGAAGGCAGATAAGAAAGCGAATGTTGGGATCGGAATAGGCGCGCATCTTCTCACCGGAAAAAAGCGCGGAGGGCTGGACGGCGCAACCCCAAAAACCTTCCTAGACAGATTCATAGACGAGCACAGCGAGTTGAGGGAGGCGAGCATATACAACGATTTCGGCGGGGTGATAAGCGTCGGCGCGCCCATGGACTCTTTTGTGAAAGACAATTTCATGGTTGTTGGCACCGCCGCGAAGCAGGTTGACCCAATCCATGGAGGAGGGATCGCGCTTGCGATGGAGGCAGCTGCTCTTGCAGGAAACGCAGCATTAAGGGCTTTTTACGAAAAGAATTTAACAGGCGATTTTCTCTACAAACATTACGAAAAGCCGTGGAGGGAAACAGCCGGGAAAAAAATGGCAAAGAGATTACTGCTCAGAAAAGTTCTTGAAAAACTAAACGATGATGACCTGAGCCACATAATTTCCACAATAGCAGATTCTGACCTCAACCAAGTTATGAAGGGAAATTTTGCCGGTCCTGTTGCAAAAGCAGTAGCCGGAAGACCCCAGCTTCTGAAAGTGCTTTCGGCGCTTTTGGGGTAAGTTAAGATTTAAAAACCAAATGTTCTCATACTCTTCATGGAAAACAGGAATATTTTGCTTCTGTCAATTTTGCTTTTTCTCCTGCTCTTTCTGCATGGATGTGTGGAAATCCCTCATTGGCTGGAAATATACGCGCTCCATAATGGTTCGACTTCTACAAACCTCACCTATGCAGCGCCCGGCAACCATACGCTTTTTTTCAATATGTCCCGCTACACCTATATGTACTACAACAGCGCGCCGAGGCAGATTGTTTATGTTGTTTTGTTTGAAATGTGCGGCCATAATGACACCGGCTCCTATCCTGAAAACATAACAATCTACTACCCGCAGTTTGGGAAAGGAACAACGCTCCATCCCGGAAACTTGACGAACTGCACAAACGTTACTGATTGGGGTCTGCTCGATTCCCTCCTCAATGTTGAGGCAATTCCGCTGGAGGGCGGAGAGAGGCAGAATGCGACAAAATTCGTCCAGCGCTACCCCTTAATACAGCAGACAGGAGTGGATGTTGACCTTGCGCTGTGGAACGACAGCGAAAACATATACGGAGTTAATTACACATGCTTTGACGGGGATGCAAACAGAATTTTTGTTGGAACGCCGGTCATGAGGGAAACTGTTTACGGTAGCCCATCGATCCTTTTCTTCACCTGCCCGGCGTATAGCTCAACAGGAACCTACAATGTTACGGTTTACCAAATCGCCACCTTCAACGGTTTAGACTATGATTGGCACGATGTAAGCTATGTAACGCAGGTTATTGTCATAAACGGAACAGACCCTCGGGACTTTCTGCTCGAAGCGCAGATCGGCTCAGATTCGCCGGGAGTTGTTGAGATAAAAACTATAAACATAAGCTACGAGACAAGGATGGAATACAGCAATTATTATACGAGCACAGTCACATTGATAGGAACGGTCCCTCCTCCTTGGGCTTCTGATAACTCAACAATCGAAGATACAGTCGTTGAAGCGGAGGGAGGGGTGAGCGGCTCATACATCAAGGACTCTCTTGTTTTTGGTTCGGCAGTGGCGGACTGCAATATAAGCGATTCTGAATTTTACTGGTCGACCGTTGACTGCGATGCTGCTGCGGAAACAGGGGTGCATAACTCAGTTATAAACGCAAGCCGGATATATGTATGCAACATTCAAAACTCATACGTCGAAGGGTCAAGCCAAATGAGCTGCGAACTGCTCAACGCACAAGTCATCCAGGATGTAGTGCTCTCAGGAACGATGATAAACAATTTTACAAAATACCCCCCGTCGCTTCCGTTATTGGGCCCTACGGTTATTGGCTGCAATGGAACAAATGCGGAGTGGATGGTTGATGGTGCAATGGGCGACGCAACAGACATAACCTTCCTGCTTGACCAAGGATGCTTCCTGGACCTCTACAATTCGCACATTAATTTTAAAGACAACAATCTATTTTTTTCCGGAACTCCGAGGTTCAGGCTTTCAAGGAATTCCAACATAACATTTTCAAACCTCTTGGGAAGCTATCCGCTGATTGGTTTTGTAGGGACGGGTTCTGAATTTTATTTAAGGGACGTTGATTTCGCAGGCCTTGCGGATTTAACTATTTACGGAAGCGAATATACGCTTGGGAATGGTTTTGTTGCAGTAAATACGAATGCGATGCCGATGCTGGAAAATGCAAACGCAACAATAGTAATAAAGAACATGCCGGCCGGCCTGAATGTTTACTATCATCGGGGGTACCTGTCCAACTATAACTCAATCATTGCGAACGGAATGTTGTGCGGCCCAAGCAGATGCACAGGAATAAGCTATGATGCTGGAACCGGCACATACACAATAAATGTCACGGGCCTTTCGAGCTACGCAGTCGGTAACAGAACTGAACACAGAGAAAGAGGAGGCGGCGGGGAGGAGGAAATGAAAATAGAATGGACGCTCATCTGCCCAGATAACGTGCTGAAAGTTTACGCAAAAGAAGGCAGTTCTCCGATTTCAAATGTCAGGGTTGTGCTTCAGTATACCCCCGGCGGCTACAGCACCGAAGGAATCATCTATACAAATTCGCAGGGGACTGCAGAATTTAACATTACCAAAGAAGGGAGGTACAGGATTCTGGCAAGCAAGGACGGGTACGAAAGCGCCGAGCATATTTTTGAGATTGAACTTTGCCCCCCGCCTTCTGAAGAAAATGTAACTGAAGAAAAGCCCGAGGAGCAACCCGGTCCACCTGCCGAACAGCCTGAGGCGGAAGAAGTGGTTCCGGAAGCCGGAGGAATCGAAAACGTCTCAAAAGAAAACATCACCCCGCCCTATCCAGCTGAAAGGGAAAAGCCATCTGCTCCAGAACAAGAAGCGCAGGAAACTCCTAAAGAAGAAAAACCGCAGGAAGACCAAGGAGGCGTGCTCTGGATTTTTATTGCCGGCGTTCTGATAGCACTTGGGCTGCTGTACTGGTTCTATGGAAGGAAAAGACCCTAAAACATATTTTTAAAAACAATCTCTTTCAATCCTGTATTATGAGCGTTATAGAAACCCGTTATAGAACCGAGATGGCGGATATTTTCAGCGATGAAAACAGGATAAAAAAATGGGCTGAGGTTGAGCTTGCTCTCGTAA
>CAYXNY010000006.1:0-10297 GCA_964467175.1 Microcaldota archaeon | reverse complement strand
GCACCTGGGGCATCCCCCTTCATAGCAATTTTTAACCCCTCTTGGAGTTCCATTATACCCAGTTGTGATAACCCGCTTGTCCTTCACAATAACCGCACCTATTTTTCTTTTTATGCAGTTCGCGCGTGAGGAAACAACCTTCGCTATATTCATAAAATACTCGTCCCAAGCCGGTCTTTCAAACTCAAATTTTTTAACAACCTTTTGCAAGATTCCATCTATGCTCTCATAAAGCCTTTCTAAACTCGAATCATTTATGATTGTAAAATCGGCCATTTTTGCAGTTTTTTTAAGCTGCTGTTTATACCCCTCCTTGCTTTCCTCCTCCATCCTCTCAAGCTTCAAAAACTCATCAAAAGTCTGCGGGTCCTCCTCCCTCCCCCTCGCTTTTATCCTTTCAAACCTTACCTCAGGAGGCGCGTTTACATAAACAAGGTAAAAATTCTGCAGTTTCTTCAGCTCCTCAACTTCGCCCGGGTTTCTTATGGAATCCACAACATAATTCTTCCCCTTCTCCATTTTCTTTACAGTCATTTTTGCAAGAATTCCATCCCCGGATTTTTTCCTCATATCGTTTCCTTTGTTTATCAGATTTTCCCTGGTCAGCGGCTTTACCTCCTTTATCACCTCCTCTCTTATCACATCAGAAAGCGAGAGGTAGTAGAAGCCCTTTTTCTTCAGGTACTCTGCCACTGTTGTTTTGCCCGAGCAGTTCTCACCGGTAAGCCCCAGAATGATGTTTGACATGTTTCTTAATTTGCGCGGTGCAAGGTTTTTAATTATATAGTATTAAATAGCAGAAAAGGTGAGCGTATGATAGTAGGGAACAGAGTAACCTCCATAGAAGCGAAGAGAGGAGAGAACGAGATAAAGGGATTGGATATAAGGATAGGGTTCAAGGATGTGCGGGAGAACAATGAAATACTAGAAATTGATTATGAATATGTTGCGAGCTATAGGGAGGATGCGGGCGAGATAAAGATTGGGGGCACGATATTTGCGAAGGAAAACGAGAAAACAAAAAAGGCAATTTTGGATGCGTGGAAAAAGGACAAGAGGCTCCCGGAGGATTACATGGAAACCGCTCTGAACAACGTGAATTTCATGGGCGCCGCGAACGGAACAATAATCGCAAAGGTGCTGAACACAGCGCCGCCTCTTCTTCCTCCGCGGTTGAAGATGCAGAAAAAATCAGAGTAATCTTGCCATGTTTTTCAGTAGCAGATAAACCGCAAGATATTCTGGGGCATCGACAACCGCGCCCTTTTCTCCTTTTACTCCCTCCCCAATATCAACATGAACGTTCCTGTTCAGCTGGATTTTTACCCTCTCGCCTGTGAACGCGATCGCATCCTCTATTTCTATTTCGTAGTTTTTCGCCGGAAGAACGGTCAACCCGGTTGAGCCGTGGAGAGAGCCGGGCAGCCGTATGAGTTTTGAAGTGTCCTGCGTCACCCCAACATCCACATTTATGCTTCTTACAGGAAGCTCTTTCGCGACTACTTCCAACCTCTCAATAACCTTAGGCAGCCTTGTTTTGCTCCATACCCCTTGTTTTATTCCTTCAACGAAGCGGTTTTTTTCGCTCCATTCATTAAAAATTCTGCTTATCTTCTCCGGCTCATTTTCAAGGGTTTTCACCACCATTCTTGCAAACCTGCCCCGGTATCCCGCCTCGTCGGGCTTAGGCCCGAATATTTTTTTGCTTTTTTTATCCTCAATAAAAAAATTCCTGTAATTCATGCCGGTTCCGGAAAGGTAGGATGCAATTTCTCTCCTTCCTTCCCTTCCGAGCATCCTGAATTTCTCATCAAAAACATGCACGTGGAACCCCCTATTCCCTGAGAAAACAAGGGCAATTTTCCCCCTGTCCGCGCCAAACTCCGGAATCAAAAATTCCTCTATCAGCCTGATCGCGTCCTCTCTTACTTTCTCAAAAATTTTCCTGTCAAAAACCTCCATCTCCGCGTCCAAATCAAAAACAAGGTCGCTTCCCTTCCATCCCTTATTGTTCATCGGCTGGGCCGCGGGCCTTTCGTAATACGCTGTGGAGCGGGAAATATAAAGTGGTGCGGTTTCCCTCAAAAATTCGTTCAGCTTTTCCGGGTTTTCAAAGGCGAGATGCCTTGCCTCTATCTTCCTGTCCCATTCTCCGTACCCGAACTCCCTTTCCTCGACCGCATCCGGCCTGAGCTCATGCGTCGCATAATACCTTCTGAACCTATTCTTTATCCACTTCTTTTCCTTTTCTTCCATACTTACCCCAACTCAAAGGATTTTTTATCCCGCATTCAGCAACGCAAAGCCCGTACGCCCGCATGGTTTCGCAGGACGGCATTATATACCCTCGTTTTTTTGCATGCTCAACATAATACCTTGTTTTCCTCTCGCTGAAATCCGGAAGGTTAGAGAGAAGGGAAATTATCGCTTCGGTATCAACCCCTCTGTTCACAAAATAAACAGCCAGGCTCCATCTCGCATGATGGCCCAAATTTTCGTGCTTATATACCTGCTCCAAAAGAGCATTTATGCAGGGCGGATGGTCCCCCTTTATCGCTGTGGTTGTTTTCTGGTCTATTTTCGGCAGGAATTCTCTAAGCTGTTCGCCTGCCTTTTTTATCCTTTCATCCCTCGCTTTTCCTCTTGGAAGTTTTTCAAGATGCCTTTTCACCGCCTCCTGCACGATCCTAAGAAACTCCCTTTCCTTTATCTTCACATACCCTCTTTCCATCTCCCTGTTCACGAGGGAGTATGCAACATCCTCAGGGGAGAATTCCAAATATACAGAGATGGGCAGGGACCACTCGCCATTCTCTATTCTAGGCACCACCCCCAACTCGGCGCCTATTCTTTTTGCCTCCTCCATGCTCATCTTTTCATAGATGGTTTTCGCCCATGCAACCGCATATTTGTTCGTGAGGAAAGGGTTGTTTATGCTCGCGAGAATTATCCTAGTCGTTGCATAGATGAGAATTTCCTCAAACTTCTCCTCCATGCTTATTGGCGTTCCCGTCATCACCCTGCCGGTTTTGAACGCATGTTTCAGCCTTTCCAAAGCCCTCTCTATTATTTCATCTCCTATCCCCGGCTTTTTCTCATCCATTATCTGTTTTGCTTCATTGCTGAATGGAAATTTTGCAGCAAACTCAAGGTCCATGGTTCAATTTCCCCAGTTTGGTATAAAAATGTTTGTCGGCTCGGGTTCCGCAACACTTTTAAATCTTTGTATACTAAAGTATACTCATGTATACCACAATAAAAATATCGCATGAGCTAAAAAGAGTGCTTGACCGGATGAAAGTTGTGGAAGGCGAAACCTACGAGCAGATAATAGAAGATTTTGTTGAGGACCATCTGGAGCTAAACCCCGAATTTGAGAAGGAGATCAGAAAGGCTATTAAGGAATGCAGGGAAGGTAAAACCGTCCCCTTTGAGAAAATAAAATCAAAATTTAGGGAGTGAGCTGATGTATGACATTGTTTTCTCAAAAAAAGCAGAGCGCGACATGGATTTTCTTCCACAAGAAGTCAGAGAAAGAGTATTCGCGGTGCTCGAAAGAATAAGAATAGACCCTCATCGCTACCTAAGAAGACTTGCTAGATTGGATGCATACCGGCTCAGGGCCGGCGATTATAGGATAATAGTTACCATCGACGAAGCTGGCAAAACCATGCTCGTATTAAAAATCGGTCATAGAAAGAAAATATATAAATGGTGATGCTAGACCTCTTTAAACGCGATCAGCCCTATTTTTGATTTGAAGAACGAGTAGCCCCTATCCAAATAAATTTTCTCGATCTTTGTTCCCCTCTCCTTTATAACCTCTATTACATTCTCTTCTTTCGGCACTTCTTCGCTCGCGATCGCAACAACATACTTTAAGCCCGTTGCCCTTGCCTCGTCCTCCCTTGCCTTTACCAACTTTTCCCTTATCCCCTTTCCCTCATAGGCAAGCAGGAGCGCAACATCCTCAAGATAGAGCGCGTTCGCCATTCCTTTTCCTATAATTTTTGTCGCCCGCTCAAAAGCAACGGGCCATGCGAGCCCAACCGCAACGAGCATCCTGTCCACATACGCGCCGTAGCTCGCGCCCTGCTTCAAAATTTCCTCAATCTGCTTTGCCTCAGCTCGCCCTATCTCAAACATCGCCTTTCTCATTATAGAAATTACATCCTCAAAGTCTTCCATGTCAAGTTTTTTTATTTCGCTTTCCTCCTCATCCACAGCCAATTCATACTTCTTTTTCTTCTTTACAGCGGGGGGCGCCTTTATTTCCTCTTCTCTGTGCGTAAACGGATTTGCCATATCAACCCCTCATACGAACTTTACTCCGCAGGATGGGCATCTTGTTGCATAGTAATCTATCCTGTATCCGCATCTCGGGCATTTGTACCATTTTTTCCCTTCCCTTGATTCAAGCTCCTCAAAATCAAACCCGCATTTCTCGCATTTTTTTGCGTCCAGTTGGTTCGCAGTCCCGCACTTAGGGCATTTTTTGCGGAACATGCTCTTTATCCTTGTTCCGCACTTTGGACAACGCTCCATATCGAGCGTTATCTCTTCCCCGCAGTTCGGGCATTTGTACTTGCCGGGATATTTTCGCTTTCCCCTTGCCCATCCGAATAACAGGTCTAATATCCCCATTTAGCAACCGCCACCCCAAGTGCTGCCAATATAAGCGCTGGTGCGCACATGCCGGGCTGTTGCGGCGGTTCTTCCTCTTCAGGCGGTTGTTCTACCGGAGGCTGTTCCTCTACCGGAGGCTTCTCCTCTTGCGGAGGAGTTATTATTATTTCCTCCTCTTCTTCCTTAGGTGCGGGAGGAACGCATCCTGCCAGCAATGCCTCGGCATCTGCCTTTGTTTTTGTTGCGAGTATGTTTGCGCTCGGGCATTCGCATATAGCCATCAGCCCATTCATCTCATCGATTTTGTTTTTTATCTGCGTTGCGTCGCATCCCTTCTCCTCAATTTGCGAGACTAAGTTCTGAAGCTCTGCTATATTCCTTTTTAATATAATTTCGTTTGTTGTTTCCCAGTGCTCGGTTGTTATTGTAATCTCCTTTTTTCTCGTCACCCCCTGGTTCTCCGGGTCTGCATACCGCAGTTCAAACGCAGGCGTTTCTATCGTTCCGTTTCCCTTTCCCCCAGCATAGAAATCGAACTGAACCTGCTTATCTTCAATGTTCCCGGCATCCACTACAAGCAGCAGACCCTTATCAACCCATGTCCCGGTTTTCATGTCGTAAAGAGAGTAATAAACATCGACATCCTCGTTGTATTCGCTGTTGAACCCAATCTTTACCATAAATTTGAATGGCCCTCTGTTCGCAGGGTCGCAATTCATCGGCTGCATTGAGATCATGGGCTTAACCTCCTTTACTTTTATTTCCATCTTTGATTGCAGATCCGCTGCAAAAACCATTCCAACAATTCCCAACAGAACAAACAACACAAGAATTTTTCTCATCTTATCCCCCTATTTCTTTCAATAGTAAGCGCTTAAAAATATATCTACCCCCCCGGGCCGAGGGGTATGTTGCAGTGGGAATATAGAGAATAGATTAAGCTTCCCCAAGTCGCTAGCGGTGTACTTTATGGATAAAGGATACCACATAAGAGTTAAAAAATGTTCTTCGAAATTGAATTATGCAATGGGGTGAGAAGCATTCTTTTCGCACTTTTGAGGAAAGATTACAGCCAATTAGAAGAAGCCGTATTAAAGAATTTCAACGCCAATTGCCAGAATTCTGCACTGCGTATGAAAATAAATTCGGAAGGGACAGACTAACTAGGGTTATGCTTCCCCTTCTTGAGGAAGCGCTGATAAGGTACCCGCCGAAAAACTTTCAAAAAGGGTATGTTGGAGAAAGTTTAGCCGCGGCAACGGTTTCTCTTTTTATGGATGAAAACGAAATCCTTCTAAGAAACATCCAATTCCGTTTTAACGAAGGATGCGGGGAGATAGATTTGATTATTTTCAACGGCCCATTCATAGTTGGCATTGGAGAGGTAAAAACAGGGATAAACGGACAGCATAGAAAAAACCTCTCCAAGGCAAAGGGCCATTTCCGTGAAGCGCTTGGGGTTAAGATGGACGAAGAAGAGGTAAAACTTTTAAGCAAAATATGTCTATCTGTTGCAAAAATAGAAACCCTAGAGGCCATATCATCTATTAAGATAAATGACCAAATTGAAATATATTTCCTGCAGAGTGTAAGGTTTTTTTCAGTAGGTCCTTGGGACGCTCATCCAAGCACAACTCCAACATTCAAAATGCCGATACATTCAGAAGGTATAGGAATTCTTTCAAAGGATATGAAAAAAGAGCATAAGGGATATACAAAAAATAATCATAATAAAGACAGGTAGGAATTAGGTGCCAACAGCAGCCGCCTTTCCCGCCCTTAGGGCAGTAGTCGGACAGCCGTGAGAGGGCTTAACTTCTGTGTTCGGGATGGGAACAGGTGTTGCCCCCCTCCTATGGCCGTTGGCAAAGGAGTTTTATGTAAAGAAATGCTTTTAAACCTATATTCTGCTCGAGCTACCAAAATCAATAAGTTCTTGGAGATGGTCCTCGCACGCTTTTCTTATACCAGTAATAAGCTCGTCAATCTTTATTGTTTGGAGTATCTCTTTACGGGAAAGGATGACCATAACAATGTTGGAAATGAGCCCAATTACAAAAGAGGCCACAGATGCGCGGAGAAAGAAAGAATTAATCGGAGGTGCGCTAACTGCATAACCAATAGCGGACACAAGAAAGGATATGAACGAGCATCCAAGAATAACAGAAGGAACAATACTGCGTTTTATAATTACGTCTTCTTGAGGTTTACGCTCTTGGTTTAGCATGGCGATCGTCTCTTGCGCCAATTTCCTTACTTGCTTTTTTTCATCAGGACCAAGAAGCGGGCCTCTATTCAAAAAAGCGTTAAGATGCTCGAGGTTTTTAGCTACATGCGGCCACTCCTTGAACTTATCCAGGTCTATAATAGATCTTGTTTGATTGACCCTCATAATTCCACCTATCTACATTTTTAACCGAACATTATTTAAAACATTTCGCTAGATTTTTCAGTATGGAAAAAAACCTTCATTGGGCAGAACGGCTTGCAGAGGAGGTTATAAAGAAAAAGACGGAGCCGTATGTTATTACCGGCGGAATGACAACCTCCGGCCCTGCGCACTTGGGTACGGTGTGCGAATTCCTTTTTCCGGACATGGTAAGGAGGGTTTTGGAGAAAAAAGGAAAAAAAGTAAAGTTTTATTTTGTCGCGGACATTATGGATGCGTTTGATTCTGTTCCTTTTTCTCTTCAGGACAAAAAGAAAATGCTCGCACCGCATTTGGGAAAACCGCTTTGCTATGTGCCTTCTCCTGATGGGAAGGCAGAAAGCTATGGAGACTATTTTCTTGAGCAGGCAGTGTATCTTATGAAGCTTTTTGGGGTGAATGCGGATGTTGTGAGGGTGAACGAGCTTTACGAAAAAGGCGCGTTTGATAGGTATGCGAGGATGTTTTTTGAAAAAATAGAACTTGTAAAGAAGGTTGTTGAGAAAACAAGCGTAAGACAGCTTCCAAAGGACTGGAGCCCCATAATGCCCATATGCGAAAAATGCGGAAAAATAGCCACAACAAGGGTGCTCAGTTATAGCAGCGCAAATGGAGAATATGAGTATTCCTGCGACAAGGATGTTGAGTACACAAAAGGATGCGGGTATAAGGGGGTGGCAAAAATTTCTGACCATAGATATAAACTGCAGTGGAGGTTGCACTGGCCCTCTTGGCAGGACTATTTTAAAACAAGCATAGAAGGGGGAGGGGTGGACCATTTCACAAAGGGCGGGAGCTGGGATACCGCAAAAGAGGTTCATAAGCAAATTTTTGGAAATGAGCCGCCAATAGGGTATAAGTATGGGTTCATACTTTTTGAAGGAAAAAAATACTCAAAAAGCAAAGGAATAGGGATGGGGATGATGGAGATAGTAAAGCTTGTTCCGCCAGAGGTTATCGCCTATACGCTCGTGAAATTTGATTTGGAAGAAAACATAGATTTTGTGCCGTCAAAAGAAAATGTGCTGAGAATGATAGAGGATTATGAGCACGCCTCGGAGCTTGAAAAACCGACAGAAAAGGCAGATGTAAAGAAGAAAAAAGCTTACGGGTTGGTCGGAAAAAGGGGGTGGGAAGCTAAATTCAGGGATGTTCTTCTCTATTATCAGATATACCGGGACTGGAAAAAGGTTGAGAAATTCTTGGGGGATGTTGAATATGTTAAGCCTTATATAGAGGAATGGATAGCGAAGAATTTTGTTCCGGAAACATACGATTTTGCGTACAGGCCGGGAAAAGCAGGCGGAAAAGTCAGGGAGTTTTTTGAAGGGCTGGGGGAAGGGATGAAGGATGTTGAGATACACAATGCAATCTATGAGTTTGCAAGAGGGAATAACATAGAGCCTTCGGAATTCTTCAAGCAAATATACCTAACTCTTATAGGAAAAGAAAGAGGCCCTAAGGCCGGACGGCTGATAGAGGTTTTAGGGGCGGAAAGAGTGAAGAAAGATGTTTTATGATTTGTAAATGTTTTTTCTGTGTCCTCCTGAGCGAGTTTTTACGAGGTAATTTGCAACAAGCTATTCTATTGAAAGCAACAAGAAGATATCAAGCGGGATGTAGGTGATGGTTTTTCCATCAATTGTCTTCTCGTCAAAGAGGTCTTTTGTAACAACAACCCCCCTGTTTTTTTTGTATTTGTTGAGGTAATAGAGAAGGTTTCTTATATTACTTCGCGTTATCGCAGATTGATATTTCACTTCGATAGGAATGTGATGTATAAAATCAACCTCTCTTTGTTGGGTATCTCGGTAAAATGCCAATTTTTCACTACTCAGCTTATCATAAACTGCTGTCTCTGCCGCCTGCCCAACGTTTGGACCATCTGCCAAGGCGTTGTATATAGAAGCTGTCTTAACGAAAATTTTTTTCTGTTTTTTCAACCCTTTCTGGAAAGAGCCAATAGGGTAAAGCACTTCGGCAAGGTATGCCTTATTAAGATAAAGAAGGTAGTCAGAAACAGCATGCCTGCTGAGTTGGACTGCTTCGGCCAGGTTTACTTCTGTGAATAGTCGTGATGAATTCGTTGCGCACAGTTTCAACAGGTCATAAAGCTTGGAGGGATGCTCGATGCGAAAGGTCGATGGAATGTCATCAAAAACGATTTTTTCCACAGTACTCGACCGAATGTAGGAGATGGCATTCCTTTCGTCCATTTTCGTTATCTCCGGGAAAGAACCTTTTATCAGAAACTGCTCCAGCTCCTCCTCATAACGCTTCTTTGCTCTAAACGCATTATTGATCGTGATTTTTTCTTGACCCTTCCCCACCATGTCCAAGTACTCATTAAACTGAAGGGGCGGAAGGTAGTATACAAAGAGCCTTCCGCTCAGGCTTTCAACACCTTTTTTTACCATCAGGGAAGAGGAACCGCTCACTATAAACCTTGCCCTTCTCTGGTCGTGATATTTTTTCAGTATGCCCGCCCAATCGTCCACTCTGAATATCTCGTCAAGAAAAATGATCGGTTTCTCTTTCTCTTCAAGAAACACTTCAATAACCCGTTTGAGAGACTCTGGGTTTGCGTATTTCTTCTCATCAAAGGAGAAGTAGAATGCATCATTTCCGAGAACCTGCTTAACGAGCGTTGTTTTACCAACACGCCGCAGGCCTGTGACCGCAACAATAAGCCCTGTTTCAAGAGCTCTTTTCACCTCAAGAAATCCCTGCCGTTTGTAAGAAGGCAGCTCCTCGCTCTGCCCTTTATTCATAGGGGAAAAGTCCATTATTTCCTTTTTTGTGGGTTCTGCCATATGTTCTTATAAAGGCACAAAATTTAAAAATATGCACTTATAGGGGCAAATTTCAAAAATAGAAAAGAAAAAAAGAAGAAAAAGGCAGATTTACTGCCTCTTTACTCCAGCCAAGAACTGGTCCACTGCTGTCAATGTGTCTTCTGCTGTGTATCCTGCGACGATTATCTTGTTGCCGACCTGCTTGACTACAACGTTGTTTGTTGAGTCAATAGTCGTGCCGGCCTCTTCCAGGGCTGCTGCGGTTACTGTGTTTACTGCCTGTCCACCGACAGTAATCACAACTCCTGTGCCAAGGCCTGTTGCTTCGCTGTCTAGGTACATGAGGTTGCTTGTCAGTGTGTATGGAACAGATGCTGTTACTTGGGCGCCCATCGCCTGGTTGTTTTCATCAACAATCTGGGCGTTTACGCTCTCAACTGCGCATGCT
>CAYXNY010000005.1:0-19814 GCA_964467175.1 Microcaldota archaeon | reverse complement strand
TTCTAAAGGAGTTTTAGAACCAAAGTTTGTTTTAAGAGGTAAAATAGAAGCTAATGTAATTCCAGAAGCAATCAATACATTCCTCCATGCCTTGCCTCTTTCTACCATACTAACCCACCTATTATAATTAGAAAGAAAATAATTAAAAACCTATCTATCTTCATGTTGAAAATGTTATTTTACCAACTTTTTAATTTTATCCTTAAGAATGGGAATATCTTTCTTCACCGTTTCCCAAACTGCGTCTAGGTCCACGCCAAAATAATCGTGTATTAGTTTATCTCTCATTCCGGCTATACTTTTCCAAGGGATGTCTTGATGCTTCTCTTTGAATTTTTGGTTCAACTTTTTCGTGGCTTCTCCGATTATCTCGATCTCCCTTATCACAGCTGCTTGGATAAGATTACTTTTCATAAATTGCTCGTAGCTAACTCCATCAACGTATCTTTCAATTCGTTTTATGGCGTCTATGATGTGCATTAGATAAACACTATCATCCTTTTTCATTCATAAATCACCAACATCTCTTTTTTAATCTTATCGATCAAATAAGGGCTTATGGACTTCTCAGTGAGCAAATCCACCTTTATATTCAGCGTATCCGACAGTTTTTGTTCTATTTCTACTATATCAAGAAGACTTTTTCTTTCTTTAAATTCTACAAGAAGGTCCACATCGCTTGTTTTTTTCTGCTGTTTTCTTGCATAAGACCCAAAAACTGCTATTTTTTTTACTCCCTCGTTCACAAGCATCGAAATCAAACTTTTAAATATTTTTTCTCTTTTCATATCGCATTTCCTCCTTTAGTTGTCAGATACTCTCCTACTCCATTAATAGCATCCGCGCTAAATCTACATTCTTCCATGGCATATAAAAAATTAAGAAGGAAAAAAATAAAAGCCTATCTAAGTTTATTTAGATTTTGCTACCTCTACCTAAAACTTTTGTGGTTTGGAGCGAAATGTTTTAAATTTGCACTAACCTGAATTTATTGGTTAGATGAAAATAATAAAACTCGCTGAAAAATGGAACCTTGCTTTTGAAACCGCAAAAAAGGTTTTGCTGTCAGATGGATTGATAATCTATCCAACGGACACGCTTTATGGAATTGGCGGAAACGCGCTAAAAGAGGAGGTTGTTAATAGGATAAAAAAGATAAAAGGAAGGGAAGGGGAAAAGCCCCTGAGCGTTGCACTTGGCGGCCTTTCCACGATTCTGCGTTTTTTTGAAGTGAGTGGAGAGCAGACTGCCTACCTCACGCGCTATCTTCCGGGCCCCTATACATTTCTGCTCAAACCGAAAAAACCCATGCCGGTGAGCAAGGGCCTAGTCGGCGTAAGGGTTCCGGAGCATATTTTTCTTACAAAGCTCATACAGGAGGTCGGGTTTCCGGTTGTTTCAACTTCTGCAAATATTTCAGGAGAAAAGGCGCCGGTGAGAGTGGAAGAAATAAAAAAAGAAATGATGAATTCTGTTGATTTGGTTATTGATGGCGGGCCAACGAAGTACAGGGAGGGCTCAACGGTTGTGGATTTGGTGAACAAAAAAATAGTTAGAATGGGCGCCGGGGAGTTTGAGTTCTAAAGTAGTTTGAAATACATCCTTCTATTGTTTTTTCCCTTGTTCTCCAGTTTTATCATTTCTATTTTTCCGACCTCTTTAAGGTTTTTCACATGCGTACCTCCATCAGCCTGGATATCAACCCCTGCGATTTCAACTATTCTCAGAGGGTCTATGTTCGGAGGAAGCGCCCCCGCCAGCTTCACCATTTCAGGGTTTTTCATGGCTTCGCTTCTGGGCAGGTAGTATGTTTTAACCTCCGCATCCTTTTCAAGAAGTTTGTTTGCCTCCTCAACCGCTTTCTCCATCAGCTCCCTGTCAAAATTTTCCAAGTTAAAGTCAAACCTTGTTTTGTCCACATCAAGCTCGTTTCCGGTGATCATTGCGCCGTATTTTTTGTACAGAATGCCACCGGCAAGAACGTGCGCAGCTGTGTGCATCCTCATCAGTTTGTACCTCCTCTCCCAATCCAGAAAGCATTTTACCTCGTCCCCTTCTTTCAGCCCTTCCCTATCAACCTCATGGCTTATCCTCCCTTCAAATTTTCCAACAAAAACAACTTTGAATTCCTCCCCATCGCTTTTCCTTATTATTTTCCCGGTGTCGTTCGGCTGTCCTCCGCCTTTTGGATAGAATACCGTTCTGTCAAGTACAACATACTTTCCGTTCTTTACGCTTTCTACCTTTGCATCGCATTCTTTCATATAACTGTCATCTAGATAAAGCGCTTCCATATTATCAGAGGATATTATTTTATGGGTAGGTTTAAAAAAAGTTTCAGTCAGAGCAGAATTGGGGTGAGAGGATGGATGTTTTGATAGCTACATTTGCGAATTTAAGCGAATCCACCGGGAAGAAGGAGGGAATTCTGGTTTTGACAAAAGAAGAAATGAGCTTTTTTGTAAAAGACAAAAAAGACCTTGCGAGAGAGAGGGTAATCCCTCTAAGGGCGATAAAAGAGTACAAGATAGAGGAAAGGAGGCAGCTTCTGGGCAAAAAACCCATTCTTGTTCTTGAGTACGAGGCTGATGAGATAGCAAAGGTTGTTGGCATAGAAACCCTGCAGGTTTATGAGATCGCGAGCTACCTGAAGAAAAAGGCAAGAGGGTAAGAATGCGAGGGTACCTGAGCTTCCTTCTTGTCATAAGCTTTCTAGCCATATCATTGAACTTTGTCCACTCTTTTTTATACTACAAATCTTTTTCTCAGGACAAGGCAATTGTTATGGAAAGGGCATACCAAGCAGAGCTGGATTACAAGGCGCTTACAAGGGCTTATGCAACAGGTGCAACGATTGCGGCCACAAATTTATACATACTGCAGGTTGCGGAAAAGGCAACATTAAACGCGCTGAAGTGCGGAGAGGGCTTCCCTGTATGCTTCCCAGTAGAGTTCATAAGCAATTTCAAAATAGACGAGCTTAAGTCCTACATAAAAAAATCCGTTGCTTTTTCCTCCGCGCTTGTGTGGTTGAGTGCAACAGAGGGGCTTGAAGAAAGGAGGTTCAAGGTTTTTCCATGGTGCGGGCGTGCGAATAGAAATGAATTGAAATCTGTTGCAATAGACGCCGGAGACGCACGAAACCACCATCCGTTTCCCATGCCGTCCGGCGCTTTTAACGGGTGGGGAAGCACCGGGCCACATCTTGCGAACTATTTTGATTGCGAGAGCGCAGTTGATGTAGAAGTAAATTTTGACCCGGAGAAGGTAAAGGCGCTGAAGGTTCATAGCGAAAGCGATGTTGACGACTATGCAAAGGAATTCACGCGACTGCTTTCCATAGATGTTTTTCTGGGTTCCGGCGGAGTTGGGGGCGAGAAGCTCTTCGGCTATACTATATATGATAAATACTACAACTATGGAAAGGCCGCATACTATCCGCGCGAGGATTTTGTGCATATCGGCATGAAAGAGGTGATCGACAACGATGTAGAATTTGGGGAGGTTTTTGAAAACGGGCTTGGGAAAACCGGGTTTTCAATAGACCGGGTTGCAAACTATACGGGGTGAAAAAATGGGGCTGGTCAGCATAGAGTTTATGCTCGATTTTCTCATCATGATTATGGTAGTGGCCGTCCTGCTTTCAACATCGGTTTATTTTCAGAGCGCCTCCGATAAAGCGCTCGGTATGGCCATGCTTAAAGCCGAGAGCGAAAACAAGGCGAGGCTGATAGACAGCTTTCTCCTTTCCGGAAATATCAACGGCATATATGCGCAAGACAAGCTTTTTGGAGAGCCGTTTATAGTTGAGGCGGGGAAGGCCTACACATTCAGGAACGGAACGCGCGTGGAGATCCCAACTATAGTAAAAGGTGCGTGGGATGTTGAGCCGGTTTAAAGGGTTTATCTCAATAGACCTTATGCTTTCAATAGTTCCAATAGTGCTCATGCTCCTGTTCTATGTTCAGTATTCGGTCTATTACTCAACGAGAACTATGGAAGTGATGGAGAGGCAGACAACGTTCAACAAGCTTGTCGCCATTGCGGACTATATTGTAAAAACGAAAGCGAGAACGGTTGCGGATGAAACAGGAAATCCAAAGGCCGTCTATTCGAACTGGCTTACTGATGAGAGCATGAATTTTGATGTTGAGAAAATAAGGGAGAGCGCAGGGCTGGAGCGTCTCAGTATTGGCTTTAGCGAGGGGAAAGGGATATGCGTGTACAGAATAGTTGTTTATGGAAAGGATAAGAGAATAAGAAGGCTTTTTGTCTGCGGTGAGTGAGATGCATACATTAGAAGCGGTTTTTTCCTTAATCGTGCTTGTGGGTTTTTCCATGATGCTTACGCTCGGAGCAGACGCTCCTACTGACTACTCACTCTATCAGTACCAGCTGGCAAACGATGTTTGGAGGGTGCTTTACTTGAGGCATGGGGTCGCTCTTCTATACAATCCTTCCATAGCTGCGGAGGATATGGAGCAGATCACGAGCGAAACAGGTTTGTGCATAGAAGCTGATTTTTATTCCACGTGCGAGGTGGAGGAGGGTATAACGATTAAAAAACCAATAGTTCTTGGTAATGTTGAGATAAAGGTGGGTGTGTAGCATGCTTGCTGAAAGAACGAAACATGTTGAGTATGCGATAAGGGATATTGTAATGGAGGCGAAAAAGCTTGAGAAAGAAGGGAGGAAACTTCTTTATTTCAACATAGGCGACCCTGTTCCGTATGGGTTTGCGCCGCCGGAGCATGTGATGGAAGCGTTCTCAGAGGCCGCGCTCAACCCAAAAATAAAGGGATATGCCCCTTCAAAAGGAGACCCAGAGCTTTTGAAAGCTGTTGCAGAACTCCATAAAACAACCGAGGAGAATGTTTTCATCACAACAGGCCTGAGCGAAGCAATAGATTTCCTTTACTTCTCTCTAACGGAAAAGGACGAATACATCCTTCTTGAAGACCCGGCATACCCGCTTTATTTGACGAAAGCAAGGGTGTATGGGAAAGGTCCACTGCTCGCGGATTATAGAGATGAGGGTGGTATAAGAAAGGCAACAGCAAGAAAAAAAATAAAGGCAATCTGCGTAATAAGCCCGAACAATCCGACCGGCAGGGTGTATAGCGAAAAGCAGCTGAAAACAATAGTGGATATTGCCGGCGAACTGAAGGTTCCGATTTTTTATGATGGCGCGTACGATATGCTTTCTTTTGTGCCCATGCCGGATTTCAAAAAAATCGCAAAGGATGTTCCGTTTATCTACGGGCAGAGCGTTTCAAAAAATTTCATATTTCCCGGAGCGCGCGTCGGATGGGTCGTTTTTCACGGAGAAGGGCTGGATGGCCTGAAAAATTCCTTTGAAAAGCTTTGCAACCAAAGGCTTTCCATAAATTCGGAAACGCAGAAGGCTGCTGTTGCCGCGATAAAAGGGCCTAAGGGGCATATAGAGGAGTTCAAAAGAGAGCTTTTGAAAAGAAGGGATGCGATGGCGAAAATTATTGAGCAGAACCCGATTCTTTCTGCTGAAAAACCAGACGGCGCGTTCTACTACTGGATAAAATTTGATGCGAAAATGGATGACTGGGAGTTTGTGAGAAAACTTATGAGAGAAGAAGGAATTGTTTCTGTTCCCGGTTCTGCTTTCGGCTCATCGAAAAAACATTTCCGGGTTGTCTATCTCCCAACAGTAGAACAGATAGAAGAATTTGGAAGGAGGATGGAGAGGTTTGCTTCTCGTGTTTAGGCTTGGCCACCGCTTACCTCGGGACGAGAGGATAAGCACGCATGTCGCCCTTGTTGCCCGGGCTTTCGGTGCTGATGGGATGTGCTACTCAGGAGAAGAGGATAGGGGGCTTGAGGAAAGCGTGAAAAAAATATGCGAAAGGTGGGGAGGAAATTTTTCTATAAACTATGAACCAAACCCGATGAAATTTTTGAAAAACGCAAAGAAAAAATTTACCCTCGTTCATCTTACGATGTACGGAATGCCGTTGCATAAAAAAATAAATAAAGTAAAAAAAGAGAAAAATATCATAGTTGTGGTTGGGAGCGAAAAGGTTCCCTCGGAGGTTTATAATATCGCTGATCATAACGTTGCAGTAGGAAGCCAGCCGCATTCAGAAGTCAGCGCTCTGGCAGTTTTTTTGCACGAATATTTCAAGGGAAAGGAATTGGATAAAAAATTCAAGAACGCGAAAATAGAAATAGAGCCTTGCGAGAGGGGAAAAAAGGTTATTATTTAAAAATCCTTTCTTTCATGCGTATGCGGGTGAGAAAATGCAGATAAGCCAGACGGTTTCTTCTTTGGAGCAGCAGCTCCTCCCAGAATTAAAGGATTTGGAAGAAAAGAACCTGCTTTGGAACCCGAGAAAGCTTGAGAGCGCCTCAACGCCTTGGAGCATCGTCGATGGAAAAAAGGTTTTGATGTTTTGCTCGAACAACTATTTGGGTTTGAGCAACCACCCGAAAGTGAAAAGGGCCGCGAAGGAGGCATTGAAAAAGTATGGTGCTGGAAGCGGTTCTGTAAGGGCTATTGCGGGCAACATGGATTTGCACTTGAAACTAGAGGAAACAATAGCAAGGTTCAAGCATACTGAAGATGCTATTTATTACAATACTGGTTTTACGGCGAACTCAGGAGCTATTCCCGCACTTGCGGGCGAAGGGGATTTGATAATCTCGGATGAATTGAACCATGGCTCTATAATAGACGGAGTAAGGCTGACGAAGGCGGAGAGGGCAATTTTCAAGCATAGAAACATGGATGATTTGAAAAGGATTCTTGAAGAAGCAAAAGGAAAGAATTACAGGAGAAAATGGATAATTACAGATGGCGTTTTCTCCATGGATGGCGATATTGCCCCGCTGGACAAAATTTCCCAGCTTGCGAGCGAGTATGGAGCGTATGTTTATGTTGATGATGCCCACGGAGACGGGGTTCTGGGCGACCATGGAAGGGGAATAGTTAGCCATTTCAACCTAGAAGGAAAGGTTGAGATAGAGATGGGAACTTTCTCGAAGGCGTTTGGGGTGATGGGCGGGTTGATCTCAACAACAAAAACAATAAAGAAATATCTTCTCAACAAGTCAAGAACATACCTGCTGACTGCGTCCCACCCGCCTGCGGTTGTTGCAGCATGCATCGCAGCTCTTGAGGTGCTTGAGGAAAGCGACAGGTTAGTGAGAAAGCTTTGGAGGAATACGAAATATTTCAAAAAGAAGGCGAAAAAGCTGGGTTTTGACATCGGCGAAAGCGAAACCCCCATAACGCCAATAATGACATATGACGAAGGAAAGGCGAGGGAGATGAGCGCAAAGCTTTGGGATGAGGGGGTGTATGCCCTGCCGATTGTTTTCCCTATGGTTGCGAAGGGAAAGGCGAGGATAAGGACGATGGTGAGGGCGGATTTCAAAAAAGCAGATTTGGATTTTGCTCTTGAGAAGTTTGAGAAGGTTGGAAAAGAGCTGAAAATTATTCAATAGGTGGGGAGAATGGCCGACATGAAAAATATTTTGGTTATCGGCGCCACGGGCCAGATAGGCTCTGATTTGGTGCCGGAGCTGAGGAAGATATACGGAAACGAGCATGTTGTTGCGGTTGGAAGCCGGACGGCTCCTAGCGAGGAGTTGAAGAAGGGACCTTTTGAGTTTGCGGATGCTACGGACAAGGCGGCATTGGAAGCGTTGGTAAAAAAGTACGACATAGACACCATATATCATCTCGCTTCTCTGCTCTCTGCAAAAGGTGAGCAGAACCCGGATTTGGCGTGGCATGTGAATATGCAGAGTTTGAAGAATGTTCTTGATTTGGCGAAAGAGTATAAAATGACCCGGGTTTTTTGGCCGAGCTCCATCGCGGCATTTGGTCCAACAACGCCCAGGGAAAAAACACCGCAGAGAACTGTTCTTGAGCCGACAACGATGTACGGCGTTACGAAAGTTTCCGGAGAACTCCTCTGTCAGTACTATTTCAACAAATACGGCGTTGATGTGAGGAGCGTGCGCTATCCGGGCTTGATAAGCTACAAGGCACTGCCGGGAGGCGGGACAACGGATTATGCGGTTGCGATCTACTACGAGGCGTTGCAGAATAAAAAATACACCTGCTTCGTGAGGGAGGATACTGTCCTGCCCATGATGTACATGGATGATGCTATAAGGGGGACCATGGAATTGATGAAGGCGCCGGCGTCTAAGATAACCATAAGGACGAGCTATAATTTTGCCGCGATAAGCTTCTCAGCAAAAGAGCTTGCAGCATCCGTGAAAAAATACATCCCGGAGTTCAAATGCGAGTACAAGCCGGATTTCAGGCAGAAGATTGCCGACTCCTGGCCCAAAACAATAGATGATTCGCAAGCGAGGAAGGACTGGGGATGGAAGCACGAATATACGCTGGATAAGATGACAAAAGTTATGCTCGATAAGTTGAGGGAAAAGTTGGGCGCATAATCTATCCGATAATTCCGCTCTTTATGTACGCAACACCTAAAGCCAGAGTAATAAGCCCGAAAACCTTCGAAGAAACTTCTATTATTCTTTTTCCTATTATTTTTTTCACGATGTTTGCGTTGTAAAGAATGATCCATGATATAGCAAGCGCGGCAATGACCGCAACAAGCGGCGGTGCGAAACCCATTTCCTGCGAGAGCACAACTAGCGCGGTCATAAGCCCTGGCCCGGTAAGGATGGGCGTTGCGATGAGAATGGAAATGCTCTTTATATCATTCTCTTTATTTTGCGAGCCCATGTGTATATCAAATATTGTCTGCACCCCGAGAAGCAAAAGCGCAATCCCTCCCGCGATCTTGAACTCGCCCAGCGTTATGCCCAGATAGGAGAAGAGCAACTGTCCTATAAACACAAAGAGCACTGCGAGAATACCGGCGATCAGCACAGCCTCGCTTGCAGCCTTCTTTATCTCTTCCTCCTTTGCGCCCTTTGTCAAAGTAAGAAAAATGGGAAGGCTTGCGAAAGGGTCCATTATTACAAGTATTATTATGAAGGCGGAAATTATTTGCGCTATGTCCATGTTGATCGCCTAACAAGTAGTATATACTAAATAATAAAAGCTTTTGTTTTGCTTTCATGTAACTATAGTTACACTGGAACCGAGGCCTCCAAACCTTTTTAAATACTAAAAACAATAACTGCTTAGAACGCCAAAAAATACCCGTTTTTTGGCGGGCGGCCGAGGGGAAGGCCGGAGGTAGAAAAAATGGATGAATTTGAGGAAATAGAAAGTAAGGAAGTGGATTTAGGGACTACAGAGGAGTTGGGGACTGAAGGAAAGAAAGGCGGAAACCGCCCGGATTTCAGAATCGTGCAACCGAGCACGGATAGAGACGGAAAGCCGGTTCTGAAAAATGTAGGGGCAATGTGGAAAAGTACGAGCAAGAGCGGGAAGGAGTTCTATGTAATGAAAATCGGCGAGCTGAGACTGCTTGTTTTCAAGAACGAGCCCAGGGAGTAGTGGAAGCATGGCAAAGGAAAAAGACGAAAAATACAAAGTTGTAAAGGATCTAGAAGACCTTCCTGGAATAGGTGAAACAACGGCAGAAAAACTTAGGCAGGCCGGTTATACACAGATAGAGCAGATTGCAACAGCAAACCCGCATGAACTGAATGAGGTTGCAGAGCTCGGCGTTGAGGCGGCAAAAAAAGCAATAGAAGCGGCGAAAAAGGCAATAGAGGTTGAGTTCGAAACTGCTTGGGCGATGCTTGAAAGAAGGCAGGGGATAAGCAGAATAACCACAGGATCAAAAAAGCTTGATGAACTGCTTGGCGGAGGGATCGAAACCCAATCCCTCACAGAGTTTTTCGGGAAATTCGCGAGCGGAAAGAGCCAGGTTGGTTTTCAGCTTTCTGTCAATGCACAACTGCCTCCTGAAAAAGGAGGTCTTGGCGGGAAGGTTATATTTATAGATTCAGAAAGCACATTCAGGCCGGACAGGGTGAAGCAGATGGCAGAGGGGGCCGGGCTTGACCCAAAAACAACCCTGGAAAATATCTTTGTCCAAAAGGCCGAAAACAGCGACCACCAGATTCTTCTTGCTGAAAAAGCAGACCAGCTGATAAAGAACGAAAATGTAAAGCTCGTTATAATAGATTCTTTAACGAGCCACTTCAGGGCGGATTACATAGGAAGAGGTGCTTTGGGAGAAAGGCAGCAGAAGCTCAACCAGCATGTCCACAAACTCCAGAAACTTGCAGACAAATACAACATTGCGGTGTATTTTACAAATCAGGTGATGGACAACCCTGCGATAATGTTTGGAGACCCAACCCAACCCATAGGCGGCCATGTTCTTGCGCACGCAGCAACTTACAGGGTTTATCTGAGAAAGAGCAAGGATGACAAGAGGATCGCAAGGCTTGTCGATTCCCCGAACCTTCCGGAAAGAGAGGTTGTTTTCCGGGTGACCGCAGAAGGCATAAAGGACTAATTTTTAAATTTTCTCTTTCTTTTTTTCTTTATGAAAGTAAAAATACTCTTCAACAAAAAAAAGCCATGGGCTAGAACGATTGCAAAAAAAATAAAACTTTTGCTTGAAAGCAAGGGCTACAAATTCGGAAGCGGCGCTGATGCAACAATACTCATAGGCGGAGACGGAACTATTTATTACAATAAGAAAAATATAGAAGGCAAGGTTGTTGGAATCGGAAGTGAAAAAAGCAAGGTGTGCCAACTTAATAAAGATAGATGGAAAGATATCGATAGATTGTTAAAAGGGAAAACAGAAGAAAGAATCACATTAGATATCTATCTTAATGGAAAAAAAGTTGGCTGGGCGATAAACGACGTTGTTCTGCACACCAGGAATTTTAGAATACTAAAAATAGATGTTTCAGTGGATAGAAAGTTTTTTTCGTTCCAAGGCGACGGCATCATAGCTTCGACACCAACCGGCTCGACCGCATACGCCCTTTCGGAATACGGAGCAGTCCTCCAGCCCTCTCTTAACGCATACGAACTCGTTCCTGTTGCGCCGTACATGCGCTCTGTTTTTCCTTTTATCACGGATAAAAAAACAAAAATCACTTTTAACGGAACCGCAAGCCTTATTCTCGACGGCCAGGAGATAACAAAGCTCAGGTCAAAAGATGTGATTGAAATAAGAATAGGAAAGAAAATCCCATTCGCTAGCCCATGAAACCTAATGTATTTCTAATCTCCCCTTGGCGCTTCCGCTTCCACCCCCTTATGTTACTCTAAACTCGTTTTGGGAATAATGTTATCAAAATTGAGGGGGTGATTTTGCATGGACCCAGGGGGATTTCCAAACCTTTTCCGATGAAACGCTTTTGCGCCGAAGGCGGAAAAGGGTTCTTTGAACCCCCAGCCTCCCGAGTGCAAGTCGGGTGCTCTACCGTTGAGCTATAGGCCCTTCTGGATATGGTGATATATATAAAAGAAATAAGTATAAAAAGGTTTGAGTTATGCCGGCTTATCTGTCAGCACGTCAAACCCATATATCGCCCTTCTTAAAGCTTCTGTGCTTCTAAAAACTGCGACCGTTCTCTGCTCCCATGGCCACTCTCTTTCCACAGGAATATTCACTTGCCTGTACATCAACCCTATAATTAATTCGTTAATCAACATCATTATATGCGTTCTTTCTCCTTTGGCATCAGAAGTTGAGGGGAGTTCTTCCAATGTCTTCAGTACACTCAAAAAGCTGTCGGTTGTTGCCAATCCACCGCTAACTTTCCCCTTCCCATCTTTTACAATATCTCCTCTGAGTATCCTTAATGTGTAGGCCGCGATATCCGGCTCCTTAACATACGTTTCTTTCAATATTTCAGCAACGACCCCTCCTAATGATGAATTGCCGTAGTTTGTTCCGAGTGCAGATGAGAGAAAAACTATTTTCTTGAAGAGCTCTGCTCTCTCTTCGCCTTTTTTAGTTTTTGCATATTCGTAGATTGTTCCTACTTGTGCAACTAGATTGTTTGCTTCCTCTTGAGTAAGGAGGTTTGCTTTTGCTAGCCACCCGTAGTACTCCAATATTCCGGCGT
Organism: Microcaldota archaeon; assembly: GCA_964467175.1. Taxonomy (GTDB): domain Archaea; phylum Micrarchaeota; class Micrarchaeia; order Anstonellales; family J096; genus JAWAFD01. The sequence continues at coordinate 7,799 of CAYXNY010000005.1, read as the reverse complement.
AGGCTTTTTTTATTTCTTCATCAGCTTTTTCCATCATTCCTTTGATCTCATCGGGTATAATTGATTTCTCTGGTTTTTGAACTTGTTTGCCATCTTTATCAATGCCAAAGTTCGTTGAATTGTACTCTTTTACCGCGCTGCCTGTTTTTTCAACATATGTGGTTTTTCCCAGAATAATAAGAAGATAGTTCAGAACAACTCCTGAACCCTTTCCGTTCTTTTTTGCGAACTCTTCATCAGTTATTCTTTTAATTTCTTTTGCGGTAACCTTCTCTATCCCACCAACATTGTATGTAAAACGTTTCCTCTCGTTGTATAAATAAAGGGCCTTTGCAGTTCCTTCCCTAAGCGCGACATCATTGCTGTTTTCAAGGTTTTCTATAAAGCCCCCGATAGCTTCATCAAAGGCATTTATCCCCAGTCCCTCTGCCGCTGCATTCCTAACATGTGTGTTTTCTTTCTCATTCTTATATATATCCAATAAAACTCTCAAGTATTCTGTCCTTGTATTGCTATTAGCAGACCATTCCAGCAACCTTCCCAATCCTTTTACCGCACCGACCCTTTCTTCATCGCCTTTTCCATTATTTATCCTGTCTAAGAATGTCTGCAATGGAAGCTGAGAATCTTTCCCAATAAAAGCTCTTGCGATATATAGTTCTGCAAGAACGATATTCATATTCCCTCTTACTTTGTCTTTTGCTCTTTCATATTCATTATTTATCTCGGCAATTGCCAAATCTATTTCGGCGGATGAAAGAGTTGGACCTTCGGTGCATGCACTTTTAATAGATTCTACATAAATTTCAGCCATTAGGTCTGGGTACTCGCCTTTCAACAATCTGTTTAGGGCAGTTTTTCTTACATTCTCAGATTTTAAAATATCTGTTTTTTCTATTGCTCTTACTATATACGGAATCACTTCTTCCCTTTTTTCATTCTCGAGCCCACTAAGCAGAATATTAGCCATTTTTTTATCGTTGGTTATTAGATAATAGTTCACTACTATGTCTAAATAGGTTATGAGACGGTCTGTTTTGCCAGTAGTGTTCATAACACCAGGCAGGGCATCTGGAGTCGATTTCATCATATAAAGGGATTTATACGCTTGGTTAACGATTTCTGGCTCATCGTCAAAAATTCTGTAAAGAATATTAACCGCTGCTTGCTTACTATCTACGTATATGGCTGCCTCCATCGCTCCGATCGCTATTGTCTTATTCTTATCGTTTATCGCGTTTTCAACTTCTCTTGCCGCTTTTTTTGGATCTACGATTGCCATTCCCTTTAGGAATTCAACCCTAACCTCATCCTGCGAACCTTTGTTTTTCCACCCGCCATAATATACAGCATAGACATCGTCAGCTACGCTTTTATATTCCTGAGATGCAAAGTCAAGGTATCTCTCTCCTTTTGCAGCTGCCGCTATGTTTTCTATCGCTTCTCTTAATTCATTTATATCAACGCTCCCCCCATCTTTTGCTGTTTTAATAATTTCCCAGTACTTCTCTTTTTTGTCTTTTGTTTGGGTTTCAGCGTGGTTTTCTTTTTCCTTAGCTATTAGGGTTGAAGGGTACGGCGCAGAAGCTAATGCAACCCCAACCATAATTTTATTTATAATCCTTTTTGTATTTCCACCCATATTCCCACGTTTTATAATTATGTAATTTAGTGTTTAAAAATGTTTCGTTTTTTTCTTGTTTTTCTATTTTTTGCAAAAAACAAGGTACGCCGTATGCAACAACCCAAAATGCTTCGGCCGTGTTCCTTTCTCCCTTACTTCATACTCCCTCACAATGTTTTCAAGCATGAAAACCTCTTCAAAAATATTTTCAGCCTTCAAATAAAACTCTTTCGCCTGCTCGATGTTAGGGAGATAGGCAACAGCATACCCGCCTTTTTTCAATGCAGAATAAACATTCTCCAAAAGCAAAGCCGCTTCGGGGGTATCCATCGTTACTACATCTACATCCTTTTCTTCGATTCCTTCCTTAGCATCTTTCACCTTTACTTCAACATTCCTTATTCCAGTCCTTTCAGCATTTTTTCTTATTATTTCGGCAAACTCCTCTCTCCTTTCATAGCTAACAACCTTTTTTGCTATCCTTGCTAGGCTTAGAGCCAAAAACCCGCTCCCGCCGCCTACATCAACCACAAGGCTTTCTTTGCATACTCCAGCGTATGCAACGATCGCCCCTATATCTTTTGGAAGAACAACCGCTGGCCCTCTCTTAAGCTTTTTCAGAAAATCGTTCAGCCTAGGTTTTACTTTCATTTTTTTCCGTACCCAAGGAGTTTTTTCTCAATTTTTTTATCCGAAACAGCAAGGATTCTGGCAGCGAGCAATGCAGCATTTTTTCCATTATCTATCCCGACGGTTGCGACAGGAACCCCGGGGGGCATCTGCGCTATGCTCAGCAATGCATCCAGCCCCATAAGCTTTGCGCTTACTGGCACTCCTATAACAGGCAAGTGGGTTTTGCTTGCTATGAACCCCGGTAGAGCTGCGCTCAGTCCTGCAACAGCAATTATTACGTCTGCAAATGTTGTTTTTACAATCTTCTCGACCTTCTCTGGCTCCCTATGGGCAGATGCATACTCAACTTTATATTCTATTCCCAGCTCCTTAAGAGTTTCCTCAACTTTTTTTACTATCTCCCCGTCGCTCTTGCTTCCGGCAACAATGAGGATTTTTTCTGGCATGAGAAAAATTCCTCAAAAGCGCTTAAAAACCTTGTTGAAGCCTTATGTAACCATAGTTACACTGGAACCGAGGTCCCTCCACCTTTTTAAATACTGAAAAAATCAACATTTCGGTGAAACTATGAGAATAGATGTCTCAAACCTCACCCCCCGCGAAATTTATTCCCTTTTTGAAGGGGTGGAGTTGGAAATAGAGAATTTCGGAGGGAAAGTTATTCTTTCCCTCTGATTTTTTGCTTTCAGCCGCCTTTCCCACTAAGTTCCTTACTAAGTCTTTTGTTCAAGCTATAAACGAAATCCTCAAAATCTATCTTCGCCTGCTTGCAAGCCTCAGCAACAGTTGTCCTCTTCCCAAACGCCCTTCTTACAACCGGGTTCTGAACCCCTTTAATTCCTGCCTCAACAAATTCACTGACGAGGTGTGGATATTTCTCAAGAACATCGTACAGTTTATCGCTTGGTTTAATATACTCTTTTACTTCCGCACGCGGCTCAGGGATTTTCTTTTTCTCTACAGGCTCCTCTTTTTCGAAAACTATCCTATGCCTTCCTTTTCCCATTTTTTTGAGTGCTTCGCTTACTTCTTCTATAGATTCCTGCTCTTCGAATTCGTGGTACTCCGGTATTTTGTACTCTTCAACTTTTGTTTTTCTAAACAGAATTCTGTACAATACATATACAATAAGCAGCACCCCAAGTGCAAATGATATTACTGCTATTTCATTTGCCACACGACCACCGTTCAAACTTTAGATTAAGAACATTTATAAACTTTATATATAACTCCTTTCTCATGTTCAAAAAAATTTTCGCAGCTCTTTTCTTGGTCTACCTAATTGTTTTTTTATACTCCTTCTTTACAAAAGATATATTCTCTTCCCTTCCAGATTTCCCCGACACTGCCGCAAGCATAAAATCCTTCCACGATTATGGTTTTTTTGGGCATGTTCCGAACTTCCAGTTTGGGGAATACTATTTTTTCGGGTCCCTCCCGCCGGTTGTTTCGTTTCTCGGCTCCCTCATCCCTCTTCCGCCCATTTACGCGGTCGGCTTGCTTTCCATCCTAGCCGAGCTTATCATCGCGCTTTTTATACTTAAAAGATTCCCGAATCTCATCGGCTTCGCACTTGTCGCTCTCCTCCTTACAAACCCCTTCACCTCCTCGCTTTTTCCTTTCACATGGAGGATGAGGCAGGCTTTTGCGCTCATTTTCTCCATCGCCATATTATCCTACAGAAAACCATGGCAGCAGTTTGTTCTCTCCCTCCTCGCATTTCTCTCCCAGCCCGTTGTCGCGATATTTTTCATGTTTTTTCATTCTATCGAATTGTTCTTCAAAAAACAATACTCCAACATTCTCACCCTTTTCTTTCCTTTCCTCCTCTCCTTCCCCTTCATGTTCAAACTCTTTACAACCCTCTCTGCTCCTCCTGAATATTTTGGCTGTCAGGGATATTTCCTTTTCTCCCCACAACTCATCCTTTCGTATGCCTTCCTTCTCTTCTTTTTCATTCACGCAATAGAGTTCAAAACAATCCCTCAAAAACTCCTTTTCCTATTAGCCCTTTTCCCCCTCCTCAACGCCACCCTCTTCTACGCTTCTCCGGCGCTCTGGCAGAGGTTCCAGCTTCCTATTTTTGCAGATTTATGCATAGATATTTTTGTCGTTCTCCTCCTTGTTTTCAGCATATTCTCCGGCTCGGTAAAAAAACCATTCCATCTCGCCTCCCTATTTCTGCTCCTCTCAATCGGAACCCTCCTTTTCCTTCCCCCTGCAGCTGAGCTAAACATTATGCAGATAAACGACGCGAGAATGGGAACGATGGAGTTCTTTTCTTCCCAAAACGCTTTCTATCCGATCCACTCCTCCTTCCGCTATCCTTCCGTCCAATACCTCTACTCAAAAAACATAACCTTTGCCTGCACCCCCATCCCGCCTCAGCTCAGCAAAGGAGAAGCGATGGAAAAGCTCGCCGAGCTTGAATGCCCGGAAGAGCTTGATTACGCCCTTTTTGTTTTCTACGGCCAAACTCCTCAGCTCAACTACTCCTGCAAAAACTCTTCGGATGGGATAAGAACGCTTTTTATCTGCAACTGCCACTAACTTTTTAAATGCTTTGTTGTAGAAATTAGTAGTATGGTAAGATTTAAACTCGGATTTTCAGCATCGATTAAATCCGCCTCCATCGGCACTGCTCTTGCTTGGTTTTTTGTGCAAAATCCTCTTGTAAGCAAACTTTCTGCTCGCGAAACAGACCAGGATAGTTTGAAAACCTACACGGTGAGCCCAATAGAGGTTGTGGCGAGCAAAACTTTTGTCCCCGATACAATTTATGAGTATAAATTCGATGCCGTTAAAGGACCATCAAAAATTCCCCGGACCTTTCCCGATGTTCAAAAAACAGCAACGTTTTTGTTGTCCATTCATGATGATGTAGGAAGATTCGCATGGGATCCGGCGTGCATCGACAGGAGAGGGATAGGCGAGGCGCTGGGGGCGCTGGATACTACGATCGCCAGGCTTCTAGATTTCGGATATATAGATGGCAACGGCATTTACCGCTTCAAAGGAGAGGATGATTCCGCAATGTTAAAGAATGCAAGAGATGCTGAGCAATATTTAAAAAATAAAAAAGAATTCGTTCGCGATGCCCTCCAAACCTTATCCACACATTCAGCAGGTATTTCCATCAAACTGCCGGATTATAGCGGCACACATGTTGTGAGAATTCCTTCTCCCAACTACATCTACACAAAAGACCCCGAGGCCTGGCAGAGGTTCAACGCCGCCGCCACTTTCTTCGGTGCGAAAATGCGTCAACCTCTCCCAGGAAAGCCGATAGACCAAGAATTGATAGATGTTTTATATGCGTGGAGAAAGATACAAGAAGTGGCAAGTGAAAAGAAGAGCGGCGTCGAATCCTATCTTACCGAGTTGCAGTCCTCCCGCTCAAACTCAGAAGAGTTTTTATACCGCTTTTACATGACCCTCTACTACCCTGTTGGCCTGCCTGCGAATATTGATCTAGTGCTTGCAATCGACTCTGTCCGCTCTATTTATAAAGCAGAAAATGTCGATATTGAATGCGACCCTAACGGCAATAAGACAGAGAAGCTCGATGTGATCATTAAAAGAGAGCTTGCCGATACCAGTATAGTGAATAGGGTTTTTGCCGCCTGGGATTTTTTGAAAGGGAGTACCAGACTGAAAAAAGAAGACGGAGAATATATTGAAGTATCTAATAATGAGCTAGCTAGATTGTTCGCTCCGGACGTATACTCCTTACTCACAAAAGTTATTTTCCCCTACTACAAAAAACGCTATCCGCATAAGTTCAAATAAATAACCCTGTCTTTATTTTTTATTTCTCAATTGAGCATTTATCAATTCTACTAGGTCTTTGTCAGTGAGAATAACCCCCGATCCCATTAATTTTCTAACCCCATCAGCGATTGATTTTAATACATATTTTTTATCTTCAATAGGCAATTTATCGAATTCTGCGCTTGCATTCGGATATTTTTCTATCAGCTCTAAAACATCGTGGTACTCAGCCAGCTCTGCTCTTTCTATACTCTCTTTTTCATCAACCCCAAACTTCTGAGCCTTATAGAAATACTCCAAAGCATCTTCCTTGCTACCTTTTTGCATAGCCTCCATTCCTTTCTCATGATAGTGCTGGCCAAATATTTTTTCCAAATACTCTCTCTTTATTGCTCCATTTTCATTGATTCCTTCTTTCCCTATCCTCTCAACGATTTTTTTCCATTCCCCCTTATCGATTCCCTGCTGGATAAGATACCCTCCGAGCGTTGTTCCCGTTCCTTCAACAATTCTTTCATACATTTTTTCTATGTTCTTTTCTTTTGCCAACGTTATAAGGTCATCGCATTCATCCACCTTATCCCCTGCCCCTAATTCAACAAACAATTTCTTCGCTTCTTCTAAAATTTCTATTGCTTCGAAATATTTCGCTTCGTCTATCAAACTATTAGCATGTTGTTTTTTTTCTTCAGCAGTATTAAATTTCCGCTGTTTTTCTTTGACCTTATCTCCCTGTTCTTTGTATTTTTTCGTTTGTTCTTTGTAGTATTTTTTGTTGTCTGGTTTTTCTGTCCATTTTGCCAATTTAGAATATACCTCAGCAAGCTTTTCATAATACTTAACCGCCTCCCCATATCTCCCTTCAATTTCTGCCCTTTCTGCTACATAACCCATGTTTATTAGCACCTTAACTATCATTCCTTCTGATAAGTCTGCGTTTTCATTCTCCCCTATATCTTTGTAAGCCTTTGCTATTTCAAAATACCCCTCGATAACCTTTTCATAATACCTAATCGCCTTCTCGTACTCGCCCTGCTTTTCTGCGTTGTTCACGAGAAGCATAACATCCTGTAGTTTCTTTTCCATTCCTTCTAATGCCTTCTCAACAAGACCGTGCATCTCCTTTTCCTTTTCCGCATTCTTCATTTTTCCGTATTCTTTTTTGAGTTCAAGATATATTTTTAATGCTTCTTTGAATGTTCCGAAAGCTTTCTCCGGGTCCGCGCTGTGGTAAGCATTTACGAACAAAGAGTCAGCTCTTTCCTTTTTTCCCCATATACTTTCTTGGAGCTTTTTCAAGTTTGCTTCGCATACACCCTTCTTTTGCATCGCCCACTCTGAGTATGGGTTTGGCTTTTCTAAAACAGAACTAAAATATGAAATTGCTTTTTCATATAAGTCCTTTTTCTCTGCGTATGTTGAACTATCAGTTGCCTGTGTTTTGATTCCTCGGCACAATTTTATGCATCCCTCAAAATATAATGCCAGCGGGTCTGCGTTTGGTCTAACACCATATTCCCTTAATTTTTCTTCACGCGCTTTTTTAGCAGTCTCGTAATGTTCTATCGCTTCAGCATAGTTTTTTTTATTAAATGCGTTTTCAGAATTTCCCCAAAAAACGCTTACAGTATCAACCGGCTCTTGGGGTTGAGGTTGCTCTACAACTTCTTCTTTGTCTTTTTTCACCTGTTGCCCTTTTTCTGTCGTCGGTTTTTTCCCGCCCTGTGGTTGTGGTTTGGTCGGTTTTTGCTCGGGAGGTGGCTTAGGTTGT
>CAYXNY010000004.1:0-26889 GCA_964467175.1 Microcaldota archaeon | reverse complement strand
CTTTCTTAAACTCTTCAACACTTATTGTCATCCCGAATTTTTCTTTTCCTATATTACTGCTTCCATCCAATTCCCTGACAGATACTCCATCATGGTCTGTTGCAATAGCCCATCTATCTCCAATTTTTATTAGCTTTGGGTAAGAATAGTTGTCGAGGATATACTTATTCCACTCTATAACATTTCCGTACTTCCAACCAAAGGCAGAATCAATTACAGCTTGAGGAAGATAAACTGTGTCTTCCTTTTCTTTTTCTGCTCTTAATTGAGCAACTTGGACAATAGGAGGGTTTCTATCTTCTAAAGGAGTTTTGCTCCTAAAAGTTAATGGAGTTAGAACTGTTGCTGCTCCGATCAGAACAGGCAAAACTATATTCCTCCATACCTTTCCTCTTTCTACCATACTAACCCGCCTATTATAATTAGAAAGAAAATGGTTAAAAACCTATCTTTAAGCAAGCGAGCGTGAATTAAGCTTAAGAATTACATAAGGGGGTAGGCGAGTAACAGGTGGAACAAGTGCCACCAAAAGAATAGTACGGTTGGTGGCACCTAAGCCCTCACCCAAAAGCATAGTAAGGTTGGGTGAGGGTTGTTCCGCCGTGTTAGGGGAAAATGAGAAAAACATTAAGCTTCCCCCAAGTCGAGTAGAACATGGGGGAGGTCGTCATCTAAAAACATTCTACGACCTCCCCTGGGTTTCGAGTTTATCTTTTTTCCTCCAGCACAAAACTTCCGTAGCCCACAACCCCCTCGCTTTCTGCATTATACCCCGGAACTTTCGCTTCGCCGGAGTTTGCATAGTAAAGGAATTTTGGCTTATAGTCTGAAAGTTTTGAGTATATAAGCAAAGCGGCGACAGGCCCAACCCCGCATACAGAGAGGTCGTTTTTTTCAACGACTTCTATAAATTTCTTCGCATCGTTTGTTTCTATTCCCTTTATCGCAATCCCATCCAGAACAACCGCCTTTTCCGGAGCAACATAGTGGTTTAGGTCTGTGCTTGCGATCACCACAACCTTTTCATTCTCAACAGCGCTGTAAACAGCAGTTCCCACATCTTCTGCAAAATCAAACCCCTGCTCCATCATGCTTATCGGAACTATTTTTATGTTTGGGTTTATGCTTTGCAAAAAAGGAACCTGCACCTCTATGCTGTGCTCCCTCCTGTGCCCCTCCTCGTCAAAATCTATGTACTGCCCCTCCTCCTGTATCCTTTTTCCAAGTTCCGCATCGTTCTTCATCACTCCGAGAGGAGTCTGCCAGTCCTCAAGCGAAAGGGAAACTATGCTTCCCAACCCATAATGGTTCGGGCCGATGAGCACTGCTGTTTCGGCCTTTTTTATCCTCTCCTCAAGTGCGGCGAATGTTACTCCTGCAACTTTCGCTGAAAAAACATATCCTGCATGAGGAACTATGCCTCCATAATATTTCATGCTGGGCTTCACCTTGCTCCTTCCGAATTCCAGCGCATCCTCAACCATTTTCTTAAGCTGCCTCTCGTTCGCAGGGTAAAAACTTCCAGCAACCGCAGGGAATCTCATTTTTTCACCTTGCTAATGGATACCTTTCCATGTACATGTGCGCCTGAACAAAAGAAAGGTATGGCAAAAGTACAATGCCGTTAAAAAACAAAACAACATACCTTGCGATTTCATAGGGCAGGACTGCCTGCGTTATCAGTTCAGCGAGCGCCAGAACAACAAACCCAAAAACCGCCCATAGGAAAGGCATGAGCGGGTTTTTTCTAAGCATTTTCAGGGCCGGAATGAGCGCGATTCCTAAAGGTTCATTCTCCACTATCATTGCCGGAACAATGTAGAAAGTTGTGTAGAAAAGCAGGAATGCAAGCAGAGGGTAGTGTGGAACAGAGAATACCTGCATGGCGAGAAGAATTAGGGTGAGGAATGCGTAAAGAAAAAATGTGTTCGCCGCGAAGAAAGGAAGCTTTTTCCAGAGTTCGGTTTTTATTATTTTTTTCGTCCTCCTGTGCGCGATTATGAGCATAGCTCCCGCAACCGCAGAGGAGATGAGCAGGAGGGAAATTCCATAAACAACAATCGTTATCAGAAAATCCGCTATTCCTACATCCGGCAAACTCCCGGTTCTCAGAAAAACCCCTCCAAGTGCCGAGTAAGTCGGGTACTGGGCCATCGCAAACATCAACACCCCTATTGCTGCTGCAAGCGAGAATACCCATACCGTGTCTAAATGCTTCCTAAAATCCTCAAGAGCAAGCTTGAAAGCTTTCATGCCGAGTTATTTTTCTTTTTAATTTAAAAAGGTTTTTGTGCGTGAAATTTGTTATTAAAAATGATTATATAAGGTTTATAAATATTATGGTAGATAATATATACTCATGATTGAAAAAATTTTGCTATTGCTTGGGCTAAGCCAGCCTGTTCAGGCCGATACTACGAATATTCAAGGAGAGTACATCCAAGCTTTAGAAAATGCAAATAAGAATGACTCATCCGCAACGCATACGTATACTATCGCCAAAAACCTCGTTTTGAACACCCCAGACAGCATTCTTTCTTCCCTTTCAACCTCTCAGATAGTTTCTTCCCTCCAGATGATAAACGCCACTTTAGCCGTGCTTGATGGGATGAAAAATTATGAGGGATTGAGCTGGGCGCCGAATATCGAATTTTCCGGCATGCTTCATCCAGATTCTGTTGCAAACAACATTGCAGAGCAGATAGTAGCGCAGGGAAACCCTGAGCTTTTTCTCCTCTTTTATCCATCTAATGATCCGCTAAGAAAAACTCTGGAAAAGAAGATTAATGATGCAAAACATAGAATATTAAGTGAATTGCCGAAAATGGATAAAGGATATGCCGATGTCGATGTAACTGAATTCTCTTTTCCTGTTGTAAACAGAAATGGGCTTTCAAACCTTACCCTTCTTTATAGCAAAAAATATGAGGACGTTTATGCCGTCGGCGCTCTTTTCAGTTTTGTTGACGGTGGAGATCTTTTTAGCTTGAAAATATATGAAGAAAGATACTTCCAAGTTATTTCCCTGTTTGAATATGCAGCGCAAAATAAGTTTGTGCTCGACGCAGAATTTGTTAAATATGCTTTGAGCGTATTAAACATGGATTCGCGCAAATTCTACGCGCTTTATGGAAGCAGCAACGAATATCTGATTTTTGAAAAGGATTCCGTATACAATTATGTGCAGGGCCTAAAAAAAGATACGAGCATGTTTCCGAAGCCTTACAATAGCGAGCACGTGAGTTATAAGGGAAAGATAATGCAAACTTATGAGGTTAAGATTAATGGTGCATACTACAACTATTTTGTTTTAAGCAATCTTTATCCAAAACCGAGTGAGGATGTAAATATCTCCATCCGCTATGCTGGGGATATTAGCGTGTTAAAGGGATATCTGGCAGGTATAGAAAAATATTTCCGTGAGAAAAAAGAAACAGCGGAAGCTCTTCTCGCAGCTCTTGTGTTTGCAAGCGAAAATAACATCCCTCTTTGCGACGCTTTCCTTTCCGATTACTATGAATTAATAACGCGGAGCGTGTTGATAAGCAATGGAAATACCTCATTTGTAGTTGAAGCGAACGGACGTGGAAAAAGTTCTTTGCTCAGTGATGGCTTTTCTAATAATGGGCATAATTTTGAGTTTTCGATATACCCAAAAAACTTCTACATAACAGGAAACTACAATTCTATAAATGAAAAATTAATCATGAGCATTTCATACTTTGCACCGAATAATGAGAAAATAGAAGGAATAACTTACAGAACTGAAATAACGATATTCAACATAACCTGCGTTCAAGCTAGAGAGTTGGAATCCGTTCTAAAAAGATGGGAAGATGTTTATAAAAATTCTAAAGTGCCGGATGATAGGAAGAAACTGATTAAAGATCTTTACGAAGAACTTTTAGCCCTGAACGACAAACATATTGGTGAGTCAACATCTATTCGCTCTCTTCTCCCAAAAACAATAGCTAATATCCTTAATCTTGAAGCCAAACAGCTAGAAGACAAAAAAACTAAAACCGATAAATCCCAGCTGCCCAAACCTGGCGACAATGTTGTGGTTAGATAAGAGAAACCAGGGGAACTTCGTTCCCCCCGTTTTCCTCTACCCCCCACCCCCCTTAATTCGACATGTAGGGAATCATTTAGAATTTTTTGGGGGCGAAGCCCCCTCCGCGGTTTGTCTTCGACTTGGGGGAAGCTTAATGTTTTTCTCATTTTCCCCCTAACACGGCGGAACAACCCTCACCCAACCTTACTATGCTTTTGGGTGAGGGCTTAGGTGCCACCAACCATACTAACCCTCTGGTGGCACTTGTTCCACCGTGTTACTCGCCATCCCCCTTTAGGTTATTCTTATGCTTAGGGGGCTTTGCCCCCTGCGGTTTGTCTCGCCAGGGAGGAGATTTGAACTCCTAAGCCCACGAGGGGCACCAGATTTCTTGTTCTCCTCCACCACAAAAGTTTGGGGAGGGGGCGAAGCCCCCTATGAGGTTTGTCTCTCAAGTCTGGCGCATTACCTGGTTCTGCCACCCTGGCACTAGCACAACTTTTAAATAAAAGCTGCGCAATTTTATTTATGCGGTGGCAAACTCTTTTAATAGCTTTCTTTCTTTTATTTTCATTTGCCTGCGTGCAGGAGGGAGGTGAAGGTATGGCGTTGAAGGGAAAAAAGATTGCGATGATCATTGCTCCGGAAAATTTCAGGGACGAGGAGTTCCAGATTCCCTACGATTATTTTACTGAAAGAGGAGCAACCGTTGATGTTTTCAGCACGAGAAAAGGGACAGCGAAGGGAATGTTTGGAACGACCGTTTCTGTCAATAAAACACTGAGCGATCTAGATGCGGGCAGATACGATGCTATAATTTTTGTTGGTGGTGCCGGAACACCGACTGTGAGAAAAGAAGAGCGCGCCATTGAAATTGCTAGGAAGGCTGTTGAGAGGGATAAGGTTTTGGCAGCAATATGCTGGGCCCCAACGATTTTGGCAAAAGCAGGAGTGCTTGAGGGAAAAAAGGCAACCGTTTGGGTTGGAATGGACGACGAATATGGGATGAGAACGGACGAGGTGCTGAAAAAATACGGTGCGATATTTACCGGAGAGGGATACACTGTTGATGGAAAAATTGTAACCGCAAACGGCCCGGCGAATGCGGAAAATTTCGCAAGAGAAATAACCCAACTACTTTCCTAGCTTATTTTTTAATTTCCGTGCAAACCGGTTTTTTCTTTCCTAAAAGTAATGCCTCAATCCTGCTCGGATAAAGGGCGTTTACAATATACGCGGGCTTGTTTGTCTTCATGATTTCGATTATTTTTCCCTTCATCCCTCCGGTTACATCCGTAGTTTCTGCTCCGCCCAAATGCTTTGAAATTTTTTCAAAATTCTTTTTTGTTATTCTCTTAACCACTTTCCCATCCGCTAGAACCCCATCAACATTCGTCCCCAGAACGATCATCTCAGCATCCTTTCCGAGCTCAGCTACTATTTGGTCTCCTGAGCAAACGCTCCCACCAATCTTTTCATCCAAAACCATATCCCCATAAAGAACCGGTAGAAAACCTGCTTTTAGATATTCATAGACGATTTTTTTGTTGAAGCTTGAGATCTTTTTTCCTCTTTGTCTGATTATTACAGCAGGCGGAATTGAGACCGCAGGAACGCCGTGTTTTATGAGTGCATCAACAATTAAAGAGGAAAGGTAGGCGCAGGAAGAGTGAGTATAGGCATACCCCTCCCGCTCTTTATCCGTCCTTATTCCGTTTCTTATATTGTACAGCACAACCGGGCCATGTCCAAAAGAACCCGCGCCGTGGACTACTATCATTTTTTTTCCTTTTTTCCATACCACGGCAAGCATCTTAGCAAGCGCTTCTATATTCTCTATATTCGGCTCCTTGTATCCGCTCTTTTTTGTTATCACGCTTCCCCCGAGTTTTATGAGTTTCAGGTTCTTCATGCGTTTATTCCAGCGCAAAGGATTTAAAACATTTCATCCTTATGATAGACGATGAAAATTCTCGTTGCCATTACAGGAGCCTCCGGCTTAATTTATGGTGTAAGAACGGCTGAAGCCCTGAAGAAGCTCGGGCATAAAGTTTTTGTTGTTGTGAGCGAGGGTGCAAAAAAGGTTGCAGAGCATGAGAATGTGAAACTTCCGAAAAGCGATTTTGGAGAAAATGAGCTTGATGCCCCTTTTGCCTCCGGCTCCTACAAATTAGACGGAATGATAGTTTCTCCATGCTCTTTGAAAACCCTTGGGGAGATAGCGAACGGTGTTGGAAGCAATCTAATTGCAAGGGCAGCGGAGGTTATGCTTAAAGAAAGGAGAAAGCTCGTTCTTGTTATAAGGGAAACTCCGCTTTCTTATATTGCGATAAAGAATATGGAGCGCGTTGCTCTGGCAGGGGGAGTTGTTCTTCCTGCGTCCCCGGGCTTTTACCATTCGCCGAAAACAATAGAGGACATGGCGAATTTTGTTGTTGGGAAAACCCTTGACCAGTTTGGGATAGAGCATAAGCTCTTTAAGAGGTGGAAAGGATGAAATCCAAATCCTTCAGGGATTTTTTGAATGAGCTTGCGAAAAAGAAAAAACTCATAAAAATAAAGAAAAAAGTTTCCCGGCATCTTGAGGCCGCGGGCCTGCTCAAAGCCCTTGATGGAAATGTAGTGGTGCTTGAAAATGTAAGCTGTTCAGAATACAAAGTTGCCGGAAATGTTTTTTCTACAAGGGAGCTTGTTGCAGAATGCCTTGGGGTAAAAAAGGAAGAGCTAGTCGCTAAAATGATGAGCGCTATAAACAATCCCACAAAACCGAGGGTTGCGGAGAGAAAAAAAGCTCCTGTTTTGGAAGTAGCAGAAAAGAATGTTGACCTCTCAAAGCTGCCGGTTCTTTTCCACTGCGAAAAGGACGGAGGACCTTATTTCTCTTCGGCTGTTATTGTTGCGCGGGACCCAGAGCTTGGGTGCAACTGCTCTTTTCACAGGCTGATGGTGATCGGAAAGGACAGGGTTGTTGCGAGAATCTTGCCTAGGCATCTTGAAGAGTTTATAAAACGCGCCGGCGGGGAGCTGGATGTTGCGGTTGTTGTCGGCGCGCCGGTCAATTTCCTTCTTGGAGCGGCAACATCCGTGAAGTTGGGGCAGAATGAAATGGAAATAGCAAACTCTCTTATGCCGTTGGAGGTGGTTGAGCTGGAGAACGGAATTCAGGTCCCTGCGCATGCGGAGTTTATTTTCGAGGCGACGATTACGAATGAAATGCATGATGAAGGTCCATTTGTCGACCTGACAGAAACATACGATATCGTGCGAAAGCAGAGGGTTATGAGAATAAACAAGATTTACCATAGAAGAGATCCCATCTACCATGCCCTTCTCCCCGGCGGGCTGGAGCACAAAATTCTTATGGGTATGCCTCGCGAACCGACGATTTTCAACGAGGTGAACAAGGTTGCGGAATGCAGGGGCGTGAATATTACGCCTGGCGGATGCTCCTGGCTCCATGCGGTTGTTTCTATAAAAAAGAAAAATGCTGATGATGGTAAAAAGGCGATAGAAGCCGCTTTCTTGGGGCACAAATCCCTGAAGCATGTTATAGTTGTTGACGATGATATAGACATCTACGACCCAAACGAGGTGGAGTGGGCGATCGCAACAAGGTTCCAGGCAGACAAAGATTTGACTATAAAAACACATGAAAAGGGCTCTTCATTAGACCCTTCCGCAGACCCGAACACATACGAGACAACAAAAGCCGGAATAGATGCGACAAAACCTCTTATTGCACACGGAAAGAATTTTGAGAAGGCAAGGTACAAGAAGGTGGATGTGAAAAAATATTTATAGGTGCGTCTATGGTCCATTTAACCAAAGAAGAACAAAAAATGCTCGATGGCGAATATGGGGAAGCGCCGCAGCAGGCAATGGAAATCCTCTATGCCCTCGCGAAAATCTACAACGCAAAAAACATGATTCCCATTTCTTCCGCCCAGATAGCAGGAGTTTCATACGCAACCATAGGGGATGCCGGGTTGGAGTACCTGAAAGAGTATGCAAAAAAGGGAGCGAAGGTAAGGGTGCCGGCGTTCCTCAACCCAGCCGGAATGGATTTGGAGCAGTGGAAAGAAATGAAAGTACCGGAAGAGTTTGCAAAAAAACAGATAGAAATAATGAACGCTTACATAAACATGGGAATCCGCCAGACCGCTACATGCACCCCATACCTGATTGGGATAAGGCCGAAAAAAGGAGAGCATGTTGCGTGGAGCGAAAGCTCTGCTGTTTGTTTTGCAAACTCCGTGCTAGGAGCAAGAACGAACAGAGAAGGGGGTCCTTCTGCGCTTGCAGCGGCAATCTGCGGCATCACTCCAAATTATGGACTGCATTTAGATGAGAACAGGGTTTGCGACATTGTTTTTGAGGTTGAGGCGAAAATTGAGAAAATTTCTGATTTCGGCGCGCTCGGCTATTATGCTGGTGAAGTTGCAAAAGGAAAAAACCCTGCATTTTCTGGAATAAAAAAAGCAACCGAAGACCAGCTTAAGTCCCTTGGAGCGGCCATGGCTGCCTCTGGCTCTGTTGCGTTGTACAATATAAAAGACATAACGCCGGAGTATAAAATTTCCGACGCCGCGGAAAAAATAACCATAACAGAGAAAGAGTTGAAAGAAACAAAAGAAAAACTTAGGAGTGCTGAAAAGGTTGAGCTCATGACCTTCGGCTGCCCGCACGCTTCGATACATGAGATAAAAAATATCGCAGAAAAAATAAAAGGAAAAAAACTTAAATGCGAACTTTGGATATGCACGGCGAGAGAAACAAAGAAAAAGGCTGATGAGATGGGCTTGACGAAAATAATAGAGAAGGCGGGAGGCAGGATTGTTGCGGATACGTGCATGGTTGTTTCCCCTCTTCACGAGATGGGATACAGAAAAACATCCACAAACTCAGCCAAATCCGCAAAATACCTCCGGGACCTATGCAGGCAAAAAGTATTCCTTGGGGAGCTGGAGGAGATGATATGCGAATGAAAGGACGGGTTATTTCGCGCGGAATTGCAGAAGGGGAGGTTCTGCTCAGCAAGGACGGGATTTCTTTTTTGGGGGGAGTTGACCCAAAAACAGGAACGGTAGTTGAAAAGGACCATGCCATAGAAGGAAAAAATGTTAAGGGGAAGGTGCTTGTTTTTCCGAGAGGAAAAGGCTCAACCGTTGGCTCCTATGTTATGCTTCAGCTGAAAAAGAATGGCGTTGCGCCCGCAGCAATAATAAATTTAGAGGGAGAACCCATAATCGCGGTTGGGGCGATAATTTCAAAGATTCCCATGCTCGACAAGCTCGAAAAAGACCCATTCTCTTTTTTGAAAACCGGAATGAAAGTAAAGGTAGATGCAGAGAAAGGAGTTTTGGAATTTTGATTAAGTTATCCTGTTTTTGATTCTGTTCATTCTCTGGATAATTTCTGTTTTTACTTCGACTCTTATCCTCTCTTCCAATTTTTCCTCCTTCAACGCTTTTTCTATTGTTGGGAGTAAAAAATCTACTTTTTCCGGCGAGTTTGCCATCAAATGCGCAAGAGCATTCTTTGCCCCTTCACTTATGTAATACTCTGGAGAGTTGCATTTTTTTGCCAGAAGCATTATTACTCTTTTAGAGAGTAAGTCTGCATGCATGTCTTCTAAGAGAGTAAAAGCTACGCAATGTCCCAAGCCGTAAATAGTTGGATGAAGTAGGCTTCCCAAAAGATTTGAAAACCAGTTCTTTATTTTTTTATTATATTTTGTTTCTTCAACCGCATATACGAGCTCCCTCGCAACCATTCCATAAAACACTCTTGTTTGCAGAGGCGCTGTGAAATCCAAAACTCTTCCTCTCAGAGCCATCAATAAACTTTCTACGAATACGCTAAACTTCTTTTCTTTCGGAATGTGGCCGTTAACGTCCTTCTTAATCCCTTCTCCAAATTCCTCATCTTTCTCCGGGTCTGATTTGAATATATTGGAAATAAAGAGAGCGAGCCATCTCGCGCCATCTTCGTTTTCTCTTCTATTTTTCGAATCAAAAACATTTATCGAATACTCGACGGCGAGAAAAATGAGTATCGGATGTTGTTTTATCGCGTTCCACTCCTTCTCCACAATACGCAGGTCTCCGTTAGTTTCTTTTATTCTAAAAAGAGAGGCCATTACATTTTTGTAATCATTTTCATCCATAGAATATCACTTAGTTGCAGAAAGATTTTTAAACATTTCTATATATAAAATAAAAACTATGAACCATAGCAAACTACCACAAAAAATTTCTGCGCTTTCTCCAGCTATGGTTTTCGGCTTCTTCTTTTTCCCCCAGTAAGGGGGATACACTAAGTTTTATTTTTTAAAAAATTACTAGCGCTCTGCGCTGTTTCATATTTGTTTATTAAAAACATAAAAAACAAAAAAATAAAACAAAAAGAGGTGATAAATATGACAAAAAGTTTGGGTTTGGCGGCAAAGAATGCCGTTGCGAACAGCAATGGGAGGATCCCGCACATAAAGGAAATACTGAAAGGGCTAGAGCTTACAGAAGAAGCTAGAAAGAAAGTGGAGGGTAGATTGGCTAGAACCGGAATAGAAGACCTTATTGAAGCAGTGAATAAAATAAAGTACCCCGATGTACGGTATCTGGGCGACATTACCCCCATCTTGGCTCGCATAAAGTCAGAAGTACGACGAGCTGCTTTGCAAGAAAGGGAGGTTGGTCTCGGAGTCCTGGAGGGAATTGCGGAAAAAGAAATATGCAAGGGTACCTACGATTCATACACAAAAGAGCCTCTAAGCTACCTGATACAAAACACTATTAAACGCATAGTTCAAGGGCCACCTAAATATGAACCGCGAAATGAGCAGCCAAAGGATATGGGGATAAGCTATTACGCGCCGTGGTAATAAGAGGACAGCCTATTTCTGCTTTCTTTTTTATTTTTTGTTTTTTTCGAATACCGGGAGCCCGTTGCAAATTATCTCGCAAAAATTCGCTGTCGCAAAAAATAAAAATAAAAAACTCGCATCTCGCTTTTCTTTCTCTCCTATTCTCCTCATCTTCTACGAGAAGCGAGGCGAACAATATTTTTTTTTGTTATTTTTTATGTTGTTTTAATATTTATTTTTTTTATTTAAGCGAACAGCGGTTGAAAATGTTTTAAATTCGCAGCACCCTACGAATACCGGGCAAATTTGGCTTCGTGGGCGGAAGCAAATCTATTTAAACATTTCTCTTAAAAATTATTCTTCACTCCTTATACTGTATAGGAGGCGTCCCCTTAGGGGGCAACGCATCAGGGCTAAAGCCCGCGGAAAGGTTTTGCTGGCTTTAGGCGGTGGGATGATGGTCAAGATAATAGAAGGAACAGATAATTGGGTTCGCTTGTTTGCGGCGCAGGGAGGAGTGCGAACCCTGATGCGTTGGGCAACGCAGGTGAAAACATGACAGATATAAAAAAGCCCAGAGCAGGTTCGCTGGCGTACAGGCCAAGGAAAAGGGCGGAAAGGGAGCTGCCCAGCATTAACTACTGGCCTGAGGTCAGCGATAAAGCTGTGTTGGGTTTTGCCGGTTATAAGGCCGGCATGACGACTATTGCGTTCATAGACAACACAAACAGCCCTACGAAGGGCCAGGAGGTTGCGACCGGGGCAACGGTTCTCGAGACTCCTGCGATGAAAGTGTATGGAATAAGAGCATACAACAACGGAAATGTTGTAGACGAATATGTTGATGATAAGGAAATTCTAAAAATGCTGAATGCGAAGAAGATTGCAAAAAAAGAAATAAAAGAGTGGAAGGATGTTTTTCTTTTGGCTTTTGCACAGCCAAATCTAACGAAGATCGGAAAGAAGCATATTGAAAGAATGGAACTTGGAATAGGTGGCGGCGAAGAGAAGCTTGAGTACGCGAGAAGCTTGCTGGGAAAAGAACTCCGCATAACCGATGTTTTTAAGCCCGGTCAGTTTGTTGATGTGATCGCAGTTACAAAAGGAAAGGGATGGCAGGGGCCTGTTAAAAGATTTGGTGTGAGCATGCAGAGGCCCAAGGCAACTGGAAGGAGAAGGCATGTCGGCAACATAGGGCCTTTCCATCCTGGGTATACGATGTATACTGCGAGGATGGCAGGCCAGCTCGGCTACCATAAAAGAACAGAACTGAACAAGTGGATAGCAAAAATAGGGAAGAAGGAAGAAGCGGAAGCGATAAACCCGGAAGGGGGGTTTCCGCATTACGGGTTCGTGGTCAACGACTATGTAATACTCAAGGGCTCGGTGCCGGGAGCGATAAAAAGGCCGGTAAGATTGAGGCTTTCGCTGAGAAAAACAGGGCAGGTGCTTGAACCGAAAATTACTTATATATCCAAGGGTGTAAGGTGAAAGGATGAAAGCAAATGTTTATGGCGTTGATGGAAAAGTTGAGAAGGAAATCAAATTGCCAGAAGTATTCAACGAGGAGTGTAGAGAGGAGATAATAAGGAGGGCGGTTCTCAGCGAGGAAAGCAAACTCCGCCAGCCGAAGGGAGCGTACAAATTCGCGGGAAAGGAAACATCAGCCCGGTACAAAGGCGTAAAGGACACGTTCGGAAGTTTGAAAAACAGGGGGCAGGCAAAACTTCCTAGAGAATTTTTCGGAAAGGGAAGATGGGGAAGGGTGAGGAGAGTTCCACATTCAGTAAAGGGAAGAAGGGCCCATCCTCCAAAAGCAGAGAAAATTATTGTCGAAAGAATTAACCAAAAGGAATGGATGAAGGCATTCCGTTCTGCTCTCGCGGCGACAGCAGACATCAAGCTTGTTCAGAAGAGGGGCCATAAGGTGAAGGAGAGCCCAATAGTTTTGAGCGATGAGTTTGAAAAAATCAGCAAAACCAAAAATTTCCACTCCGCGCTCTCGAAAATCATAGGAGAGGATTTGGAGAGGAGCAGAAACGGAAGGAGGGTGAGAAGCGGGGTGAGGAGAAGAAAGGGAGGGGCAGTGTATCCGAAATCAGCGCTTTTTGTCGCATTGGATGAAAAAGCTCTAAGGGCGGCAAGGAACATTCCGGGCGTGGATGTGTCCAAACCCGAAGATTTGAAAGTAAAATTTTTGGCTCCGGGCGCAAAGCCGGGAAGGCTTGCCGTTTACACCGAAAGCGCGCTTAAAAAAATAGAAGAGATATGGGGGAGAAAATGAGCGAGAAAATAATCCTTGATGTTCTGAGAACCGAAAAATCCGTTTCGCTTACAGAGTTCCAGCACACCATTCCATTTATAGTTTCGCTCAACGCAAAAAAGCAAGAGATAAAAAATGCAATAGAAGATATGTTCAAGGTGAAGGTTGAGAGCGTAAGGACGCACATAAAAAAGGGAAGCAAGATTGCTTATGTTAAATTCGCTCCTGAGGTGAATATAGAAGAGCTTGCAACCCAGCTCAAGCTCGCATAGATGGTGATGATGGCATGGGAAAAAGAATAAAAACAAGAATAAGAGGGAAGGGAACCCCGAGATACCGGGCACCCAGCCACAGGTATGTTACTGAATTTAAGTATAGGGATTATGATGATATTGAAAAAGCTGGCGTGCTGAGGGGCCAGATTGTTGATTTTGTAGACGACCCCGGAAGGGGCGCCCTGCTCGCGAAAATAAAATATGAAAACAAAGAGGATGGTTTTCTGCTCGCGGCAGAGGGAATGATTGCCGGGAATTACGTTGAAGTTGGGGCGCAGGCAAAGCGAAACCCAGGAAACGTCCTTCCTCTCTACTCCATTCCGGAAGGCAGCTCAATTTTTAATCTGGAAAAATCTCCCGGAGACGGCGGGAAGCTCGTCCGCTCTCCTGGCTCGTATGCGCTTGTTGTTTCAAAGGAAGGCGGAAACATTCTCATAAAAATGCCGAGCAAAAAGCTCGTTTATTTCAACCCCGAATGCAGGGCCCAGCTCGGGGTCGCTGCCGGCGGAGGTATGAAGGAAAAGCCCCTGCTCAAAGCTGGAAACGCTTATTACAAATGGAAGGCAAGAAACAAGGTATGGCCGGTAACAAGGGGCGTTGCGATGTCTGTCTACGACCACCCATACGGCGGAAAGCAGCACCACAAGGGCCGCTCTTCCACGGTTTCAAGGCGCGCGCCACCAGGACAGAAAGTAGGGCACATAGCGGCAAGGCAAACTGGCAGGAAGAAGGTGAGGCGACAGGCGAGGGGTGAAATGGAATGATAAAAAAAGATGTTTGGAAAGGGTACTCGGAAGAGCAGATCGTGGAAATGCCCATAGACCAGTTTTTAAAGCTCATAAATTCTAGGGAGAGGAGGGCACTCAGGAGGGCTCTTGAAGAAACCAACATGGAATATAGGATGCTCATAGATAAAGTGAGAAAAATGAAAAAGAGCGGAAAGCTCAAGCCGGTGAAAACGCACTGCAGGGAGGCGGTTATCCTTCCTGAATGGCTCGGCATGAAGTTCCTTGTCCACAACGGAAAGGAATGGAAGCAGGTGGACATAAACCTGCCCAAGCTTGGAAGGAGATTGGGGGAATTTTCCTTCCCGGTGAGGTTCACGAAGCACTCAGGCCCGGGTGTGGGCGCAACGAGGGGCTCGAAGTTCATTCCGCTCAAATAACGGTGTTGTTATGTATTCATGGAATCCGGACAATGTTGAGTTTGCTGCGAAAGCGCGAGTGGAAGGAGCGGACGCCTCCTTCAAGGATTTGGTAGAGGTGTGCGGAAATATAAGGAAGATGAAGGCGGCTGACGCGCTTTCTTTTCTTGAAAAGGCAGCGGACGGAAAGGCGGCTGTTCTGTACAGGAGCAGCAACAGGCATCTCGGCCACAGAAAAGAACTCGGCGGAAAGAAGGGAAGGTATCCAAAAAAAGCAGCGAAAATTGTTTTGAAGGTGCTGAAAAATGCGCTCAACAACGCAGCGCAGAAGGGGCTTCTTGAGGATGCTCTTTTTGTGGCGCACGCGTGCGCAACAAGAAATTCAGCTACCCGAGGCTTCAGCCGAAGGGAAGGAGGAGCAGGCATGATTACGCAACCTCCCGGGTGGAGATAATCCTTGTTGAGAAGGGGGCAGAGAAAAGAGGAAAGGAAGGAGCGGAACAAAAGGAGAAAAAAGAGGAGAAAAAGATTGAACAGAAATCAGAGCAGAAAAAAGAAGCTGAAAAAAATGAAGAGAAGAAGGGGAAGAAGATGGAGAAGGAGAGAAAAGAAAAAGAATGATTGGATTGAGGTGTAGATGATGGTCATGGAAAGCGTTGAGAAAAAATTTATTGAAGAGCCCATCCTCAAATACAAGGTGATGAAATTCCTGGAGGAAAACTTAGAAAGGGCGTGGATAGCGAATGTTGATATTCAAAAATCGCCGGTTGCAACCAGAATAAACCTTGAGGTACTCGACCCGAGCAAGGTGATCGGAAAGAAGGGGAAGAGGATAAACGAGCTTTCGGAAATCCTCAGGGATGAGTTCGGGCTGGAAAACCCCCAGATAAATGTTGTTGAGGTGAAGAGCCAGTGGCTCGAGCCGAGGATTGTCGCGAAGAGGGCCGCGAAGGGAATAGAAATGGGAAAGAAAGTGAGGGCGGTCCTTTACAGACTGCTCAGGAGCGTCATGGAAAACGGTGCTATTGGAGTGGAAATAGTGGCCAAGGGAAAGCTGGGCGCAAAAGGCGCAAAGGCAAGGGGGCTCAAAGTTAGGGCCGGCTTTGTCCCAAAGGCCGGAGAACCCTCGAAAGCCGTGAAGAGAGCGCATTACAACGCCATGACAAAATCTGGCATAATAGGGATAAATGTCAGCATCGCTCCGCCGGATATCTACCTGCCGGACAAAAAAATAGAAAAGAAAGAAATGAAAGAAATAGCAGAAAAGCCGAAGGAACAGGCAAAAGAGCAGGAGAAGGAAGGGCCGGTACAGCAAGCACAGCCTGCGCAGGCAGTGCAGCCCGTAAAGAAGGAGGGAAAGAATGAAGGTAAAAGAACTAAGAGTGCTGGAGGAAAGCAAGCTCCAGAAGGCTCTTGAAGATGCAAAAAAAGAACTGATACAGCTTGGAAAAAGCAGCAAAAAAAGAAATGCCCGAAGGCAGATAGCCAGAATACTTACTATACTGAACGAAAGGAAAAAGGGAATAGTGCACAAAAAAGAGGAGAAAAAAGAAATTAAAGAAGAAGTGGAAAAGAAGAAGGAGAAGCCGAAAGAGGAGAAGAAAAAAGAGGAAACCAAAAGGAAAAAGGAAGAAACGAAGGAAAAGCCAAAAAAGAAAAGTTTAAAAATAGAAAAGAGAAGAAAATAACATCACGGATCGGCGTGATGGCTTGTGCGCAGTTGCGCACAATAACTTCGAGGTGAAAGCTTTTGGAAGTATGCGCGAAATGCGGATTACCAAAGGACCTCTGCGTCTGCGAGGTTCTCCAAAAAGAAGGGTCGAAAATAATAAAAGTGACCGTTGATAAGGCAAAGTTCGGAAAATTCGTCACCACGGTTGCGGGCGTTGACAAGCAGTATCTAAAAAAAACGCTCAAGGAACTTAAGACCGGTCTCGCCTGCGGCGGAACTATCCGAGACGATGTAATAATCCTCCAGGGAGACCACAAGAAAAGGATAAAGGCCCTTCTCATAAAGCTCGGATACCCCGAAGACAGCATAAGGGTGTAAAAATTTAGACGCTCAAAAAATTAAAAGCCTGCCGTTTCCTGCGGTAGTGCTTGAGTAGGGAGGGCTGGCACCTTCCCGAACCTAAGGCTGCGCGTGTGCGCAAAGTTTAGGAGTGTGAGAGTTTGGAATGCAATGATAAAAACTGTCCTATGCACGGTTCGCTCAGAGTAAGGGGTATGGTGGTTACCGGAAAGGTTGTTAGCACGAGGATGAGAAAGTCGGTGGTGGTGGAAAGAGACCTTTTTAAGCCGGTTTCCAAATACAAAAGAAGGGCGAAGACGAAATCAAAGCTTCACGCCCATCTTCCAGAATGCATAAAGGTAAATTTGGGCGATGAGGTTGAGATAGGCCAGACGAGAAAGCTGAGCAAGACAAAAGGATGGGTTGTGCTTAAAGTAATAAAGGAAGAACCTGCTGGTACTGCAAAAGAGGAAGTGAAAGAAAAAGGAGAAGAGGAAGTGAAAGAGGAGAAAAAACGCGACGCAAGTACGCATGCGCGCAGAAAGGAAAAAACCGAGAAGAACAAGGGTGAAGAGGAATGAGAGGGCTTCCGGCAAAAATAACAAAGACGCTTACAACCGGCTCAACGCTCGTTTGCAACGACAACAGCGGTGCGAAGGAGCTTATGATACTTGGCGTTGTCGGGTGGAAGGGGAAAAGAGGAAGAAACCCCCGGGCCGGAGTGGCTGATATGGTAATTTGTTCGGTGAAAAAAGGGGACCCTAAAATGGTCGGAACTGTTGTGAAAGGAGTCATCACAAGGCAGAAAAAGGAGATAAGAAGGCCGAACGGGATGAGGGTGTTTTTTGAGGACAACGCCGCGGTTCTTGTAACCGAAGACGGACTGCCGACCGCAACCGAGATAAAGGGAGTAATCGCAAGAGAAGTCGGGGAAAGGTTCCCGAAAGTAATCGCAATAGCTCCGGGGGTCGCGTAATATGGGAATAAAAAGAACGAGCAGAAAAAAACAGTATACTCTTCCGCTGCACAGAAAAAAGACGCTCCTTTCAGCCCATCTTTCAAAGGAGCTGAGGGGGAATATAAAAAAGCGCGCGGTCGCTGTGAAAAAAGGTGACAGGATAAAAGTTGTGCGGGGCGATTTCAAAGGCAAGACCGGCCTTGTTGCCTCTGTCGACTACAAGAGCGCAACGATCACTGTTGAGGGAATCTCAAAAAGAAACAGCAAGGGAGTGGATGTGCTCGTTCCGCTTAAGCCCTCAAACCTGATGATAATAGAAAGAAAAGGCGAGGAGAAAAAGAGGAGATGAAAAAATGGCAAAGAGAGGAGAAAGAAAACACATGAAAAGGATTTCTGCTTCAAAACTTCTGCCCATCACCGACAAGAAAAAGAAGGTTTTTATAAAAAACCCTTCCCCGGGAAAGCACTCAAAAAAGTGCGGAGCGCCAATTGTGTTTGTGCTCAGGGAAATGCTAGGAGTTGTTTCAAACGCTAGGGAAGCGGGAATAGTGCTCAATTCCGGCAAGGTTCATGTGGACGGAAAGGTGGTGAAGGACGAAGGCTTCCCAGTCGGCCTGATGGATGTTGTCTCCCTGCCCGAAGAGAAAAAGAATTTCAGGATTCTTGTAGACAGCAAGGGAAGGCTTAAAGCCGAGAAGATTTCGGAGGGCGCGAACCTAAAACTGCTTAAAATAAAGAACAAAGTGACTGTGGGCGCAGGCCTTTTCCAGCTCACATTCCACGACGGCAGAACTTTCCTCACGAAAGACAGCAAATACAATCCGGGCGATTCAGTCCTCTTTGAGCTGGACAAGAAAAAAATAACCGGACACATAAAGCTCTCTCCTGGGGCCGGCTGCCTGATTACGGAAGGAAAGCACGCGGGAGTTAGGGGAAAACTCAAGGAGATTGCCGAGAGGGCGGGGAGGAAGGAAGCGACCCTGGATGTTGACGGAAAGGAAATAATCACATTTGCGGGCTATCTGTTCCCTGTTCCTGAGGGGTGGTAGGAATGGATATGAGAGAGATAGTAATCGATAAAGTAACAGTGAACATCGGCGTGGGAACAGGAGGGGAGGCGCTGGAAAATGCCGAAAAGCTCCTGGCCGAGCTAACCGGGGTAAAGCCCGTGAGGACGCGCGCAAAAAAGAGAAACCCTGTCTTCAAGCTCAGGCCTGGGATGGAAATAGGGGTGAAAGCAACCCTGCGCAATAAAGTTGCCGAAGAATTTCTGAAAAAAACTTTCGCTTCAAGGAAAAACATTATTCCCGAAAGCGCTTTTGACAACACGGGCAATTTTTCTATCGGCGTGAGGGAGTACATCGATTTTCCCGGTGCGAGGTACAACCCAAAAATAGGGATGTTCGGTTTTGATGTCTGCGCAACCCTCGCAAGAAGGGGGTACAGGGTGAGCAGAAGGAAGATAGCAAAGAGCAGGGTGGGAAAGAGCCACAGGATAGGAAAGCAGGAGGCAATGGAATTCGTGAAAAACAAATTTGGCGTTACTATAGAGGGATAAGATGGAAAAAAAAATAAAAAAGAAGATTGATGACAGCATGAGGGGAAAGGCGAAGAGGAAGTGCAGGATATGCGGCGGAACAAAGGGGCTCATAAGAAAATACGGCCTTTATATCTGCAGAAAATGCTTCAGGGAAGTGGGCGAAAAAATAGGTTTCAAAAAATATTGACGGTGAGAAAAAATGAGCGTTGACCTTTTGGCTGAGGCCATGAACATAATAAAAACAAATTCGCACGTTGGAAAGAGCGGATGCACCGTGAAGCACTCAAAGCTGATAGTAAAGGTGCTTGAGATAATGAAGAGCAACGGGTATATTGAAGAGTTTGAAGTAGTGGAGGATGGAAAGGGAAACAAAATAAAAGTGAAGCTTTCGGGGAGGATAAACAATTGCGGCGTGATCACCCCGCGCGCTTCGGTCAGGAGGCAGGAATGGTACAAAACAGAGGAGCAGTACCTTCCGGGAGTTGGCATAGGCATAATCATTGTTTCAACACCAAAAGGAGTGGTCACAAACAGGGAGGCGCAGGAAATGAAACTGGGAGGAAGGCTCATAGGCTTCGTTTACTGATGTGTGGTGGAAAGAATGAGAGATATGATAGTTGAAATTCCGAAAGGGGTTGAGGTAAAAACCGACGGCTCTGCGGTCCATGTAAAGGGACCGAAGGGCGAGGCCTCAAAGCTCATAAAGGCAAAATTCACGCTTTCCATAAAGGAAGGAAAGGTTGAGGTTGAGACCGCGAACGCACCTCTGAAAAACACGGTAAAAGCGCATATCCGCAATCTCATAAAAGGAGTTACTGAGGGTTTTCAGAAAAAGATGCTGATAAGGTATGCCCATTTTCCGGTAACAATAGAAGTAAAAGGAAAGAGCGTGTTCATAAAGAACTTTCTTGGGGAGAAAAAGCCAAGGAAAACAAAACTCTGCGGAGACTCCAAGATAGAAGTGAAAGGTCAGGAGATAATAATCTCAGGTCCGAGTTTGGAGGATGTAAGCGAAACAGCGGCCAACCTTAGAAGGGCCACACGAATAAAAGAAAAAGACGGGAGGGTTTTCCAGGATGGAATCTACCCGGTTGATGAGGGTGACTAAAATGAAAAAGAAAAAAATACCCTATTTTCATGTTCCCAACGCAGGAGGAAAGAAGGGAAAAGCGAGGGTAAAGCCGAGGTGGAGAAAGCCCCGCGGCGTAGGAAACAAAAAAAGGATGAAGTGGAAATCCTGCGGTCCTTCTCCAAGGATAGGGTACAAGAACCCGGCCGCGCTCCGGGGGGTTCATCCCTCGGGAATGAGAGAACACCTTGTGAGGAATGAAAAAGAGCTCGATGGAATTGACAAAAAAACAACTGCAATAAGAATTGCTTCTGCTGTTGGGAAGAAGAAAAGAGCTCTGATTGAAAGGAAGGCGAAGGAGCTGGGGTTGAAAATACTGAACCCAACTCTGAGCCAAACTCAGAGCGAAGGCATGGCTGAGGGTGTGAAAAAATGAGCGTTCATACTGTAAAAAGGCTTGCAGCGGACATAATGAAAATCGGAATGAATAGGGTGAGAATAAAGCCGGATAGCATGGCAAAAATAAAAGAGGCACTTACGCGCGAGGATGTGAAAGCGCTTATAAAAGACGGCATAGTGTACAAGGTTCCACCGAAAGGAAACGCGAGCTTGAACAAAAGAACGAAAAAGAAAAGAGCCGGAAAAAGAAAGGGGACAAAATATTCAAGAAAGGGGAGGAAGAGCGCGTGGATGGAAAGGATAAGGTCGCTGCGCGCCTACCTTGCAAATCTCGTAAAGGAAGGGAAGATGGAAAAGGGCAGAAAAAGAGAGGTTTACTCGAAGATAAAAGGCGGGCATTTCAAGGGGAAGAGGCCCTTGTACGCATACCTCAAAGAGGCAGGGTATATAAAGGAATGAGAATATGGGAAGAGCAAAAGGTCCGACATATATTGTTCCTTTCAAGAGAAGAAAAATCGGAAGGACGAGATACAAAAAGAGGCTTGCATTGCTCAGGAGCAACAAGCCACGGCTGGTCGTAAGAAAAAAGAACCGGGATATAATGGTGCAGGTTGTGGATTTCGGATATGAGGGGGACAGGGTGCTTGCAACAGTGAACGGGAAAATACTCGCGAAACAGTTTAACTGGCCCTCGCGCAGAAACATGCCAACCGCCTACCTGGTCGGCCTTTACGCCGCAAAGATTGCAAAGCAGAAGGGAGTAAGCGAGGTCGTTCCGGACATAGGCCTGCACTCGCCAACTAAGCAGAGCATAGTTTTCGGAGCGATAAAGGGAGCTATGGATGGAGGACTGAAGATAAATATGAACATGGAGATAAGCGCTGACAGGATAAGCGGAAAACACATCACCGATTACGCAAAGGCTTTAAAAGAAAAGAATCCAGAGGAATACAAAAAAAGGTTCTCGTCTTACTTTGAGCAGAAAGCGAATCCTGAGAACCTTCCCGACCTGTTTGAGCAGACCGTTAAAAAAATCAAAGGGTGATGATGATGACTTTGGAAAACTGGGAACCGAAGACAAAACTCGGAAAAGCAGTAAAAAAGAGCGAGATTACCGATATTGATATAATACTTGAAAGCGGCGAAAAAATACTGGAGCCGGAAATAGTGGATATGCTAATTCCGGATATAAAAGCCGAAACAATACTGGTCAGCCCAACCCAGCGGACAACCGATTCCGGAAGGAAGGTCTCCTTCCGCGCGATCATCGCGGTCGGCGACGGAAAGGGTCATGTCGGCGTTGGGGTCGGCAAGTCCCAGGAGGTCGGCCCGGCAATAGATTATGGAACAAAGCAGGCAAAGAAAAACATTATAAAGGTGAAGATGGGATGCGGGTCTTGGGAGTGCCAGTGCGGAGGCTCCCATTCCCTTCCAAGGATGGTTGTTGGGAGAGAGGGTTCTACGATTGTAACGCTCAAGCCCGCGCCCCGTGGTTTGGGGCTTGCTGCAAATGACAACGTGAAAACAATATTAAAACTTGCGGGAATAAGGGATGTATGGAGCAGCGCAAGAGGCGCCACCGACAATGTTTACAATACCGTTGTTGCAACGATAAACGCGCTGGATTCCCTGAACAAAATAAGGCCGCAGCCGGGAGCGTGAGGTGGAAAAAATGGACGAGCTTAATGGAAAAATTATAGCGATTGTAAGGGTGAGGGGCGTCCGCAACATCAAGCCCCGTATAGCCCGGACGCTTTCGGTTCTAAGGCTGAACAAAGTAAACCATGCGGTTGTCGTGAAGGCAAACCCGCAGTATGTGGGGATGCTCAAGGTTGCGAAGGATTATACTACATTCGGAGAAGTGAAAAAGGAAACGGTGCAGAAGCTTGTTGAAAAAAGGGGGGAGGTCGGAAGGAAAAAAGCAACCGAGTTTTTGAAGAAAAAGGACCTGGAAAAAATTATTGATGAAATATTTGAAGGAAAGAGGCCGAAGCTTCTCAACCCTGTTTTCAGGCTGCACGGGCCGAGGAAAGGGTGGAGGAGCATAAAGCTCGCCTACCCCAGAGGCGCGCTAGGAATGCGCAACAACATGGATGAGGTTTTGCTGAGGATGATGTGATCACCATGCCGAAAAGATACAAGAAGAAAAAACTGAAATATAGGGGAAAACGAACCCAAGGCGGCGGGGATGTGAAGAACAGAAGAGGCGCTGGAAACCGCGGGGGGAAAGGAAGGGCTGGAATATGGAAGCACAGGTTCAGCTCCCTCACTTCCGCAGGAATCAAGGTTGGAAAGCACGGGTTCAGCAGGGAAAAAATAAAAAAACAAATAGAAACGATCAACGTTGGCGAGATAGAAAGATACGCGGTTGCAGGAGAGCTCAAAAAAGAAAACAACATGTATGTTTTTGATTTTAGAGGAAAGGTTTTGGGCTCCGGAACAGTAAGCCTTCCCATAATAGTCCGCGCCAAGTGTTTTTCAAAAAAAGCAGAGAAAAAGGTTGCGGATGCAGGCGGAAAGGCAGAAAAGATAGAATAGCATGCGAATGCTAAAGTGGTTAAATGGGAATAACTGATGCAGTGTATGGATTTGGAAAGTTTCTTCCCACAGTCAGCCCTCCTGCACGCCCGCCTACAGTCAAGGAGCGCTTCATGTGGACGATTGCGGCCCTCATCCTCTTTTTTATAATGTACCATATAACAGTGATAGGCGCAAAGGAGATGGGGGGAGGGCTTGGGTTTCTCCAGGTAATTACCGCCTCAAAAATGGGAAGCCTTCTTACAACCGGCATCGGCCCAATTGTTCTTGCATCAATTTTCCTCCAGCTTTTCAACGGCGCGGGCATCCTGAATTTCAACCTGCGCGATCCTGAGCAGAGGGAAAAATTCCAGATTCTCCAAAAGCTTCTTGCAATATTTATTGCGTTTTTTGAGGCCTACATGTTCTCCTCCGGCATGATTCCGATCTCAGATTCTTTTGCAAACAACCCGGGTTTAGCAATACTGCTTATGACCGTTCAAATCGCTCTCGGTTCTATAATCCTCATGTACCTTGACGAGGTTGTTACTAAATACGGAATAGGCTCTGGCATTTCGCTTTTCATTGCCGCGGGTGTTAGCTTTTCTGTTATTGCCGGAACGGTCGCGCTTTTCGTCGGAGACGGGGGGGTTCTTGACGCGTTCGCGAGCGGAGGGGCGGATGCGATCGCAAACGCCCTCCTCATCCTTCTTCCTATCTTCTCAACCATCATTGTGTTCATGGTTGTTGTTTATGGAGAGGGAACAAAGGTTGAGGTCCCCATAAGCTTCGCCGGCGGGAGGGGGACGGTGAATTCCCTTCCGTTTCCGCTCTTCTATGTTTCAAACATTCCGGTTATTTTTGCGGCAGCGCTCATCATGAACATCCAGCTTTTCTCTGTTTTTGCGTTTGCAGGAAAAAGTTTTGATATCGCAGGAGTGGATATTATTCCATACATTGCTTATGTGGATGCGAACAACCGGCTTGTAGACGGCCTCCTTTATCTCTTCACCCCGGTCCACGCCGGTACGAACATCATAGGGTACATAAACCTTCTTGCAAACGGGGTCACGCCCGTTCTCGGCATACCAGAGTGGGTGCATGCAATCACATACATACTTTTCCTTTCCCTAACCGCCGTTCTGTTCGGGCTGTTCTGGGTGGAGACAGCAAACATGGATGCAAAAAGCATCGCAAACCAGCTCATGCAGTCCAACATTCAGATTACCGGCTTCAGGCGGGACCCGAGGATAATGCTCAAACGGCTTGAGGAATACATCCCAACGCTTACAATCCTTGGTTCTTTCCTGATCGGCCTGCTTGCTGGATTTGCAGACCTTCTTGGCGCGCTCGGAACAGGAACCGGAATCCTGCTTACAGTCGGCATATTCTACAGGATGTATGTCCAGCTGAAGCAGATGAACGTTTTTGAGCTCTATCCGTCCATCGCGGGTATGCTTGAATAGTTTTAAGGTGATGTAATGTATATTATAATGGGTATGCCCGGCGCGGGCAAAACAACCGTGCTCAAGAAAGCCATGGAGAAAAAGACAGGGTACGAAATTGTGAATTACGGGGACATAATGGTCGCGTCTGCACAGAAAAAATTTAAGGTAAAGAACAGGGACGAGATGAGGAAGCTTGATTTTGAGAAGCAGAAATCCCTCCAGCTTGAGGTTGAAAAAAGAATTATAAAACTCTCGTATACCATAGATAAAATAATCCTCGATACCCACTGCTCCATAAAAACCCCGCGCGGCTATCTTCCCGGCCTGCCTATGAGGCTCCTTGAAAAGCTGAAAGTCGACGGGCTAATTCTGATAAGTGCAGATATGGATGAGATAATAAGGAGAAGAAATGCAGATGAAACGAGAATCAGGGATAAAGAGGAGAGGCATGAGCTCGAAGAGCATGATTTTGTGAATAGGGCCATGCTTGCGACTTATGCAGTGCTGTGCGGAGCCCCGGCCATAGTGATAATGAACCATGATGGGAAGGTTGAAGAAGCCGCAGAAAAGCTTGCTTCCATTCTGAAGTGATTTTCGTGTTTTTCTACATAGTTCTTTTTGTTTCTCTTGTTTATGTTCTTCTCGTCCGCTTCATCCGGCCGAAATTTGTTGATATGGAAAGGATGAGGAAAATGCAGGAGAGAACAAAGGAGATAAGCAAGGATATGAAGGAGGCCGGAAAAACAAAAGACATGGCAAAAATGGAAAAACTGAACAAAGCGTACATGGAGGAAATAATGCCTGAAATGAACGCCGTTATGATGCAACAGCTGAAATTTACATTCGTAATAATAGTTCTTTTTTCAGGCGCCATTTTTATCCTATCCTCTCTTGATTCAAGCGCTCAGGACGACATAAAATTAAATTTAACGAATGTGGATGCGCAGTGGATGGGAAGCTTCAAGGTTGATGCGCCCGGCGTTTGGAGGATCACCGCAAAAACAAACGGCCTTTTTGGAGGAAATGAGAACCAGACATACATTTTTGTTGGCGAAAAGGGGCAGGTTCCTCCGCTTTCTCATAAAGGAGAGCCCATGCCGATAGTTGTGGATAACGAAAAGGTTTACGAGGTTGGGGATGCGGTCGGGGTTTCCGTTCTCTTCCATGAACAGCCAACTGTAATCGTTGACAGGGGGACCCGGTTTTCTGCTCCCCTTCCGTTTGAAATTTTTGGCATAAAGGATATTGAGGGCGCTTCGAGCTGGTTCATCATAGACCTCCTTTTCATAAATCTTTTGATCGCAGTGGGGGAGAAGATTTACGGGAAAATTAAGGAAAAGAAAAATGAGCAACAGTAAAGTATTAATATATAGTAAGAGATAATTTTATATATGAGAAAGTTGTTAATAGCTCTTATGGTGTCTTCCTGTACTCCTACAAATCCATGGGGTAGATACCCTTTGCTCGAAAACAATCTCCCTCAACCTACTCCAGTTATTGAGATAACCAGACCACAAGAAAGCTATCTTATCTGGCAGGATGGCAATAGGATAAAGTTGTTGGAAAGAAAGCCTACGATGACGGATGAATTAATCGGAGGAGCGACTTTAGATGAAAAAGAAGTTGGGAAAGGAAAGCTATACCCGATAGATGCTTTTTTCGCATGTAGTTTTGTTTTTGTTGGAACCGACTCTGTGAGATTGATGCATGTTGAAGAAGGAAGAATAATAGAAGATAGAGTGTTGGATGTAAAATTCGAAAAACCTGTTGTTCTTGTAAAAAAGGGCATTGCGATTGTTGAAGAAGATGGAAGTAAAATTATGTTTTACAAAGATGGAAATGCGACTGTTTATACACCCGGCAGTATATTCTCAGCTTCGCCACTTTTGTATTTTGATGACTCCTTCTTCGCATCCACCGATGGAAAAAAATTATTAATTATAAATTTTGAAACATTAGACAGGCATGATTATGATTTGGAAAAAATAATTAAAGAAAACTCTCTTCCAAAACCTAAGAACCTAAAATTGTTTGGAACTTTTAAAACCGTTGATGGTAAAACATACAATTATCTTGTGATCCAAGCAGACAACTGGACTAAAAATATTCTAATCTCAGAAAGAATGGAAATCAAGGTGGAATGATGCCGCAGATGTTTGAACAAGAACAAGGAGGACGCAATAAGTACGATAGATATTATTCGGTTTATCTTAGACCCTGAAGAATTCACTTCGTCGCACTGATCAGTTCCACAACATCCCTATCTTTAAGCACCGCATCCTTCGCAAGCTTTCTTTTTGTCTTCACATCAAACCCGTACAGCAATCCTTTTGCAATATCGCTGTGTAT
>CAYXNY010000003.1:0-14094 GCA_964467175.1 Microcaldota archaeon | reverse complement strand
GAATTGGGAAATTATCTGAAGTTTCTTGGGTTTAAAGAAGAAACCATTAAGGTTTAAGAGAGGAAAGAAAAGAAAAAAAAAGAGGGAGGAATGTATAGGTAGGTAAAATGATAGTAAAAAATATACTGGTGGGGTTGTTCTGATGGAGCTGGATGAGCTGATCTCCCAATATGAAGAAATACACCGGAATGCGAAAAAGGTTGAGGTGGTTCTGCCACCGGTAGAGGTGAGCAAGATTTTTGACGATGCTCCGGAAGACCTGATAAACCTTGACTATACAGACCTAGTAAACATGTATAAAAAGATACAGAAAGTAATAGAGATAAAACAAAAATTCCAAACATACGAAGTACCGGAAAGGCAGGTTAGCATAGAGGCGGCCGGCAAACCAGAGGTTGAAAGGGCTGAAGAAATTCCGGTTGCAAGGCCTTTGCCTCCGCCGCCACCTCCTAGGCCTGTTGTTCCGCAGGAGAAGCCGGCTGAACTCCCTCTGCCAAAAAAAGAGGACGAGAAAAAAGAAGAAGTTTTAAAACTTCCGGAAGAAAAAGTTAAAAAACCAGAAGTCTCAATATTCGCAAAAGGTGAAGAGATGGAAGAAGAAGAGGAGAAGAAGCTCGAGGTGGCCGTCCCATACATAGACCGCCACGAGGAAGTTGTTATAGAAATGCCGAAACAGCTTTCCATTCCGGTTGATGAAGCGGCAAAAAGAAAGATGGAGGAGGTTGTGAAAAGATACCAGCAGGCGGGCGAGATAAACAAATCCGATGTGAAAAGAAAAATGATAGAGCTTACAAGGGAGCTTTTCAAGGAAAAATCCGCAGAACGAAAAGCTGAACTTAAGGCCGAGATAGTGGAGCTGAAAAAGGTTATCGAGCAGAAGGAGGCCGGAATGAAAGGAGAAGGGGTTTTGGAGGCTATAGTGAAGGAGCAGGAGGAAGACCTGAACAACATCATCTCAGAAGTCCTCGCTGCTTTCAACACAAATTTTGATAAAATAAACAATGAATACCAGCAGGCAAAACTTGTCATTTTTGACAACCCAGCCATGAGCGCCCAGGCGGATTCCCTTTTTTCCTCGGATTTGGAGAGCATACTTTTGCAGATAACAAGAATAATTGATGCATATTCGGATTACACGGTGAAGGTTCATGTCGCCGAGCTGGAGCATCTCAAGGGTTTTGGGGGCGTGGATGTTGGGAACATAAGCAAGAGAATAGAATACGTGCGGCTCAACTATCCTGCAAAGTTCGATGAGTTGAAAAAGAAGATTGTTTCAACAATAAGCAGAGCAAGCCCGTCAGTAGCTAAACCGCCGTCCCCAGCACCTCAACCACCGGCAAGGGAGGAAAGAGTGGCTGTAGCTCCTCCAGTGGAAAAACCCCGGCCTCCTGTTTATGCTCCTCCGGCCGAGAGCAAAGAGGAGGCGAAGGAGGAGGCAGGAGATGTCCTTGAGGAGATAAACAGGATGCATGAGGGCGAGCTTCTCCACTACCTAAGCGCCCGAGACAGGAGGGTGTTCGTGAGCTATGTGCGGGGCGAAATCTCAAAGGATGAGGCGGTGAAGCAGGCAAAAACCCTTCTCGCAAAGGAAAGGGGGGTCAGCGATACCCTTATAAAAACTTACTGGGGTTAATAATATGGCATTTTGCGACAATATGGTGGTGTGATGGCGAAAAGGATGGGCAGAATTCCCGTATTTTCAATTCTTTCCGATGCAGTCCTGCCGTATTTTCCCGGGCTGGATAAAAAACTTAAAATCGCAGTAATAGACAAGACCACCCACGAATTCATGGACTGGGTTGTATTCTCTTCTTTCATACTTTCTCTTTTCCTTGCCCTTCTTATCGGGCTGATCGCGAGCTCGCTGGGCGTAAGCCTGCTCTGGCTCGTTCCGGCATTCCTGCTGTTCTATATATTTTCATTTTTCTACTACCTCAACTATCCTGATGTGCTGATGCTGAAAATGAGAAAAGAGATAGATTATGAAATAGTTTTCGCAACCCGGCATCTTCTCATAGCCCTCCGCTCAGGTATGCCTCTCTTCGATGCGGTTGTCGGGGTGAGCAGGGGCTACGGCGCGGTGAGCAAAGAGTTTCGGAAGATTGCTGATGATGTCACTCTTGGAAAACCATTGAGCCAGTCCCTGAGGGAGGTTGCGGACACTTCGCCCTCATCCGCGCTCAAGCGCATTCTTCTTCAGATCGCAAACGCCCTGAGCTCCGGTTCTGATGTTGCGGAAAGTTTGGAGGGCGTTCTCAACCAAATAGCAAAGGAGCAGGTGATAGCGCTGAAGGAATATGGCCAAAAACTGAACCCGCTGGTGATGTTCTACATGATATTCGGCATAATATTCCCGTCGCTTGGAATAGCTTTTGCGATAATACTGTTCTCTTTCATAGGTGGAGGCCTCCAGATACCCGCGGCGTACCTTTTCCTTGTTGTGCTTGCGGTGGGCCTGCTGCAGTTCCTTTTCCTGGCGATGGCCGAGAGCTCAAGGCCGAAATACTCGGTGGTGTAGGATGATAAAAACAATCGGAAGACTGTTGCCCCGCGAAAGGGTGAGAAAAATAGAAAAGCTTGCGAACTCCGCGGGCATGGAGACAAGCGGCGAGGCCGTTTCCGGCTACATCATATTGTTTTCCCTGCTCTTCTTCATCCTTTCAACTGTCGTGCTTCTCAATTTTCCTGATTCAAAAACCTTCCTTGAAGAGATTGCGTTCTCCATCAACCCGGTGTACGCCGGCGCGATCTCAGTTCTTATTGCTGTTTTGCTCTCCCTCCTTATTGTTGTTCCATTTTTCGTGCTTATAGTTTACACCTACCTTTCGCTTAGAGCGGAGGCAAGGAGGATGGCTGTTGAATCTATCCTTCCGGATTTCCTCACTCTCGTTGCAGCAAACGTCCGCGCTGGGATGCCTCTGGACCAGGCGATGTGGCAGGCATCAAAGCCAGAATTCGGCCTGCTTGCGGAAGAGACAAAGGCAACGATAAAGTCCTCTTTCGGCGGAGAGCCCTTGGATGAGGCGCTGGACAAACTCGCTCTGAAGTTCGATTC
This sequence comes from Microcaldota archaeon, assembly GCA_964467175.1. GTDB lineage: Archaea > Micrarchaeota > Micrarchaeia > Anstonellales > J096 > JAWAFD01. The sequence goes on along the minus strand of CAYXNY010000003.1, from coordinate 11,039 downwards.
CCGTCTCATCTCGAGAACCATAGAGCTTTTGAAGCAGGCGCTCGCGAGCGGAGGGGAGATAGCGACCATACTTGAGAAAACAGCTGAAGAAGCAAGGGAGGGGATGCTCGTGAAGAAAGAGATACAGGCCAGCCTTATCATTTATATAATATTCCTTTTCTTCGCGGCTGCAATAGGAACCCCGTTCCTCTTTGCGGTTTCAGAAAAACTCCTGGTAGTTCTTCATTCGGCTTTTGCCTTTGTCCCGCAGACAGCAGAAACATCTGCGCTCACAGGCCTAACCCCGACAACTCCTCCGATAACCCCAAAAGACTTTCATTACTTCGCCCTTTTCTCCATGCTCATAACCTCCCTGTTCGGTTCCTTCATAATCGGCGTGATACAAACCGGCTCAAGAAACCAGGGGCTCAGATACTTTCCGTTCATTCTTCTGATCGCTTACTTGGTATTTTTCTTTGCATCCTCTTTGCTGGATGCATTTTTCGCAGGGTTTATCGCATGAGGTGATAAAATGAACAAAAATTTGAAAGGTCAGGCAGCGATTGAATGCGCCGCTCCGCGCATAGCTCGCAGCTTGAAAGGCCAAGCTGCGATGGAATATTTAATGACATACGGATGGGCGATTTTGGCAATTTTAATAGTGCTCGCAATCCTTATTACTCTCTTTGGAATGATAAAGCTTCCGAGCGTTTGCAACTTTCCCAGGCAGGAGTTTGCGTGCGACGGCACTCCCCAGCTCTACGCTGATGCGGACAACTATGTTTACATAAGCATAAAAGTCATGAACAACAATCCCGAGAGCGTTGAGATAAAGAAGGTCGCGTGCGTGCAGGGAAACAAGGTTCTCGATTCAGCCGCGCAGGCAAACGAAAAATCCCTCCTCAGCGGAGAAACAGGAACTTTCCTGAACATTCCATGCTATGACCAAACAGGGGGAAGGTTGAGGATGGTTCCTGGCGATGAGTTTAGGGGAAAATTCGGCGTATGGTACAACCTCCGCTCAGACCCGGATAAGACGGTTTTGAGGGCAACGGACGCAACTGTTGTGAGCCCGGTCGCGCAGAAAACCGGCTGAACCCAACTCATTCACTCCTGCTTCTAATTATTCCAACAAATACAGCTATTTTGATTACTGCAATAATCAAAAATATATATTTTTTGAACATTACACTAATCAAATAAGCATATTAGCTTCCAACAACCTCATTTTTTCCCATGTAATTTTTTATCATGTTTATTATGTCCTTCCCTTTAATATGCCCTATTCCTCCTCTCATTGCGCTGTACTCGTCAAACCTCTTTACGTCATCCTTCCTCACAAGCTCGCCGCTGAAAATAATCGGAACCTCATGCCCAGAATGCCTTTTCAAGCTCCAGGGGGTGGAGTGATCACCGGTGACAACGATAACATCTGTTTCAAAATCAAACCTGATCGCGCTGTCTATTTTTTCAATAAACCCCTTCTTCCCTTCAAAATCCCCATCGTGGGAAAATGAGTCCGTTGCTTTTATGTGCAGGAAGACAAAATCATATTTTTTTAATGCATTCTCAACAGCCCTCCTCTTCGCTTCCAAATCTGTATTCCTATCGCCGGTTGCACCCTTAACATTTATTACATCCATTCCTATATATTTTGCAACCCCTTTGTAAAGAGCCCCCCCGGCGATGCATGCACCCTTCATTCCAAATCTTTTCTCAAAGCTCTCAACATTTTTATGCATTCCAGCCCCCCTTAGCAGCAAAGCATTCGCAGGAAGTTTTCTTTTTTTGTTTATTTCGTGCTGGCTCAAAATTTCCATTACTTTTTTTGTCCATTTATTTACCACTTCCGCAGTTTTTTTCGCTTCCTTTGTTTTTTCCAAAGGCTCGCACGCATGCAACTCGCCTATTTTGTGCGGGTCTGTATCTTTTATTTTTGCGCTCAATCCCTTTCCCCTGAGGACTACAGCGCCCCTGTGCTCGGTCGAATGCTTGAAAAGGATTTCAACACCATCAATTTTTATTTTTTCAACCGCCTTCGCAATTTTTTTCGCTTCCTCTGTTTCGATCCTTCCGGCCCTTCTATCTACTATCTGGTTTTTTATAACTGTTGCAAAATTCGCTCTGAAAGCAACATCTCCCTCTTTCAATTCCATCCCAACCCCAAGGGCCTCCAACGGACCTCTCCCAGGGTATTCATTTTTCCAGTCGTACCCAAGAATTGCAAGATGGCCCGTATCGCTCCCCGGTGCCAGCCCCCTTCCGAGTGTGCTCATCAGACCAACCGCGCCATTTTCAACCAATCCATCTAAATTAGGTTTTTTTGCCTCCTCGAGAGGAGTTCCTTTTCCCCTCGCCCTTATGTCTCCAACGCCATCTAAAATAACAAGAAGTGCCATGAAAAAATTTTCAGGGGAAGATTTAAAATCATATCCTAACTCTCATACACTTGCCTTAAAGAATCTTAAAAGCGATTTAATCTCCTTTTTGTCCTCGTCGCTCCATCTTTCTTTTGCGAGTAAGGTATCTACTTTGTTTGCCTTATCTTGATCGATATCTTTCATATAAGCGCGTATCTTATCCCAAATTTCGCTAGCTTTTTTATGATTTCCTGCATCCACTGCAGTTACCATATTATCTAGTTCTTTTTTCAAACTCGCTTTCATTTGTTTAACATCTCCTGGTTCAATTCCTCTAAGCGCTTTTTCAAATTCCGGATGATATTTTAGCAAAGTAGCAAGAGGGATGATTTTCGGCAAGACTATCGCCAGGTATGCAATTATTTCTTTATTTTCTTCGTATAACTTATCGCCCAGTTCTTTTGGGAGCTCACTGATTATAATATAGCTTACACTACCATAGTAATAAAGAGCCTCCATATATTCCCCAGCTTTATCCATATTTCTTTCTTCTACGGCCTTTCTCCACTCGTTTGCAGATGCTTCAATTCCGCTCATCATTTTTTCAAATAAATGAACAGCCATCTTTTGATCCTTATTTATCAATTCTTTTATGTACTCGAGCTCGGCTTTCTCCTCCTCCCTGCTAAATACTCCGCTATCGCTTGCGTTTGCGTACGCTCCAATTAAGGACTGCAATTCAATTTCGCTAACCTTTTTTCCTACTCCCTGTTTCGCTGCATAATAACTTGCTTTTATAATCGTCGTCTTTCTTTCTCCTATCATTATCTGTTTTATTGGAGTATCGGTCATTAGATAAGAATACTCCCGCGGCATCATGGGCAAAAACCCATTTATGATATCAGAACTAAGAACAAACTCAAATGCGTTATCATACTTACCCTGCTTGATCTCGTCTGCCCAAGCATTAAACTGACTTGTTAGTTTGTCAAACCCATCCCTAACTGCTTTTGCGATCTCATCTTTCGGAACTACACAGGGCGATAACTCTTCAAAATTTTCTTTTATAAGAGTTTTTCTTTCAACTCCGGCGAGCTTCATTTCGAGATAAACTGTATTCTGCATGACATTCTTTCCCTGCTTTATCTCCTCCATCGCTTTTCTCGTTCTTTCTTCTATTTCCCTCTTAGCTTTTGACTTCTTCCATCCAGGAGGAAAGAGGGTAAAAGGCAGGCCGACATACGCGCCCATTATATCAATCCTATCTTTCATTGCCATCAAATATCCTCTAAATGCAGGTGGAAGCTTCTCATATTTAAGCCACATCTCAACATCATCCTTTGCTTTATCTACCATCCCTTCTCCCAACTCACGTTCAAGCTTTTCCCTCATCTTCACTATCTCCTCTGGTGTAAACTCTCTTGTTTTCGCATCCTTCGGAGTTTTTGCCCTGAAAACAAATCTATAAAGCGAATTTACAAATAACTTCCATGGCTGAACTAGGCCAACCTGTAAGCCAACATACCCGATTGAACCAAACATTCCTTTAAAGAAATGCGAAACTGAATAAAAAAACCTCTGGAACCAGTTTCCTTTGCTCCTTTTCCATGCCCTTGTACCTTCTCTTATTCCGCTGCTCAGCCCTATCAATTCACCAAGGCCGGCCAAAACTTTTTTTCCGGTTCCGCATCCTTCGCATTCGTTCATTCCTTTTGCATAAGCGTTTTGAACATAACCTATTATTCCTCCCCATATATTAAAGCCGCCATAAAAACCTCTTGTTATCGGATTGTAAAGAAAATACCACGGCCCATAGTTTAAGCCAAAATAAGGCCTTACCCACGCTCCTGTTTTTTTCCAGTCTACTTTAAGGTTCCATGCTCTCTCCACCCCTCTCATAAAAATAACATCTTCAATATCTCCGGTCATCAGGCCGAATTCCAGAGGCCCTCCCATTCCAATCCTCCATTTATCTGTTGCTGCTGAAACAAAAAGATCTGAATAGCTTACTGTTCCTCCATAAACCCCTGCGCTTGTGTAGCTGAGTTCTCCTCCCCAAGTTTTTCCGTACTTCTCCCTTCTTCCAAAAGTAATGTGGGCTCCTTTTTCAATTCCCTTTCCTCTATCCTCTGCTTTTACGGGAATGCCCATCCGCCCGCCGGCTTCAAACTCAAGAGTTCCGGCACCAAGGGCATCCTTCTTTTTCCTCTCGTCAATGTCTTTTTTCAACTCTTTTTCAAGGTTCTTCGGTTGTTTTGCCGCCCTCCAGTTTTCGATCGCTTCTCTAACCACGCTCTCAGGAATCTTATCCCCGGGCTTGTATTGGTTTCCTGTGTATTTAATCAAAAATGAAACCGGCACTTCATTTTTCCCAGCGCCTACAGTATAAACCCTCTCTCCTTTTATTACCTCTCCTTCTCCAAAGAGCTTTATAACAACATCAGCATGCTCCGGCTGCTTTTGCTTTCCATTAGCCATTTTATCACCCTATTGGTATCACAAAACCAATATCCCCGCCGATCCATAATATTCCATACCTTTCTGCTTCCGGCGCGCCTTTCGGTTTTATTGTTTGATATACTACAGAGAACTGGCCATACTCCTTGCTCCCTTTGCTGATAACCTCAAATTTCACAGCCCCTCCGTACTCCCTTTCCTCTAATTTTGTGAAAAGCCCTCCCATTCTTTGTATCTCTCCTGTCCCAAAAATCCCAGCAGTACCAAAAATGAACTGTTTGCCTGTGAGCGGGTCTATTCTCATAACAGTCCATCCTGGCTCAAGTTTCCATTTTTTCCACTGCTCTCCCGTCATATCCACTCCATGCGGAGTGAAAACACCATTTTCATATTTCATCAAAACATAAATCTCCTGTCTTGTTCCTTTAGCCATTCTTTCCAAAGGCCCGCCCCACCATCCAAACATTCCAGCTTCATAGATTGTAACATCCGTCCTTCCAGGAACTTCTCTATTGCCGCTTATCCATTCATCCTTTCTTCCTACAACAACGCCTGCTCCCTTCTCCGAATACGGATTGCTCACCATCCCGCCAAATACGGTATTTCCTTCTCCATAGGTGCTTGTCCATGCTCCTCCTTGTAGAGCGGCCAAAGCGTCGCCGAGAGGCATTATTATTTTTCCTCCACCGGTTTTCAGCTTTACATCTGTTCTATACCCAAAATTCGCGCTTGCCCCGGCTCTGTCAAATTCAATAAAAGTATTCGCAAGCATGGCCAAATAGTCTTTGCTCATTCCAAGAGCGCTCTCAAGCCCGAACCCTCCTCCAATAAACTGTGCTGTCCAATACTGCTCGCCGGCAGCGGCCAAAAAAAGCCTGTTCGCAATATTCCTCCATCTCTCCTGCTCTTTTTGTACAACAAGCAATCTCCTTTCAGCATCCCTTATATTTTTTTCTAGTTCTTTGTATTCCTCGCTTTCTGGGTCATGCCCCTGCTGCTGAAATTTATACTCATCTATTTCTTTGAGTATCTCATTTTCTTCCTTTAGTTTTTGGAGAAATGCATTCCTTGCATTTTGAAATTGATAGTGTTTTAATTCCCTGTTTGCATGGAACCAGGAAACCTGCAATCTCGGATTTCCTAAGAATTTTCCATCCTTAAACTCAATTGCGCCCACGGCTCCTTCTGTTCCGGTTAAACTATACAGAAAATTGCTCATTATGAACGAATAGAATTGATCGTTTTGAAAATATCCTCCCCAGCCAGCCCTTCCTTTTTTTTCTCCCCTCTCATTCATTCTCTGAAGCCATGTTGCATCAACACCAACATTTCTTTTTTGCCACCCAAAACCTATTACTCTGTCCGCCGTTCCTTTTCCAATTCCTCCAAGCACCCATCCCCTATCTATAAATTTGCCCACATCTGTGTCTTCTTCAGATTCCCACTCATAAGCAATCCCCGCACCCATAAATTTATCAACAGTCATTTTTGGAAGAGTTCCCTTTGTATCCCAGAATGTTGTCAGATAAACAACACCATTATTCAAGTTTCCTGTTGAACTAGATTCCAAAACAATGTCCATTGCTGTTCCTAAGTTGATTTTTCCTTTCTTATCATATATCACGGCCCCTCCTATTCCTTTTGCAAGCAGATCTGTTTGCAGCCCAAGAATAAACCCACTCATTCCCTCTCCTTCCGTAAGCATTGCCCTAACATCTTCTGTTGTTGTGGTATAGCCAGCAAACCAGCTTGTCGCCTGCTCCTCGCTCATCCTAAAAACCCCTGCCCTCACCCAAACCGGTTCTTCTCCCTCTTTCATAGGAGGCTTCAGCCAGTAAACATACACTGTATAATACCCGTTTATAGTATTTCTTTCAGCAAACATCACAAGGTCCGAATTTGTCTGCCTATGGTAAAGGTCCAACATTGTTGTTAAGTGTTCGTCGGTAACTTTGCTTTCTTTTTCTGCAGGAGTGTAGTAAGTAATATTGCTTTTTGTATAACTGGCAGTGAAGTTATCTAAGCTCCAGTCCTCATTTGACAAATCTTTTGCAACCATTCTTGCCATGTACGCATCGTTCACCCGGCCTGTTTCATCCACAGGATTTTCAAGAGCCGACTCTCCCGCAGCACCGCTCAACTCCACCATACTCCTCGGCCCAAAAATCCCAACGCTTGCAGCTCCCCTTGCGGTTCCTGTTGTTACTCCCCCCCACTCCATAAGCCCATCCGCAGCGCTTTGGCTCTTGAGCGTTGTAAATTCAGTTCCCAAAAGTATTCTTTGCCAATCAACCTGCGAAAGCCTTGCAATCAAGTCGAAATAGCTCGCAGGTGGAGGCCTTACTGCCCAGTAGTTTCTTTCAGGAAGCATTCTCAAACTTGCAAGCGAAAACACATCCCTGTAGATTTCTCTTGCGCTTTTTATATCAACACCTACTCTTGCCCTCACATCATCAGGAGTTAGGTAGAGGTAAGTTTCTCCTTCAAACAGCGAGAAATTCTGAGGCAGCCTTATGTCCAAAGGAGTTATGTTTGCTCCAGCCCTCATCTGCAGCATTCTCTCCCATTTTGTTACAGGATCTTCCAGTTCAAATCGTTCTCCCCACGGCCGCCTTTCTCTTCCTGGAGTTATCGCCCCAAGAGCTTCCGAAGGGTCTTTGAGCAAATACTGTTCTGCCCGCCCCAGAAATGCTCCGAGAGCAGCATCCAATGCCGCGGGCACCTGGACTTCGCAGTAATGCTTAATAACCCTGGAGCTTATCGGCGCGAAATGGCTCTGTATTCCTTCACTCGTTGCTTCTATAGTGGTGAGGATGCTCATTATTGTATTGTATTCATTGTAATAACCGAGTATTCTTGGAATGCCCCTTGCAAACAATCCTGCCTGCCCTGCATAGCCGGTAGCCATTGCCACATCCCCGCATTTATCGATCATTTCCTTTGTAAACTGCTCTGGGTCGACTTTCTCTGGTTTATCATAATATTCATTGATATTTTCCGAATAAAACGTCGCCCTTCCCGCAGCCTCTATTGCCGGCAATGTCCATGTTAAAAAGCTGTACTGGCCCATCAAATCCATTTTGGCAAGCGTTTCCTCCCCGTATTTGTTTATGAAATCCCTCTTTTTCTGCCTGAAGGACTTGTCGTTTATTATCTGGTTTCCTATATTTTCAAGAATTTCAAGCGCATCGTTTCCTTTTGCTCCGCTCCACATGTTTTTCAACGTATTTTCATCAGTCACGCCATAAGTATATCTTACTGCAAGATTATAAGCAGCCCTTCTCTCAATATTCAGTCTTTCTATCTTTGCCCAAGCGCTCTCATAATCACTCGCTTCCCTTGCGCTTGAGAACTCCGCTATCAGCATTTGCGTAGCTGCGTATGCCTCTGCGAGCATCTCCGCATTATCATAAAAATTTCCTTTTCCGAATATTTGTCTAAGCAAATCGGTATGAGGTTCCAATGCTTGTTTTATCACAAGCGTTTTGTTTCTGCTCATTCCTGCGCATGCCCTTCCCCAGTCGCCAATGAGCATCGCTTTTATTCTTTCATTTATTTCAGCCCTCGCAGCATCCTTATACTCGGCCGGCACACCGTCCCAAACATTTTCGAATGCTTTCCAATTTTCTTGTTTTGGATCAGCAATAAACCACAGAAATGATTCATACGCCCTTAATGTTCTTTTCTTTACTTCAGCTCTTTTTGTAGGGTCTGAAATTTTATCTAATGGCGATTCGTATTCATAAACGGGCGTTGGAACCGCGCCGCCGGTTGCGTCTTCTATTATCTTTTCGATGTTGTAAAGGCTTGCTACCACTTTGGCAACTGTACTGTCTGGGTTTTTTACTAGGGTTATAGTATCTCTTATACTCTTTACTATCCTATCCTTATCATCCTTTGATATTTTATTTTCCTTGTATAAATCGTTAACATACTTCTCCAAATCGTAAAGTCTGGCTATAATTTCCACCTTTACCCCATATGAATTTTCTTTTGCATAAGATATTGTTTCTCTAATTTGCTGGATCGCCATGCTTATCATCCCTTTAGTTTCTCCCCTAATTGTATGAGGTTTTTCCTCACATCCCCGGGGAGAATGTCGTTCTTGAGCATCTGTAATTTGGCATAGTCGCTCGCCCCCATTAATGCTTCGAGAGTAGCAAGCATCTTCCTTTTCGCTTCCTCATCCTTTTCTTTTGCTATGATATCAGGAATGCTATCTGCCTTTCTTTTTTCTTCATCTGTCAACTGCGCGTATATTTCCGGCGGTATCAGCGGTTTCCTTTCATACTCCGGAGGAGCATACTCCCATCCTCTTCCTTCTCCGGCTCCTGGAAAGCCTTCTTCCGGAGTACCTACCACCCATTTTTCATATCCTTTTATGATATACTCGATCGCTTTTGCATGCCTATTTTTGAATCCTGAAGGGTTGTTTATTGCACCCTCCAAATCGCTCTCTGTTACTTTCCAGTCCTTTTTTTGTGCTTTATTGTATTCCTCTAAATATGCTTTAGCATTCCCAGTAAGCTGATAATTTCCGTAATCGTCTTTTTCAACAATCCCTCTCTCTTCTAGTCCTTTGGAATATTCTTTTTTCCAGTCGAACTTTTCATTCGGGCTGCTCTTCTTTGTTACCTTTCCGGCTTTAGAAGTAAACTCTTCTAAAGGTTCTTTCTTTTCTCCGCTTTCCTCCTTTATTTTTTTCTTTGGCACCTCTGCTCCTACCTTCGCCGGCTCTTTTCCCATTACGGCCGAGAGTAGGCGTGTATCCCCGGTTAGCAGAGCATATGTTCCGCTCCAGGTCTCTATTCCAAAATACCCATCAACAAGGATTCCCATCCCTGTTTTTTCATTTATCTGCCTCTGTAGATTTTTTATAGCCACAGATGTTTCACTGCTATACTTTCCATCTTCCTTTATTTTTTTCCCGGTAATCGTTCCTTCGTCAATCATTTTATTATAAAGCACTTGAAAGGCAGCGACCTCTTCCCCATATGTTAGGCCGGTCATCCCACCGATGTAAGCCCAGCCTTTATACTTTCTGTACCCGCTGAGTTTTGGGTTCATTCCCGGGTCGAGCACTATACTATTAAGAATTTCTGCGTTTTCCATGGCTTCAAACTTTTTCCCGCTTATATCTGGACGTTTTTTTGTCGTCTTTTGCGCCATAGCTGTCACCTTATATACTTACTCAGCAAGTGTTTTTAATGCTTTCTAAAATATCATCCTCGCGAGAGTCGGAAAAATCACCGCACCCATCAAACTCGTTTTTTCTGTTTTCGTTAAGTTTGCGAGCGTTCCGAGAGCAAAACCCGCAGCAACAACGGGCAAACTCGCAAAACCGTTAATAACCAAAGAAATTATAACCAAATATGCTGCGAGCGCGACTGCGAACGGTTTAAGGTCGACCTCTGCAAGTTTTATCAAAGCCCCGCGCAGAAAGTATAAAAAAAGTGCTGCGGCAGCCATGGAGATAGAAAAATATAGCAGAACGCTTTCTATGTTTTCCGCGATGTCTATTGACTTTGATGCATAAACAACCGCTCCTGCTCTTGCTTTCTCTACAGTGGCCATGGAAACGAAAGAATGGAACCCATTGCTTACAGCGATGCTTGGAAGAACAGCCAGATAGTTATATTCAGCCATCCCTATGCTCGCGAATGTTGCAACCTGCGCAGGAGAGCTCACCCCAGGAAGAATAACCGCGAATATTCCGAGCAGAAAACCCATAATAGAAGGAAGAAGAACGGATTTTGGGTCTGGTGCTTCGTCCCTCTGCTCAACAACCTTCCCTTTCTTATAAAAAATCAGTATGGGAAGGGCGAACATGCTAGAAAATAAAGGAAGAAATGGGTCTGAAAGCCCAAGTTTAAGCGTTTCCTTCCCAAGAACTCCGGCAGCGAGAAAAAGCAGGGTGTAAAAAACAGGGTTTTTTGACTTTGCGATGAGCACAACCACGACTGACAAAACAATATACGGTATGTATGGCGAAATGCTTTCAAAAACAACCGGATAAATCGCTAGAACATATCTATAGAACAAAGCTGAGATCAGCAAAGTTATAAGTGCAGAAGAGGCGACTATTCTCAATGCCTTCAGCCCCTCCCCTTTCGCAGCCATCCTCTGCCCAGGAAGGACGCTCAGCACGGTTGTTTCATCGGGAACAGAGAAGAATATGGCCGGGATGAAGGAAAACAAAATCTGCGCGGCAAACATCGCAATGATAAAATACCCTTCATTCTC
>CAYXNY010000002.1:0-8806 GCA_964467175.1 Microcaldota archaeon | reverse complement strand
AGGCGAGCCGGTTGTTGTGAATATATACACCGCAACAGATGTCGGGGTTATAGCGAAGCTGGGGAAGGGAATAGCAACAATAAAGCTCAAGAGACCAATAGCATTTGAAAGCGGAAACAAAGCAGCGATAAGCAGAAGGATAGGGCAGAGGTGGAGGCTTGCGGGATGGGGAGAGGTTGTTTGATAAAGTGAAAAAATGTTTAATCTAAAGAACATAATTTTAAGCCATGAAGAAATAAACATAATTGACAATATCAAAGAAATTGAGAAAAATCTAAAAAAACCACTTACTGTGGTTATGGTAGGTGAAGCTGAAGAATGGCTGCTAGAATGGTTTGAAAAAAGAGGCCACAAAACAAGAAAGCTGACTTTGAAAAAGTTTTTTTCATGCAAAGAAAAGGCAGATGTTGTCATATTCTTGGATGTTCTAACAAAACAAAATTACTCCAAGGCAGTTAAAAAAGCGAAAAAAATTTCAAAGTATATATTTCTTTTCGCTCCAACAACCGCTCTGCGCAGAGCTAACAGTTTTTTGAAACTCGTAGAAGAAAAAAATATGTTTGAAGAGAACTTTTTTGAAAAAGATGAAAGGATATTTTATGGGCTTTGGCATTTTCAAACATTTGGGTTTGAAAGAAAGCACTCTATTTTTGATAGGGATAAGTACACGCTCTTTGCGATTTTTTTCACCATCTTGCTCTTTACCCTTAATCCATCAGACCCATCGGATGACCTATTGAGGCATTCTGTTATTTATAAATATAATTACGATTACTCAAAACTATTTGTCTACTCGCAGAATTTCCATTTTAACCCCTACCTGTTGTTTGACTATATTGTAGGAAAACTGCATGAAATGCTAGGAGATAGTTCCCTGACTCTAATCCAGGTACTCGCACTCCTGACCCTAACATACGCATATCTCATTCATACAAAAAGGATGAAGGATGAATACCGCGCTCTTCTCTACAGCGCCGTAATTTCTCTTCTTCAAGTTAGGATAGTTCTCGGAAGGCCCGCTGTTTTCGAGGCATTCTTGTTTCTTATAGGTTTAAACGCAACAGGGTTTGCTGCATTCCTAATAGGTATTTTTATGGGAACTATGTACTACCTTTTCCCTATATTCCTTCTTCCGCTTGTTTTTGCCAACATTCAAAAATTCAAACCATGCTCAGATCCGATTAAAACCCTCCAAACGGCTATAAGAAAAGAGTATGCGCTTGCATTTGTTCTCTCTTTGCTCTTCTGGCTTCTTTATGCTGGGCCACACTATTTCTCGGATATTCACGCTTTCATCTATTCGATATTGTTCAACAGAGAGTTTGCGGTGATTGAAAACCTCCAAATATTCGTCTTTCTCTCTTCGATAGTTTTTCTTTCCATTCTCTATCTATACATTAAGAACAGCAATTTTGTTTACCTCCCTTTTATTGCCTATTTCTTGATATTCAACCAGCTGCGTTTTGGTGATGTTATAGTTCCGCTGCTTGCAGTTTCATTAGCAAAGGGAAAATTGGATTTCTCAAGTTTTAGGGTAAATTTTATGGACTCACTTTTCATTCTAATAGCCATAGTTGGGCTACTTTCCTCTTCTCACCCTTTCCACCAGTTGGACGATCTAAAGATTGAGAATGCAAAGGTATTCTGCGCAGATATGCGCTGCATGTTTAATACCGTATACAAAAGCGAGAATATATCCATAACACCGAGTATGGAAATAGGCCTAACAGAAAAAGAGGTTCAAACTGCCATGAAGGATTTTATGTTTGGGAAGGCAAACTGCACTTTTTTTGAGAGATATCATTATGATTATGTCATAGAAAAAACATTAAAAGAAGTACCAGAATGCCTTTCCCTCGTTGATGTGGAAGGGGAGTATAGGATATGGAAGATCAAAAATCCATAAAAAAGCATGAAGTAGCATTATTTAAAAATGTTTCCATGAATAAAGAAAAACAAAAGGAGGTAGAAAAAATGAGAAAAATTGCTTTGCTTTTGGTGCTTTTGCTGGCAAATATAGTACTGTTAAGTGCCGATGGGGCTGGCAACGAGACAGGGCGTATCTTAGACGCACTCAACTCACTCTATTGCTTCTTGAAGACGAGTCTCCCTGTCTTTGCAGCAGTGCTGATTATATTCGCTGCGGTTATATTTGCTGCTGGGCAGGTAATGGGAGCAGAAACAAGGGCTAGGGCAAATGTGTGGGCTACTGCTATGCTGACCGGTGCTTTAATTGGGTTTGCAGTTGCAATAATCGTGCCTTGGTTCATAAAGGTGATGTGGTCAAATTATAATGAACCTGCTAACTGTTAGCTGTGCATAGGTTGACATAATGGTGGGTGGATGAAAAAACTCCTCTTTCTTTTTTTATTCTTTCTTCTTGCTTTTTCAGCAAAACCTCTGGCACCTGAAGAAACAGGGGCACCTCAAAAAATAATGGATGCTCTGTGCGGGCTTTACAAATATCTTGAAGGATTACTGCCAATAATCGTGATAATTCTGATCATATTTGCAGCTTTGATATTTGCTGCTGGTCAGGTGTTTGGAGCCGAGACAAGAAGCAGAGCAAACGTCTGGGCTACTGCTATGCTTATTGGAGCTCTTATTGGTATTCTGGTTGCTTTAATTGGGCCTTGGATAATGCAGGAGATGGGCTTCCCAATTCCATGCCAGTAGAAGAAGACGGAGGACTGGCCGGGCTAAATTTTTAAATGCAAAAAACAAAATTAAATTATGCAAACAATAGACTTGCCTCTTCATTCTGGACAATGCCCAAGATGGCTATTCGGAAGGATGGTAAGGCTAGCAAAGGAAATAAGCAAAGTAATTATTTTTGAGTATGGAAGCGCTGAGTTTATAAGAAGGCTCTCCATGCCTCTTTGGTTTCAGTCCTTCTCATGCATCTTGGGATTTGACTGGCACAGCTCGGGCACAACGACAACAACTACGGCTGCGCTTAAAATAGCAGTGGAGGAAACGGAAGGGATTGCAGGAGCCGGAGGAAAGGGAAAAACTGGGCTTAAAACCCCGCAGGAAATAGAAGAAAAAAGCGAAAAGATGGGAATAAGTTCTTGGAAAGCTGAGGAGCTCATAAGAGCAAGCAGGCTTACTGCAAAGGTCGATTCTTCATGTATTCAGGATGGCTATTCAATATACCATCATGCGTTCTTTTTTGATGAAAAAGGAAATTTTGCAGTCATCCAGCAGGGGATGAAAGGAGAATGGGCAAGAAGGTACCATTGGAATACGAGCGACAATTTTTTGGAGGGGAACGAAAGCATAATGGGTATTTACGAGAGGGAAGTGTTGAATATGACCGGAAAAAAAGCAAGAGAAGCACGGAAAGCCAGTCTGGATGCGGTGAAGGAAGGGGAATACCTAAGAATGCCGGCAAGGCATGGGGTCTTTCCTGAGGATTTGAGCAGAAGAGATGTTGAGTTCTTAAACAGAGTAAGGGAGTTCGACCCTAAAGATTACGAAGAGTTTTTGCTTTTCAGAGGGATGGGGGCAAAGAGGATAAGGGCGCTGGCGCTGATCGCAAACTTAATTTATGGAGCAGAATTGGATTGGAAAGACCCTGTGAAATACTCATTCGCTCATGGAGGCAAGGACGGCATCCCTTACCCTGTGGATAAGCCAAACTACGATGAAAGCATTGAATTTTTGAAAGAAGCCGTTGAAAAGGCTGAGATTGGGAAGGATGAGAAAATAAGGGCGATGAGAAGGTTGAATGAATTTTTAAGTAGATAGGGGGGCCTTTGATTCCTGTATTTCATAAAATGGAGCCTTCTTTTTTTTACTATATAGAACTATTTATTCTTGTGGTTGCGAACTTTGGTATTCTTCACCAAGCGCGCGATATTTTTCTGCTATTTCTTCTTCGGTGCAAACATCCTGGGTTATGATAAACATCTCCTCTCCAAAAGCACCAACAGAACAGGTTTCTTTCTTTTCATATTTTTCATCAAAATTTTTTTGTACCTCATTTTCGTCTGTTTGTTCAGGCAACGAAGAACCAGCACTGTTCTTCAGCCTCTCAGCAATTTCTTTCTCGTACAATTTGGATTCCTCAGTAGTAACAACCATATTCTGCACCATCCATTTGCAATCACCAAAATATTTTTCATACAATCTCTCGCCAACATACTCCTTTACATTCTCTACCCAAAGATTATTGGAATATAATACGAAACCTACATGCGTTCCATTTTCTATATAATGTATCACGGTTTCGATGCCTTCTTTTTCACCAAAATATGATGCCCCTGACCTAAGTACTTCATCTTCAAAAGCCTCTTTATCCACATAGTCGATTCTAATTCTCGAAGACATCCCAAGGGTATACGCTGTCTTCTTGAATAAAAGTTTTCCAGTTGCTTTGTCGGTTATCTCGGTAATGCAGACGCGGGGAGGAGTTTTCTTCAAACTCTCAGGGCTTGCTTGCGTACCAATATCGATACAACCAAAAAGTAAAAAAAGCAGAATAAGAAAAACTCCAATTATTTTTCTTTTATTTTTCAGCATGCTTTTCACCTATATAATATGCACCGCATACATCACAAACAGGGAAACAAAGAGTATGCTCAGCGTGTTCAGTATCTTTATGAGCGGGTTGAGAGAAGGTCCTGCCGTATCCTTGAACGGGTCTCCTACAGTATCTCCGATTACAGCTGCCTTGTGGGCATCGCTTCCCTTTCCTCCCAATTTTCCTGTTTCTATGTATTTCTTTGCATTGTCCCATGCCGCTCCTGTGTTGCACATGAAAACAGCTAGGAACTGGCCGACTATGAGCGCGCCCGCAAGAAAACCGACAACCGCCGCAGGGCCAAAAATAAACCCAACGAGCAACGGAGTGGCGACTGCGAGCAGGCCGAGCTTCAGCAATTCTCGGATCGCTTCTTTTGTAGAGATATCAACGCATTTTGCATAATCCGGTTTAACCGTTCCTTTCATTATTCTCTTATCTTTAAACTGCCTTCTCACTTCTCGTATGATTGCATCCGCAGCAACCCCAACACCTCTCATTGCATAGGAAGAGAAAAGGAATGGGATTATCCCTCCTATAAAAGCACCAACGAGAACATCTGTACGCATTATGTTCACAACAGGCAGCCCGCCTATTGTTTCAAGCCCTGCAACCCCCAGCCTTGCCGCCGCGACATTGACCTCCTGCGCAAACGCAAGCATGAGCGCGAGCGCAGCCAAACCTGCTGATGCAATTGCGAACCCTTTTGTTGTTGCCTTTGTTGTGTTCCCAACTGCATCCAATTTATCCGTAATCGTCCTAACGCTTGAAGGAAGGCCTGACATTTCTGCGATTCCACCTGCATTGTCAGAAACTGGACCGAATGAATCAACAGCAAGGATTATTCCGCTTAAAGAGAGCATGCTC
This sequence comes from Microcaldota archaeon, assembly GCA_964467175.1. GTDB lineage: Archaea > Micrarchaeota > Micrarchaeia > Anstonellales > J096 > JAWAFD01. Next base: position 3,414 of record CAYXNY010000002.1, on the reverse strand, counting down.
ATCGCCGCGATAGTGACACCATAGATCCCGCCAAGCCAGTAGCTTAAAACTATTGCAAGTATTATCGTGATTCCGTATGGGGCAACGCTTTCCATTCCGACCGCGAGCCCTGTTATAAGGTTCGTTCCTGCGCCTGTTTCAGAGGATTTTGCTATGGATTTTACTGGGTTGAATGAATAGGAGGTGAAATAGTCGGTAATCCTAACTATCGCGAGCGCAACAATCAGGCCTATTACCGCCGCAAGGAATATGTTGAAAGAATTCACCCCTGCCGGGAGCACGGCCGGAGTAAGAAAGAAAAACGCTGCAGCAGAAAGTATTGCTGTTGCGTATATCCCCTTGTAAAGACCGTTCATCGGGTCTTCTTTTTCCTTTACTTTAACAAACATCGCACCGATCATCGTTGCAAGAACCGCAGAAGCTGCAATCAGCAGAGGATAGAGCACGCCGGCCCAGCTATGGAAAATAAGCGTTCCGAGAATCATCGCTGCTATGAGCGTGACGATGTAGGATTCAAAAAGGTCAGCACCCATTCCCGCGCAGTCGCCGACATTATCACCAACATTGTCCGCAATCACGGCCGGGTTTCTTGGGTCGTCCTCTGGGATTCCTTTCTCCAGTTTTCCAACCAAATCCGCTCCAACATCCGCTCCTTTTGTGTATATCCCTCCGCCGACCCTTGCAAACATCGCAACAAGGGACGCACCAAAGCCCATTCCCGCTATCATGAGCATGAGCTCATCAAGAGAATGGATATAGGTTGTGAAGGCGTAGAGGAGAGCGGTAATTCCAAAAAGCGCCAATCCAACAACAGCAAGCCCCATCACCAAACCTGCTCTAAAAGAAACAGTAAGGGCTGGGTTGAGGCCTTTTTTTGCCGCCTCTGCTGTTCTAACATTTGCAAGCGTTGTTACGCTCATCCCTATGTAGCCGGCGAGAGCAGAACTTACCGCCCCCACAAGGAATGCAACTGCAATTCCGTACCAGAGAGGGTTGATAAAATAACCAATGGCAAGGAAGATTAAAAATATCGCCAGCATAAAAACGCCGATTGTTTTATTCTGCCTTTCTAAATACGCCATCGCCCCTTCCCTTATCGCCCCAGCGATCTCCTGCATTCTCTTGTTTCCAGCAGGAAGCTTCGCTATCTGTATATACATCCCAAGCGCTACAAGCACTGCAAAAACCGCAACCAAAATAGGCATATACTCTATCATCTTTTCACCTCAGTTTTTATTCGAAAGAACGGAAAAAATGGGGGGAATATGTTTTTAAATTTTGCTGATTGTCCGTAAAAGCTTACGTTTTAAATTTAGAAATAGGGCTTTCCCCAAGTTTTAATTCTTGAAACCCCTGATGGATATAGTCGAGGTATACGCTCATTTTATTTTCAATATCTTCTGGCACGCTTATGTTTTTCTTGAGCTCGAAAAAAAGCCAAAGTGCACGGTTAATAGAGTTAATCGTATCCTTGTTAGTAGAAGGTGCACCAGTAAAACTTATTTTTTTTATTTCAATCTCAATGCATTTATATAAGAAAAACAACGCTGATTGTAAGATTTTTGCCTTTTTCTCATCAGAAATTCCTTCCACCTCATCTACTAAGTAAAGAGATAGGGTAGCAGCACTACAAAGACATTCTGATGCTAAGTTGAAGTATACTGGGATCGTTGGTTTACGAGGTATCTTTCGTTCAAGAAGCTCAAAAAAATGGGCAGCCTCGCGGTATTTTTTTATGGCATCAGCGAAATCCCTTTCACTACATTCTTCTCTTTTCCATAAATTCCGTAAACCTTTTTGATAGAGTATTTCATCTAAAGTGTTTGCTCTGAAATATGCCCTGAATGCTCTGGATTTGATACTTTCAAGATATATTTTATATAAAATGTTTGCTATGTAATATGCCATGAATGATGCCCTTAATGCTCTGGATTTGATACTTTTAAAAATAAAGTTATCTTTAACTTTTTCAACATGATCTTTTTCAACATGATCTTTATATTTTTGTAATTTCTTTGGTAGTTCGAACAGCTTTTTGATCATTTCCTCTTTTCTCATTTTTCTCATAGTTATAATATATGGATAGATAAGTTTTTAAATTTTGCTGATTTGTTATGCCGACCAAGATCGTAACATTTTATCAGCGAAAAACAAATAATTTGTGTGGCAAACGACGAAGGATATGCCATTTGCGATCGCATCGGCAAAAGGATTTAACACTTACCGCATTACTAGAGTTATGGAATTGCAGGAGGAGAAGGGAGAAAGGGGAGAGGAACAGAAAAAATTTGAACAAAATTTCATCTTGTATTTTAAAGAGAACTTCTATGAGATAAGTTCTTTGCGGAAAGTGAATAAAGGGTCGTTAAAACACGAATTAATCCCAGGGCTTAGCAACAAAGAAGAGAAAGAACTTCTTAAAGAATTGAATGCAGAAGAAAAACAGGTCTTTCACTGGGAGCCACCAGAATATGCTGGGTTTACAATAGCAGAGAAGTATTATAAGGTGATGGTTGTAAGAGAAAACGGGCCGGAATTTTATAGAGTAACAAAAGATGGTGAAATTATTGTTGAAAGAATTTCAGAGGAGGAGTTTCCTTCAAAAATAACTGTTAAAAGAAGCGTTGAGAGAAAAGACCTTAGTTTAGGAGTTGGGGGAGAAACAAAAGAAACCTCAAAACAACTTCCAAAACCAGAAGAGTTATTTTTTATACCTGAAAACATGGAAAAGGCAATAAATAACTTCTTAAGCAAATACAACCTTAACATTTATCTATCAATAAATATGCTTGAAAAGTTGGTTAAGCAAGATGGGTTGCTTAAACTTAAAGCTAAGGAGGGGCTAGAACCCGCAACACCTTACGAATTTTATATAAGGAGGGAGGGTGATTGTTTGGATTTTGCTATTCTCGCATATGTCATTGGGAAAAGGCTAAACCTACCAATAACAATAATTTCTTCTGGTTTGGTTGAAATAAAAGAAAACGGGGAGTTTGATTTTAGTGTACATGCATTCTGTATGGTTAGAACAGAATTAGGGTATAGGGTAATAGACCCTGCATGTGAAAATTTTCTATCTTACCATGGTGGAGAGTATTTTGAAAATCCGAGTAGGGTTGCTAGAGAGTATATAGAAAAGGCATTTCCAAGGAGAGAAATCATGGATATTTTTGTTATCTCTCCTAGTAGTGGGAAAATGGATGACCTGGTTAGAGGGGCGTACATGTACGATTACGGTGCAACATACAAAAATGGTGATTGGTTGAGGAAAGCCAGCGAGTACGGTTACAATACCGAGCATCTTTATTTTGCACTTGAGTTCAATGTTTATCTCTTTGGTGGTGACCCAGGAGAAGGGTTAAGATATCTAGAAAATATTCGCGAAGAAAATATAGCAACATTATGGTTGAAAGG
>CAYXNY010000001.1:0-7862 GCA_964467175.1 Microcaldota archaeon | reverse complement strand
CTCAACAACTTCCTTGAACTTCTGAAAATTTTCTCTAACTTTTTCAGAAAATTTCATCTTCCTTACTTTTCCATCTACCATCATACTAACCCACTAACTATAATATGCTCCTAAATACTTAAAAACCTATCTTTAAGCAAGTGAGCGTATGCGAGCGTGAATTAAACTTTAGAATTACATAAGGGGGTAGGCGAGTAACACGGTGGAACAAGTGCCACCAGAGGGTTAGTATGGTTGGTGGCACCCAAGCCCTCACCCAAAAGCATAGTAAGGTTGGGTGAGGGTTGTTCCGCCGTGTTAAGGGGGAGATGAGAGAAGATATAATTCCCCCTAGTCGTATGCAGGGGGTGGGATTTTCACACCGAACCGCGGAGGGTTTCCGCCTCCAAGGTCCGAAGCTCCTCTTGACCCCCCAAAAATTTTTATTCAAATATGAGGGGGGTGATTTTGGGAGCGTAGCTTTTAGGGGGGAAACCTCCCCCATAAAAGCTCGGTTTTGAACCCACGAACCCACTAAGAGACACGGCCCTCAACCGTGCGCCTTTGACCGGGCTTGGCGACCCCTGCGAATAGTTAAATTAGTTAAGTAACAAAACAGATTAAAAATACTTACTATAAATGAAAGGCCAGCAACCTATTCGAGCTTCGGATTTAGTTTAGGATAACCGATAAGCACAGTGTTAAAGCTGCCAATAAACCTAACATAGTTGCTCTTTCCATACGCAGTTCCAAGGTCATCATTTTTAAACAGCACACGCATTATTCCGCCTCCAGAACCATCATCTTGCAGCAAGAGTATAACTGTTCCCGGCGGGGCGTAATTAGCGACAGCACCTTTTCTTATTGTATTTAAAGAAAGTGTCCACATGCCTCCCTGCCAAAAACTACCCGTATGGGGGCTGTACTGTGTAGAAACAACTGGTGGTTGCTTAAACTCAGGCATTGTGGAACTGTCTAACTCATTGAAACAATGTACTAAATCGCCATTTCCGGAACAACTTATATATCTGTTATTGTAAAATAAAGTTGGGTCATCTACAGCGTCATTTATGCAGATTATAGACGGCTCGCACCCACAACCACACTCTGAAACATAACAAACAGGTTGGAGCCCGTTTAATGTCGCATATGTATAAATTCTCTCGGCGCCGATACATAGCTGCCGCCTGGAATGACCTGTGGATATTCCATACTTATCTTCACTTAACAGCATTTCATAAAATAGGGTTCTTGCAACAAGTGAAGAAACGTCAGAAGTATCTATTCCATAAATTCTACCAACCTTTGCTACTTGGGCATCGATATAAAGTTCTTTTCTACTGCTATGAGAGAGAACCTCAACATAATTATAGGATGGGAGATGATGCGCCCAATCACATATAAAATATATTGAATTATGTTTTTTGACATAATTAGTAACTATGCAAACTTCATCAAAAATTTCTTCAGGGCCGGATAGGAGATCACCATCCTTACTAAAAAATGATATGTTGCCTGCGTATGTATCAAAAAACAAAACATTGTCATCTGTTAACTCGATGCCGGCTCCAACCGAGTATGTGTCTATTAAATAGACTCTTTCTGTGATAACCTCTCCATTTTCACCCAACTTAACAAAATATGTCCTGCTGAAATTTAGATTGTAGTAAGAGCTTTCGCCTTCCTGGATCAAATCCACTCCAATCCCCGGCAAAAACAGATTTCCATTTTCATCTGCTTCAATTTGGGCCAGCAAAACACCGTGGTCAAAGAGCAGATCGTTCTCATCTTTCGTAAAAACTATATTTCCTTGCTTATCTAATTTAATGAGGATATTCTCATATGAGCCTTGAGTAATAATATATACTTCCTCGTCTGAATTTACAGTGAAATCATAGGAAGGTAGCCACTTAGCCGGATGGATTGTATTTTCTACTATTAAATCTCCGTTTTGATTAAAACCCAATATAGTGATAATAACTTGGGCATTATCCATATCATAACTCCATACAACAACATAGATGTTGCCTGAGAGCGCAGTCTTTACTTTGAAAGAGTATATACTTCCAGTGATTGATATTTCCTTTGATCGGTAGTCTCCGTTTTCATCTATTATTATGTATTCCAAGCTATCATAGGGAGTATCCCAATAATCTAGTCTAAAAAGATGAACGTTGAACATGTTGTCTACTGTGTAGTTGTAAGCGTAACGAGAGGGATGGCTAACGATCCCACCATCAAATAACTTAATTCTTTCATGTATAATTCCGGTGGTTTCATTATAGGCCTCCATATACATCGATAGGGCTTCTTCGTCTTCTTTAGATTCTCTTGCTTGACTTAACACATAAATTTTGCCATCTTTTCTATATAAAGGCTTTCTTTCTAGAGGGGCCATCTCCAAACCAGGATAAAAATTTCCATAGAGGTTATCGACTGGTCTTCTGCGCATACGGTTTGCATCGCAATTCGCATATTTTGAATCGGGAATCGCAAACGGTGTTGCCATGATAGTTAAGTACTTAATTGGTTTTGTTGATTCTTCTTTAATTCTTTTATCTACACTCCCTTTAATTTTTTCTATTTGTTCTTCTACTTTGTCCCTATCTTGAGGTGGAGTGGAAAAGCAATCTTTATCCGGTGGTACATATCCTTCATTTATAACCATCAATCCATCATGATCTGCAGCCCCCAAGTAGGGAGCGAGCAAAGAAGTTTTATAGAATGGCTCTCTTATGTAGTCGCCTGTTCTGGATGTTCTAAAGTCGTGTTGGGGCTTAAAGAATGCGTTGAGTATGTCTGGATAGGGGTTTATATCAAAACCGTTTACGAGGATCAAACCTCCAGACGAAAACTCATTCATGTATTTTAGCTCGGCCGCCTCTCTTAGGTAGAAGGCTGTTCTCGGAGAGATTTTCTGTAAATTAATTGTTTCCATCTTTGAGTATTTGCCTATCGCAATAATTCTTTTGTTTCTTATTGCATTAACGGTCTCAGCATCCATCCAAAAATTTTTTGGAAGTATTACTAATGGTGCGTTGTAATAAGAACCGTATTGCGCAGCAACAAGACAGGATGCATAATCATCTTCTTTACATACAACTGCCACTTCGTAACTCTTCCAGAAGGACCTATCTTCATTTTCTCCAATTGTGTATATGATATCCGGACTAAGCCCGGCGCCATAAGGAGGTTGAGATATAAGAATGGCATTTAACTTGCTTGGATTATTACCTACTACATACACGCGGTCCGGTTTATACTGCTGCAAAAACAGTACGATCGAATCTGCATCTATTCCATAGTCCGGTGGATGCTGTCTCCCAGTATTGTACTCTTCGTAATGATATACGAGAAAAGGGTATTTGTTTAATTTGTCTGAGCCCCAGACCGCAACAGGAGTAAACTTAAGGACGGTCTTCCATTTCTTATCTGAGAGTAAAAAAACCGTTCTTTCGGTGTATTTTTCTTCATCCTTTATGTTGGGTTGTACGGGCGGCGGACTTTTTATTTTTATATCTTGAATTTCTTCTATTTTTTCCAGCATAACCGGAACTGGTTGCGTGTTGATTTTTTGCACGTTCTCAAATGTAATGCTTGCAGGTAGTTTTATTCTTTCCGAAGCATTGACTTTTATCTCATTGGTATGGATCGTGGAAAGGAGTAAAAACACTGAAATCAAAACAATAAGCTTTTTCATAAATATATACTTAATGAAACAGTTTAAAAATATTTCTTTTACTATGGTTAGATTGTAAAATGCACGCCCTATCCGTACATCGACGACTTTACAGGAACTTTTGATTTAACAATCTTCTCCTTGAGTGCCTCCGTGATCTCCTTCGCCTCTTTATCGAGCGCCTTCGTGTCTATTTCCACGCCAAGGAGTTTTTGAAGAGCTTTGAGGACATTGCTGCTAGCCTTCGGGTCGCTCAGGTCTGGGTTTGCTTCCGCGAGGAGAGCGATGGTGTCGATTTCTTTTATGAAAGAGGAATAAAGCAGAACTCCGGTAACTCCTGTGGTTGCACCTTCCTTTATCGGCTCGCCAACCTTTTTTGATAGCGCAACCTTTGCTATAGAGGGAGTTGAAGCGATGAAATACACAACATCCTCTTTCTCCCCCAGCGTTATTCCGCCGAGCGAAACCACCATCCCTGCCTTTATCCTGTCCGCCAGCTCTAGTATTCTCTGCGCGATTTGTGAATTGAGCGAGACGGGTATGGTCATTTCTGAAAGAAGAACGACTGCGTTAAGCTGTTTCGAAGCGAGTATCCTCAGCGGAGGAAGGGGCCTGTATTCATGTATCGCGGCGATGGGTGCAAAACCCTCGCTTTTTCCGTACCCCACAAGCTCAAAACCGTTTCCCATCGTAAGAAAGGTTGTTGCTATGCTTCCAACCAGGCCTGCTCCGGGAAAACCGGTGATGAGCACCGGGTTTTTCAGCCCGAGTTTCAAGGGGTCTTTCAAAAAAACAAGCTCAACATCCATGCTGAATTTTCGCTGCCAACATTTTTAATGTTTTTGCTTTAAAATAGAGGGCATGAGCTGGAAAAGGCAGAGCGTACAGATGCCCACAACGATGGCCGGAATAATTGGCACGAGCCCAACATCCAGAACAGGAGGAATAGAAATTACGCCGCAGATGGTTGTGATAGCCACAATAGCGCTCATAGTGATCGTAAAGGTCGCTAGTTTTATCATCGGATGATTTTTTATTTTTTCAGAATTTTTTCAACCTCTTCCGCGGTTTTTTTCCTTCTGCTCTCCTCGCATATTACAAAAATTTTGAGTTTTGATTTCTCCGCTTCCTTTAAATCTCTAACGAGAACAGAGCATTCATCCATCTTCTTTTTCTTTCCATCTATTTCAACATCAAATCCCCTGAGCTTGTAAACCGAGTAGGGAAGGTCGATTATCACTTTTTCGGATTCCAGCTGTTTTGCGAGCCTGACATTTTCTTCCGAAAAGGGAAGCTCATATGCAAGCTTGTATAGTTTTCTTTGAAGAATGCGCTTTGCGAACTCATTGCTTTTGGAGAGTTTGGAAAGCATCTCATCATCCCACCCATGGATGAAATCTTCAGGAGTTACCGCGCCGGAGTTGATGCTCTGCTCTATTGCTTTCTGGAGCATGGCAGAGGCGATCCTGACTGTTTTATGGAAATACACCGTAAAAAACATCATGAACCTTGCTATGAGCATGGATTCTGCCGCCTCAAGCCCTCCCCTTTCAAGGTAGATTTTTTTGGTTTTTTTATCAAGGGAAATGGTAGAAACTATCCTTCCCTCGTCTATTACACCGTACGCAACCCCGGTATAGTAGGAATCCCTGTTCAGGTAATCCAGCCTGTCAGCGCCCAAATCATGCTCTATTATTTCCATCTCAGGACCTGAAAAAAACTCTTTTTTTGAGTAGTTTGAAAAAACAACATCGCTAATCGTGCTATTTTCTATTATTTTCTTTCCGATTTCCTCGTGCGTCCCGAGGTATTTCGAGAGGACCCTCTCGGATTCGTGAGAGAACGCAACATGGCCCAGGTCATGCAGAAGACCGAGGAGGCGGGCTTTTCTAACATCCAAGTTCAGCCGGGTGGCAATCTTTCCTGCGATGTGCATCGTGCCGAGAGAATGCTCGAACCTCGTGTGGTTTGCGCCCGGATAGACCAGGTGCGCGAGCGCAAGCTGCCTTATATGCCTCAGCCTCTGGAATTCTGGCGCGTCTATTATTTTTTCCTCTTCTTCGCTGGTTTCTATAAAACCATGAATGCTGTCTTTTATCATCATTCCACCAGCGCGAAAACATCCTTTCTCGCTTCTACCACCTCTCCCTTTGCCCAGAGTATTTTCAGCACAACATCCACCGCTTCGTAATCCTCTCCGAGCTCCCCGGCTATCTCTGCGACGCTCTTCTCTTCGTTTTTCAGGGCTTTCTTTATTTTATTTGAGAGGGCGTAGAAATCCCTTGCTCTGGCAACATACACTTTTCCATCCATTCCTACAACAGCTATATGCCCCTTTGCGGCAAGCTCGCTTATCTCTTTCTGCATGTTTTTGCTTAGAGCGAAGAATGGCTTTGCCGACTGCAAAGGCATTTTTTTCTCTTCTTTCTCTGCGTTTTCCCTCATTCTCCTTTTTTCTTCCTTCAGCATTTCAAAAATCCGGTCTGAAAAATTGAGCACCCCGACATCCTTGTATTTTCCCTTCTTAAAAATGCTTACATACCCTCTCCTTATCAAACTTTTCAGGAGCTCCAGCTGTTTTTTTGAAAGCGCCTTCTTTACATTCGCGGGCGTTCTTTTTTCAAACCTTATCATGGAAAGGTCTATGAGGAGCTTCTTCTCCTCTTCCGAGAGCTTCTCCTCGGCTTTCGGCTTTTTCGGCGGTTCGAGAGGAATGGTGAGGAGGTAGAAGCCGTCTTTAAGCTTGAAAATTTCTAGTTCTGGGTAAGGGATGTCGTCCGGGAGGAGAATAAACCTTTTTCCGTCAATTTCCTTTACTTCTGCTCTCATGTGTATGGATTGGGAAAAACAGTTTAATAAGCTTTTGTTGGCATGTAGGCGCACACTTTGCAGGGCAAAGATATTTAAACATTACCATACATAAACTAATTGGACAACATGGTAAAATTTTGGGGTGAGCGTTATGGAGATAGTTCCTAATGTTCCAGAGTATGGAACGCCTGTTAAAGAGAAGCCGGTGGTGGAAAGGCCGGAGTTTGAAGGAGACAATAGAGTGCTTTTGATTTTGGGCGCGATCGCAATCTTGCTCATAATAGGAGGGGTGAGCGCGGTGGTTGCCTCTGCCCTTGTAGGCATAGAGCCGCCTAAAAACCTTTCTGCAACCGCTGAGGGTGTTGATATACTCCTTTCCTGGGAGCCTTCACCCAGTCCTAATGTTGATGGGTACAATGTTTATGTTAATGGAGAAAAAATAAACCCGGTCCTTGTTGAGGGAACGCAATACGAATACACGTTAAAAAGCGATGGAAATTATACATTCTGGGTTACTGCTGTAGCAGGAGGAAGAGAAAGCGGGCCTAGCAACAAGGTGGATGTTTTTTACACAATCCCACCAACTATATTGAGCTTCAGGGTTGGTGAGGGCGAGTACACGAACAGCAGGAATGTCGCCCTCTACATCAACGCAATAAAATCCGATGACTGCGCTTTCAGAAACGAAAACGGTGGATGGTCGTGGGAGAAGTACGCGAGCACAAAATACTGGGTGCTTTCTGAAGGAGACGGGGAGAAGACGGTTTATGCAAAGTGCAGGAATAACGAATCGGAAAGCGGAATAAAAAGCGACAGCATAATCTATGATGGGACTCCGCCTGCGATAACATTAAAGCCGGAGAGCGGCGGTGTAAAGGTTTTTGTTGAGGACATGACGCCGACAAAATGCGATATTTATTCGAATAATCAGATTGTTTATGGAAATGAGGCGATAGGAGGCAACGGAAAGTCGTATGCAATAGTTGGGTATGTGCTTGTTAAATGCGTGGATGCTGCCGGAAATGAAGCAAGCGTCGGGCATGATGCCGGAACAGGAGAGGGGGAAGAAGGAAAGAAGAATGAAAGCGAGGAAAAAAAGGAGAGAACGATAAGGATAACTATAAACAACAACGACGCGTACACAACATCACAGTATGTTACCCTCTACCTATATGCAACCGATGCGCATCTTTGCAGGTATAAAAATGAAAATTCTGCGTGGAGCGGATGGGAAACCTACAGAACTCAGAGAGGATGGACTCTGAGCGATGGTTTTGGAAGAAAAACTGTTTATTATGAATGCATGGATGCGGATGGCAAAAGCATAGGCACTGCCTCTGACTCCATAGAGTACAAAAACCAAACCTCCGGAGGAGGCGGAGGAGGAGGTGGA